>DATIDP010000171.1:0-6249 GCA_035456265.1 Solirubrobacterales bacterium | reverse complement strand
GCGGCGTGACGTCGTAGACCTGCGACGCCGGCGGAGCCTGGATGTTCGGGCGGATGCCGTAGTGGCTGAAGTCCATGGTCATGGTGAACGTCCCGAGAGAGCCCATCGTCGAGCTCGAGGCCTCGCGACGGATGAGCCCGTCCACGTCGATCCAGACGTCGGCGGTGGCGCTCGAGACCTGATCCATCGATCGCTCGATCAGGTCGCCGAACTCTCCGGAGACCTCGCTCTTCAGCTGCTCGGTGACCTTGTCCAGGTCGAGCAGCGCCGCATAGTGCGTCGTGATCACGCCGTTGACCCGCTCCCGCCCGAGCTCGTCGACCTGGTAGCTGGCGTCCTCGAGCGCCCCGAGCTGCTGCGTCGGGCTGGCCGACATGCCGGTGCCGCTGGCGTTGCTCTGCAGGAGATCTCCGAATACCTCCGAGCGCATCAGGAGCCATTTCGCCGAGTCGCCGAAGGCACTCCCCAGCTCGGGTGAGCGCAGGTAGACGTCTCCGCCCGCCACGATCTCCTCCAGCGAGAAGCTCTCTGTGCCGGCCACGGTCGAGCCGGACGCGCTCATCGCGATCGAGGCGCTGTTGGTCTCGCCGTTCAGCACTCCCCTTCCGCGCATGGTCATCGCCGCCGAACCCTGAGAGCGCCCCGTGAAGGTGATCCGGACGCCGGGCACATTGCCGGTCGCCTCCGCGGCCGCCGCGACCGGATTCTGCCCACCCCGGTTGAGAAGCCCGGGCACCACCAGCAGCGCGACTACCACCACGATCGCCCCGACGATCAGGAGGAGCTTGTCCCAGGCGGGGTCGGGCCGGTATTCGCGCTTCCCCTCAGGGCCGGCATCCGCTGTGGACGCCGTGGAGCTGGTGTCGCCGACCCACCTACGGGAGACCTTGGGCGCTCCCGTGCTCTCCGATTGCCCAGGGGTGATCCCATCCTGCTCGTACACGCCTCATGGATCGGCCGGCGGGGGCGGCCGACTGAGCCCTGGTCGGGGTCTGGACGACTGGACGCTGGCCTAAACCAGGTAGGTCAGAGGTCGAGCGCGCTGCGGATCTCGGCGATCGCCTGCTCGTTGTGCCGGTAGTGAACGGCGGACATGCCGAGCTCCCGGGCGGCGTCGCAGTTGACGTCGGTGTCGTCGATGAACAGGCATTCCTGGGCGGCGGGGCCACCCATGCGCGCCAGGGTCAGGTCGTAGATCTCTCGATCCGGCTTGCGGCAGCCGACGAATCCCGAGTCGACCACCACCTCGAAGATCTCGTCGACCGGCAGCATCGTCCGCCAGAGCGGCTCCCATTCGCGCACGTTGTTGGTGAGCAGTCCCATGCGGTAGCCGCGGCCCTTCGCCTCCCGCATCAGCTCGATCATCGGCTCGTTCGGATCCAGGGCATCGAAGTAGATCTCGCGGAAGCGGTGAAGCTCCGGCCGATGGCCGAGCACGGGCTCGAGCCGGTCGCCGAGCCTGCGCAGGAAGTCGGCCTCACTGATGCGCCCCGTCTCGAGCTCGAAGAGCGGGTGCCGGCCCTCCTCTTCCTGAATTGCGGCCATCGCCTTGGCCAGCTCCTCGAACGGGACCCCGGTCTGGTCCTGGACGGCGGCGAAGGACTGGATGAGAGGCGTCGTCAGGACGCCGCCGAAGTCCGAGATCACGGTGGTGATCCGATCGGGTTCGCTCATGCCCGCCAGAGCAGGTAGCTCCCGATTCCCTCGCTTCCGTCCGTATGGCAGCCGAAGAGGCCCGCCCACGCATTGCCGATCCTGGTGCCGCCCAGCGAAGAGGCCGAGGCCCTCATTGCGGCTGCCCGGCTCGCCCGCTCGGAATCCTCGGGCCAGAGCTCGAGGCCGAAGCGGGTCGGGTCGTCGTTCGCGCCGTACTGGGTGGATACGAAGGAGTCCTCGAACGGGCTCTCCTCCTCGCCGCGTATGAGCCAGCCCGCGGTCCGCTCCTCGCCGTGGTCGGCGCCCGGCTCGCCGCGCGCGACGGCGACGAGCAGGGACTCCTCGCCGCCATCGATCGCCAGGTGACGGAAGGTCCCGGCACCCTCGACGGGATTCGAGCTCCAGCGGCTGAGCTGCCCGGGGCACTGGACCGTCCCCGAGGCGCCCCTGGGGCTCACGTCGGCGACGCAGACGACGGCCGTCAGGCCCGAGCCGTCATCGAGGGCGATCTCGGCGGTCCGCGGGCTGAGGGTCGCGTTGACCGTCGAGTCGTCCGCGGTGATCTCGAGGGTTAGGGCGTCCCCTCCCTCCTCGAGCGCGAAGGACGCCGGCCGCGCATCCCGCTCGACGAGCAACAGGGCGCCGGGCTGGCCGAAGTCCCAGGCCAGCCCACCGAGCCCGGCAGGGAGATCGCCGAAGCCGCAGACGAAGAAATCCCGGACCACGTCGTTCATCCGCCGAAGGGCTCCCTGCCCGGCGGAAGCTCGTCCTCGTCGCGGATCTCCTGGCCGGTTCCCTCGATGTCGTCTGGACGGGGCCCGGTTCGCCGGGGCGGCACCGGCGGCTCCTCCCAGCTGAAGGGGTCTTCGGGGCCGGGCCGGCGGTCGGACGCCGACGGGCCACTCGGCGCGGGACGGGGTCCCGGTGCGCGTCGTGGCGTCCCGAAGCTCCAGACGGCGCCACCCAGGGCCAGGCGGCGTCGCACGAATCGCGCCGAGAATGCCCTGATCAACGCGCGCGTCGGGGGGATCAGGAAGATCAGCCCGACGATGTCGGTCAGGAACCCGGGCGTGAGCAGCAGCGCGCCGCCCATGATCACCAGGACCCCGTCGAAGACCTCCTTGTGCGGGACCCGCCCCTCCGCCAGCGCCCGGTTGAACCGGATCCAGGCCGCCCGTCCCTGGTGGCGCAGCAGAAGCGAGCCGAGCAGCGCGTCGACGAGGAGGAGCACCAGGGTGGGTACCAGCCCGATCGCGTTGCCCACCTGGATGATCACGTAGAGCTCGGCGATCGGCACGAGGATGAAGATCACGACCAGGAAGAGCACGGCCCGCAAGGCTACTCAGGCCGGCACTGCGCCACGGCCCACGACCGTCCTGCCCAGTGGTCGCCACGCGAGCACCATCCAGGACAGTCCACTGCTCCACGTGCCTATCCTTGCCTGTGATGGATCGCGAGCAGGCACAGAGCGAGCGAGACCGGTTGGCGACCGAGCATCCGGACGCCACATGGTTGCTCGCCGAGGAGCGGCCCGGAGAGTGGGCGGTCGTGAAGGTGGGTCTCGCGCCGGCTCAGGGTCCGGAAGGGTCCCAGACCGAGGCCCGCCCGAATCCCGACTACGCTGGGGACCCGCGCAACGTGCTCGAGCGCGACCGCGGTGGCAACTGGGTGGCAGGAGGCTGAAGATGGCGACAGGAACCGCAACCGAAGACGACATCTACGAGGCCCTCGAGGAGGTCATCGACCCCGAGCTCGGCCTCGACTTCGTCTCACTCGGTCTCGTCTACGACATCGAGATCGAGAACGACGAGGTCTACATCACCTTCACGCTGACGACGCCCGCCTGCCCGATCGGGCCGCAGGTCTCGGAGCAGATGCGCGAGTTCGTCGGCCAGCTGCAGGGCATCAACAAGGTCCACCCGAAGATGGTCTTCGACCCGCCCTGGTCCCCGGAGATGATGTCCGAGGACGCGAAGTTCGCCCTCGGATATTGACCTGCCGTAGCGGGGTTACAAGTAAACGGGTCCCGGATGGGTCCCCGAATCGCCGCCGCGCCTAATAGAATCGCCTAGACAAACACAATGGCCTAGCAGTTCGGGTTATGCCATCAGCCTGATAGGTCCGGTGCAAGAGGAGCGGTTGATGGCAACCAAATCACCAGGGGAGAGTTCTTCAGAGTTGGGTCTCGCCATCGTTCGCGGCTGAGGTCAGGGAGCTCGCCGACCAGGACGGTCGCAGCGTCTCCGGTCTGATCAAGCTTGCGCTGCGGGAGAGGCTCGAGGCGTTTCAAGAGACGGACTTCGCCAAATCCGTCCCTGGCGAGGCCGATGACGCCCCCGCGTCGGGGGACTCGTTCACTCGCTCGCGGAGCGGCGCCGGCACCGAGGAGACCGCGAGGATGGTGGCGCGAACTGCTCGAGATCGATCTCTTGAGGTCAGCATTGTGGCGGCTTCGATGAATGCCGACACTCGCTTCGTCGAGTTGAAGAGAACGGCCGGAGGCTTGGAGTCCGACAGCTCGGACCTCGACGCAATGAGCCTGAACGAGCTCCGGGCCTGCAGCAAGGCGGTGATCGCCGACATCGACGCGAAGATCCGCCGGCCAATCCAGATCGCGACCTGACCGGGGCGATCCTAGTGACGCCGGTGACGCCGACCCATTCCAACCATCATCCAAACCATCATGCCCATCATCGCCACGCAGGCCAGCGGTGCAAGCAACACGACCGCGCCCGCTCCGGTGATGGCGAGCACTACGGCAAGGACCATCAGCGCCCCGCAAACCCACATCATGCGCAAGTGCCGCATCATCGTCTAATCCTCCATCTCGCCCACGAATGGACCAAAGCGCGTGGGACTGAGACGACTATCGGCTTCTCCGCAGGAGTTCGCATCGGTGTCGAGCACCCGACTTCCCTCCGAGGCGACTACTTAGCCCGGGGGAGGGTCGAACCGCATGAGTCTCGCTGCGTACGACCGCAGAGGGCGTGACGGCGCGCGCCAGGTCGCGAGCGGCCTACTCCGACAGCCCGGCGGCTTCGAGGGCTGTCTGTTCATCGAGGAACAGGCGAATGCGGGAGATCTTGCCGTCCTTGAGGCGGACCGTCTCGAAGATCGGGCCGTCCAGCGCGAGGTCGCCCCGCGGGGCATCGAGATGCACGTGGAGCAGGACAAAGACCTCATCGCCCACAGGCAACAGGCGGTCCAGATGAACCTCCATCGTTCCAAGCACCTCGCTGAGGTCTCGAAAGTGCGCCGCGGCGGCCTCGGCCCCGCGATAGACGCCGCTATCGGGCATGCCCGGGGCGTCGTGCCACTCAAAATCGTCGCTCCAGAACGCCCGGGCGGCATCAAGGCCACCCGAGTTCCATGCCGCGTAGTAGCGCCGCACGATCTCGACGTTCTCCTCCGACATCACCTACTCCGACAGCCCGACGGCTTTGAGGGCCTCAGCTCGGTCGAGGTACAGCTTCCAAGTGAACGACCTTGCCACGCCGAAGTCGGAAGAGCTGGAATACCAACTCCTCAACCTCGACCCCGCTTCCCTTTCCGCGGCCAGACTCACGGACAATGACAAGAACCTGATCCCCGGCGTCGATGACGTCTTCGACTTCAAAGCTCCAATCCTCGAATGTCCCCGTCCAGGTGCGCATTGCAATCGGCAATGCCAGTCGTGCCCCCGGAAAATCCGCCCTTCTGGGCGAAAAGTCATGTCGAACTCGACCCCTGGATCGACGTCGACGACCGAAGCCGTGATCTCGCCAGCCTGATACGCCTCCATGCATCGCCTGACGATCTCGACGTTCTCCTCCGACATCGCCCACGCAGTATCTCCAGGGGAAGGGAGAAGTCGCAAGCCTGCCACCTGCGCCCAGGAACCTCGCCGGTCAGGACTGGGGGAGGCAGAGAATGCTGATTACCCCAACCACGAGCGTGACGACCAGGATGAAGCTGAGGGTGTCCACCTACCCCACTAAGCGCCTGTCTCGGACCATGGGTTACGGGGTGCGCAGGGGACGGTCAGAAATGAGATCGCCACGCCTCGAATACCGCCGATGGCGTGATGGCTGGCGCCAGGACAAGAGCGGCCTACTCCGACAGGCCGGCGGCTTCGAGGGCAGCTTCCTTCGTGGTGTATTCGATCACTCGCGTTATCGCTCCATCGCGGACGGTGAAGGCCCAGGTCTCTCGCTCTTCGAAGCCAGCACCGCTTTCCTTGCCGCGTCCGCCCCAGCGCAGAGGGACGACAACTTGCTCCCCGGCGAGAATGAAGTCGTCCGGCTGGAACCACATCTCGTCCATGACGTCACGAAAGCGAGCGAAGAAGGCTCGCACGCCGTCGTGCCCGGTGTAGATCTCCGCATCTGGCAATCCGAGCGTCATGGCCCTCCCCGATGATGATGTCCGAGGACGCGAAGTTCGCCTTTGGGGTACTAACGGCTTTCCTATGCCGTTTGCGAAGCCGGCTGCGACGGCACTGCAGCCCAGATTGCAGCCATTTGCATCATTGGCCGTGTGGGCTTAACGGTGTAGAGCGGAGGTCGTCGAGGTGGGGGGCGGACTCCTCAGACTCGAAGCGATCCTCATAGTGGA
>DATIDP010000170.1:0-6994 GCA_035456265.1 Solirubrobacterales bacterium | reverse complement strand
GAGATGATCAAGGGCCTCGGCTACAAGCCGGACGTCCTCAGCTGAGCTTCCTCGTAGTCGGAGGGGTCGAGGCGCCTGGTCAGCCAGCGGTACTCGAGCGTGAACCCGGGCCAGTTGTTCGTGTCCCTGCCGTGCTCGTCGACGTACCAGTTGCTGCAGCCCGTCAGCCAGACGGAGTCGGCGAGCCGCTCCTGGAGCCTGCGATCGAACGACTCCTGGACCTCCGGCTTCACGGATAGCCATCCGCCCGTCTTCCGGAGCCTCTGGACGGCGTCCACGATGTAGGCCATCTGGCTCTCGAGCTGGGTGATGATCGAGCCGGCGCCCAGGTTCGTGTTCGGGCCGTACATGACGAAGAGATTGGGAAAGCCGGCGACCGTCATCCCGAGGTATGCGCGCACTCCGTCGCGCCAGACCTCGCTGAGCTCACGCCCCTCGATGCCTCGCACCTCCATCGGCGCCAGGAAGCTGTGGCTCTCGAAGCCGGTTGAGAGGACCACGACGTCCGCCTCGCGCTCGGTGCCGTCGTCCGCGATCACGCCTTTGCTGGTCAGCTCCCGGACGCCCTGAGCGATCAGCTCGACGTTCGGGCGCTCGAAGGTCGCGTAATAGTCGCTCGACACGAGGACCCGCTTGCAGCCGATCACGTCCCTCGGCGTCAGCGCTCGGCGGAGCTCGGGATCGCTCACCTGCTCATCGAGGTTCCTCTCCGCCACTCGGACGGCGAGCCGTCCCAGCGGCCGGAAGCGGGTGTAGGCGGATGAGAAGAGCTCGTAGCGAAGCCACTGGTTGAAGCGGACCGCCAGCCGGGCCGGCGGGAAGACGCGGAAGAGCCGCTTCTGGAAGGGGCGGTAGGGACGATCGATCTTCGGCAGCACGAACGGCGCGGAGCGCTGATAGACGTCGAGCCGGCCGACCCGATCGGCGATCGCGGGCACCACCTGGATGGTGCTCGCGCCGGTGCCGATCACCGCGACCCGCTTGTCTGCGAGGTCGACGCCGTGGTCCCAGCGGGCCGTGTGGAAGATCGGGCCCTTGAAGCGATCGGCGCCCCGGATGCGCGTCAGCGCCGGTCGGCTGAGCTGGCCGCAGGAGGAGACGAGCACGTCGAACTCCGCCTCGTCCCCGTCAGCGGTCGCAAGGCGCCACCGGCCGCTCTCCACATCGAAGTCGGCCCGAGTGACCTCGGTCTCGAGCCGGATCTTCCGGTCGAGTCCGTACTTCGCGACACAGCGCTCGAGGTAGGCCAGGATCTCGGGCTGCGGCGAGTAGGTGCGGCTCCAGTCCGGATTAGGCTCGAACGAGAACGAGTAGAGGTGCGAGGGGATGTCGCAGGTCAGGCCCGGGTAGGTGTTGTCACGCCAGACGCCCCCGACCCCCTCGGCCTTCTCGAAGATCGTGAAGGAGTCGATCCCGGCCCGCTTCAGGGTGATGCCCAGGCCGATGCCGCCGAAGCCCGCTCCGATGATCGCCACGCTCGGCGTGGGCCGTCCGTTGGGCGTGGGCCCGCCCGCCGCGGGCTCGCGGTCTCCCAGCGCTCGGCCCGCCCAGATCCGATCGAGCGCGCGGCGCAGATCCGCCAGGGCCTCGTCGGCACCCCGCAGCAGCCCGGCGCCGAGCTGGAAGTCGTGCCACATGCCCTCGAACGTCGCGTAGTCGACCTCGACGCCCGCGTCCCGCAGCCGCTCCGCGAGCTGCTCGGAGTCGCTGAGCAGCAGGTCGTGCGTGCCGACCTGGATGTAAGTCGGTGGCAGGCCGGCGAGGTCGGCGCGCAGGACGGTGAGCTCGGGATCGAGCGGGTCGGTGTCCCCCCGATAGAGCTCGCCGCAGTGGACCGTCCAGCCGGAATGCAGCCCGGCGTCGTGGCGGCGGTTGAAGCCCACCGAGGGGCCCGAGCAGGTCAGGTCGAACCAGCCGTTGAGCAGGACGAGGCCCGCTGGCAGTGGCTCCCCCGCGTCCCGGAGCCGCGCCGCCAGCGCCACCGTCAGTCCTCCGCCCGCCGAGTCGCCGACCACGACGATCGAGCCCGGGTCGAGCCCCGAGCCGAGCAGCTCCCGATAGGCGGCCAGCGCGTCCTCGAGGCCGGCCGGGTGCTTGTACTCCGGCCCGAGCCGATAGTCGAGCAGGTGCACGGGCGCCCCACCGGCGACGGCGATCTGGGCTGCGAAGCCGCGGTGGGTCCGGGGCGAGCCCACGACGTAGGCCCCGCCGTGCAGGTAGAGAATCGCTCGCCCTGGATCGGCGCCCTCCGCGACGATCGTGTCGCACGGACGGCCCCCGAGCGTCTCATGCGTGATGGTCACGCCGGCCGGCGTGCGGGTGATCCTCGCCGCGGTCTCGATCCAGGCGCGCTGCACACGAACCGGGATCCAGGGTCGCTGACTGGAGCGCTGCAGGAGGCGCGTGAGGAGCTTGCCGACTGGCCGAGGCAGGTACCGGCTCACGGCCCCGGAGAATAGGCTTCCCCCGTGGCATCCCACGAGACGGTCGACCTGACCAGGGACGACTCGGCGGCGAAGATCCTGCTCAACCGCCCCGAGGCGCTCAATGCCTGGAACGAGCAGTTCGGCCGCGACCTGCTCGACGCCCTGACCACCGTCGCGGAGGAAGACGGCCTGCGAGCGCTGATGATCACGGGCGCCGGACGCGGCTTCTCCTCGGGCGCCGACCTCAAGGAGCAGCGCTCGACCGAGGACGGCTTACCGGACCTCAGCGCGCGGCTCAAGGAGGTCTATCACCCGATCATCACCACCCTGCGCGAGATGCCCAAGCCGGTCGTGGCCGCGGTGAACGGGCCGGCCGTCGGGATCGGCTGTTCGCTCGCCCTCGCCGCCGACCTGGTCGTCGCGGCCGAGTCGGCCTACTTTCTGCTCGCCTTCGTCAATATCGGCCTCGTCCCCGACGGGGGTTCGACGGCCTTCCTCCCGGCCCGGGTCGGCTACGCCCGCGCCGCCGAGATGGCGATGCTGGGCGAGCGCGTCCCGGCGGACCAGGCGTTGGAGTGGGGCCTGATCAACCGGGTCGTGCCCGACGACGACCTCGCCGGAGCGGGCGAGGCACTCCTCCAGCTGCTCGCCAAGGGCCCCACCACCTCCTACGCCGGCTCCAAGCGCCTGCTCAACCGCCGCATGTACGCCGGACTCGCCGAGCAGCTCGAGGCCGAGGCCGACCAGCAGCGCGAGCAGGGGAAGACCCAGGACTTCACCGAAGGCGTGATGGCGTTCGTCGAGAAGCGCCCGCCGAGCTTCACCGGTAGATAGAGGGCACGCGCGCACCCGAATGCGCCGCGGAAGCGAACCTAGACTGGGCGAGGATGCTCTTTCGGCAGATTCTGCATGAGGACCTGAGCTGCGCCTCCTATCTGGTCGGCGATGCGAGCGCCGGCGTCGCGGCCGTGATCGACCCGCAGTGGTCGATCGAGCCCTACCTGCGCCTGAGCAGGCTGCACGGCGTCCGGATCGAGCACGTCCTCGAGACCCACAACCACGCCGATCACGTCTCCGGGCACGGCCGTCTGGCCCGCGCCACGGGCGCGACGATCCATGTCCACGAGCTCGCCGGCGCGGAGTATCCGCACGAGGCGTTCACCGACGGCTGGAAGCTCGCACTCGGCGACGTCGAGATCGAGGCGATGCACACCCCCGGCCACCGGCCCGAGCACACGTCCTTCCTCCTCCGCGACGGCGGGCGCGATGGCGACCCGTGGGCCGTCCTCACCGGAGACTCGCTCTTCGTCGGGGATGTAGCCCGCCCGGACCTCGCGATCGAGAAGCGCGAGGGCGCCGTCGGGATCTTCCGCTCCCTGCACGAGCGCCTGCTCTCACTCCCCGACGACGTCGAGGTCTGGCCCGGCCACCTCGGCGGGTCCTCATGCGGGAGCGCCGGGATCGATCACAAGTCCACATCGACGATCGGCTTCGAGCGCTCCCACAACCGCGCCCTTCGATTCGAGACCGAGGCGGAGTTCGTCGAGGACGCGATCTCGACGCTCGGGGATCCGCCGCCGAACGTCGAGCACATCGTCGCGATCAACCGGGGTCCCCTGATCGAGTCGATGGGAACGCCGACCCCGCTCGCGCCTCGCGCGGTCGAGGTCGGCATAGCCGAGGGAGCGCTGCTGGTCGACGCCCGCACCAACGAGCAGTTCGACGAGGCTCACGTCCCGGGCGCGATCAGCGCCTCGGCCTACGAGACCGGCTTCGCGACCAAGGTCGCCAAGGTCGTGCCGCTGGATGTCGAGCTGATCGTCATCGCCGCCTCCGACGGCTACGAGCTCGAGGCGGCCGAGCTGCTCGCGTCGGTTGGCCTGCGGGTCCGCGGCTACCTGGAGGGCGGGATGACCGCCTGGCGCTCCGAGGGCCGGCCGGTGCGGAGGATCGAGTTGATCGACCCGGACGAGCTGGCGCAGCGGCTCCAGGACGACGCCATGCTGGTGCTCGACGTGCGCGACGAGGACGAGTTCGCCGAGGCCCACATCCCCGGCGCCGTCCACCTTCCCTACGGCGAGCTGCCCGAGCGGCAGGGCGAGCTGCCCCGCGACCTGCCGATCGCTGCGATCTGCAGCGGCGGCAAGCGCAGCGGCCTCGCCGCCTCGATCCTGCAGCGCGAGGGCTTCGAGCAGGTGCTGCATGTCGCCGACGGCGGGGTCGGCACCTGGCGCCGGGCGGGCCGCCCGGTCGAATCGTCCGATTCGTAGCCGGTCGCAGAGGCGGGGTGGGAGCTCCGCTTTGGAAAGCGGCCGTCCGCCCGCCCGCTACTTCTTCTTCCTGGAGCCTGCCTTCTTTCCCGCGCTGATCTTCCCGAGGAACGGGATCAGCCTCTTCAGGAAGATGTTCTTCGGGTAGGCAGAGTTCGGGTCGTTGTGCGCGTAGGTCGTCTGCCGGTTGATCAGCTTCAGGTTCTTCTTCGGGATGCGCGCGGTCTGCGCGAGCGTCTGCGCTGCCGCTAGCACCCTCTCGCCACCAAGCGCCGCACCGATGGCGAGGATCCGCAGCCGCTTCGGCAGCTTCGCCGCGTCCGTCGAGTGCACGTTGAGCACCGCCTGGGCCGGGTTGGCGATGCCGTCACCGACGGCTCCTGAGTCGATCGTCAGGCGCTGCGGGTGGTACCAGGCCGTGCCGTCCATGTTCTGCAGGCCCCACCCCGAGAACATCGTCGCCCAGCGCTGGATCGGGGTGATCGCGCCATCGCGAACCCAGCCTCGCGGGTCACCGCTCGGTGCAAGGTGTCCCGCGTGGACCTGCGCCGCCCGGAGATTCGGCGGAGACGTCGCCGCGTCCGTCGAGTAGCCGAAGCCACCCTCGTTGGTAGGCATGATGCCCCCCGGCGGCATGAGGTTGGAGGGCAGCAGGGGCCAGCCGGCGAACACGGAGAGGGTGTTCGGCGATGCCTTGGCCGCCGCCGAGCCCACGGTCCCGAAGAGTCCGGCGAGCGGGGCGGGGATCCCGCCAAAGCTGAGCCAGGGCGAGGACGTCTGCAGGCTGTCGAGGTTCGTCTGAGCCTGCTCGGGGGTGACCGACGTCGGGTTGCTGGCGCCGTCGATCAGGACGAGCCCGGACAGGTCCCGGCCTCCGGGCCGGCCGTTGAAGTCCCAGGTGGCGTACGCGGTAGCGATCGAGCCGCCCAGGGAGTGACCCCCCATCGCGACGTTGCGTCCCTTTCGGGCGGCGGCCTTGACGACCACCCGCAGGTCGTTGATCTCGGTGTTCATCCCCCACTCACGTGCAAACGGCACCTGAGAGTCGGGCACCGGGTGAAGGTGACTGGTGATGCTGGGGTTGCTCAGGTACCCCAGGTAGTAATTGAAGGTGTCCTGGGCGCTGACCTTGCCCTGCTTGAGGAGATTGAGCTCGGACTGGTCCTCGAGGAAGTTCTCGCGTCGCTCCACGGACCAGACTTGCCAGTCGGGAAGCGTCTTGACGATCGTTCGGGCGAGCGGCTGGAAGTAGCCGCCGCCGGCAGAGGTGCCCGGGTTGAGGACGAGGACGTTCTTCGCCTTCGGGTCGCCGATCTTCAGCACTCCGACGACGTTCAGGTTGTCCGGCGTGCCGGGAGAGGCGAAGCCGCGCATCAGCTTGAACTTGACCGGGACCTTCGCCCCGGCCGCCGGCGCGAACGCCGCGAATACTCCGAGAGCGGCCAGAACGACCAGCCCGGTCCCGATCGGCTTCCTCTGCCCTCTCATCGATCTCTCCTCTCCTGGCCTCGCTGAGACAAGCAACTGAAAATGTATCGGCACGGCGCCCTCGGCGGCCCGCTGCGAGGATGCGCAACTTCCGGCCTACGGAGGGGTTCTGATCCACCCATGAGGCGTGCCGTCATTCTGATCTCGCTGACCGCCGTGCTCGTCGCGGCACTCGTGGCGAGCACGAGTGCGGTGGCGAAGGAGCCCGGCTTCAACCTCCCCACCAAGCGGCTCGAGGGGGCCTACAAGTTCGCGCTCCAGGACCGTCGCTTCGATCCGGCCGGCTGCTACGCGCCGCCGAAGGAGCTGGCGGGGATCCTGACCAAGGCCACCGGACACACGGTCGGCGTCTCGAAGGGGACCAGAAGCCTCCGCGTCCTCAACCGGGTCTACGTGATCAAGTCCGGGTCCAACTGCAACCGGCTGCGGATGGCCCTGCGGGCCGTCGGCGGCATCTACGTGCTCGACTCCCACCTCGGCACGGTCCGGATCCAGGGCCGCAAGGGATCGGCGACCCCCGGTCTCGCGCGCACGCTCAGCGGCTTCACGCTCGTCACCCAGACCTACAAGCTGAACAAGCCGGATACGGCGCCGCGACTCGAGGCGATGTGCGCCGGCGGCAAGTCCCCCGTCGGCGGCGGCATGAGCCAGAGCCCCGGCGTCGGGCCCGATGGCGAGGGGATCTATCCGCACTCCTACGAGCGGCTCGGCGCACAGCTGGGCTACCACATCAGCGTCGTCGTGCTCGATCCGAGCCCGTCCCAGACCAGCACCCGCACCGTCACGGTGCAGACGGTCTGCGGCAAGGGA
>DATIDP010000169.1:0-2796 GCA_035456265.1 Solirubrobacterales bacterium | reverse complement strand
GTCGAAGCGCGCCAGGAGCCCGCCCTCGGCCGCGGCGAGGCGGGTGGCGTTCTCGATGAGGGTCTGGAGCACCGGTTGCAAATCGAACGTCGAGCGGCTGATCACCTTCAACACTTCGCTGGTCGCGGTCTGCTGCTCGAGCGCGACGCGCAGCTCGGCGTTGCGAGCCTCCAGCTCCTTGAACAGCCGCACATTCTCGATCGCGATGATGGCCTGATCGGCGAAGGTCTGCAGCAGTGCGATGTGGGTCGGCGAGAAAGGCCCCGGCTCCCCGCGAATGACCACAATCGCCCCGATGGGCTTCTCCTCGCGCAGCATTGGCACGGCGAGGACACCGCGGAAGCCGCCGGCCCGCCCGACGTGCTGCACATACTCCGGATCCGTCAGCACGTCCTCGACGTGCACGACGGCCCGCGTGAGAATCGCGCGCCCGGACATCATCCGGCGGTCCGGCGACCGGGGGAACGCCTCCCGGAGCGCCCGGAGCACGTCCGGCGTGCAGTTGTGATGGGCCGCGAGAGTCACCAGCTCGCCGTCGAAACCGTGAGCGGTGCCGTACAGCCCACCGCACAGGCGAACGGCGCTTCGGACGATCGCGTCGAAGACCGGCTGAACGTCGGTGGGCGACCGCGAGATCACGCTCAGGATCTCGCTGGTCGCTGTCTGCTGCTCCAGGGCCGCGGTGAGGTCGGCGTTCTTCGTCTGAAGCTCGCTGAGCAGGCGGGCGTTCTCGATGGCGATGGCCGCCTGGTCGGCGAACGTCTCCATCAGGGCGATCTGGCTGTCGGTGAACGGGAGAACCTCGTGTCGGTAGATGATGATCACGCCGAGCAGCTCACCTCCCCGGAGCATGGGGACCGCCAGTACGGTGCGGATCGAGCCGACGTCCGCCCCGTAGGTGTACTCCGGGTCCGCCTGAGCGTCGTGGATGTGGACGGTGCGTCGCTCGAGGGCCGCCCGCCCGGTGCCGCTCCCCCGTCCGGGCGCAACCGGGTGCTGCTCCACAAATGCGACGCGCTCGGGGGAGGCGTTGTGACTGGCGACCACTCGCAGAAGCTGGCCGTCGAAGCGGAAGATGTGCGCGCGCTCGGCCGCGCACAGCCGAACCGCGTTCTCGGCCAGCGCCTCGAACACCGGGTGGAGATCGAAGGTGGACCGGCCGATCACCTTGAGCAGCTCGCTGGTCGCGGTCTGCCGCTCGAGCGCGACTCGCAGCTCGCCATTGCGCGTCTCCAGCTCGGTGAACAAACGCACATTCGCGATGGCGATTACCGCCTGGGCGGCGAAAGTCTTCAGCAGCTCGATCTCCTTGTCCGTGAACGGATTCATCTCCGCGCGCCGAAGGTTGATCGTGCCCAGGGCCGTCCCTTCCCCCAGGAGTGGAACGACCAGGGTTGTCCGGTAGCCGAACTCCTGCGCCAGAGAACTACCCACCGGGAACTCCTCGGCCTCGGCCTGCAGATCCAGCACGTGAACCGCCCGTCGCTCGAGCACCGCCCGCCCCGCGACGCTGCCCCGCTCCACCGGAATCGAACGGCCGGCTGGACCGGGAATAGGACCGTGATGGGCCGCCACCTTCAGACTTCGACCTTCCATGTGGAAGATCTCTGCGTCGCTGGCCCCGCAGAAGCGGGCGGCGCTCTTCACCAATGTGTCGAGCACCGGCTGGATATCGGTGGGTGACGTGCTGATGACCCTCAGGATTTCTGCCGTGGCGGTCTGCTGAGCGAGCCCTTCGGAGAGCTCGGCGTTTCTCGCCCGGAGCTCGTTGAACACGCGAGCATTCTCGATGGCGATCACGGCCTGGTCGGCGAAGGTCTGGAGCAGCGCGATCTCGGCGGGCACGAAGCCGCCGTCGCGGTCGGTGGAGAGCCCGATAACCCCGACCACGTCGTCCCCGTGGAACATCGGCACCGCGACCACCGCCCGGAAGCCGCGCACCCGGGCGAGCTCCCGGAGCCGCGGGCTCCAGGACGGGTCGGCATCCACGTCGACGATATGCTGCAGGCCACGGGTCAGGACCGCCCGCCCCTCGGGCGTGTCCTCGGACGGGAGGCGCGGCGCGGCGAGGTCTTCGATCATGGCCTCGGTGCTCCCGGGCAGGCCGCCCCGCGCCACCACCACGCGGATGAGCCCGCCTTCGTAGCGGAAGATCGAGGTCGACCAGGCGCCGAACAGCCGCATGGCACTGTCGGCGATGGCCTCGAGGACCGGCTGGACATCGGCCGGCGACCCCGAGATCACCTTCAGGATCTCGCTGGTGGCCGCCTGCCGTTCCGCCGCCTCGGCCAGCGCGCGCTCGAGCCGGGCGCTCTTGGCCCTCGCCTCGCCGAGCGAGGCCTGCAGGGCCTCGACCAAGGCGGCCAGCTCAGCGTCGCTCGGTGGCGTCATCGCTCGATCCCGGAGAGGTCAAATCGGCGCCACACTCTAGCACAACCGGCCGCGCCTGGACGACCGGAGAGCAGCCTCCCTCGACCGCTAGTCCCCCGTCGCGCGCGGCGCACGCTCGCGCGCCCTGGCCTCCCGCGCGTAGAGCCGCATCACCGACACCGCGAGCGCCATGAGCACCGGCCCCGCGATCAGCCCCGGCAGGCCAAGAGTTTCGAGGCCCCCGAACAGGGCCAGAAAGGTCAGGATCGTGGGCATGCCCTCGTCTCCCACCAGGCGTGGGCGGATCACGTAGTCGCTGAACCCGACCACGACCAGCGCCCCCCAGAGGAGCAGGGCGACGGCCATCGTGGGATGCCCGGTGGCGAAGAGGTAGACGCCGGCGGGCACCCAGACGAGGAGCGTCCC
>DATIDP010000168.1:0-12869 GCA_035456265.1 Solirubrobacterales bacterium | reverse complement strand
ATCTCCTTCGCTTCGCATCCGGGGATGCGGGTTTATGGGCCGTCTGAGGATGGCGGGACCATCGCGTTGATCCCGGTCGCATCCCTCCCGATGATCAGCTTGTGGATCTGGGAGGTGCCCTCGTACAGGGTGGTGACCCGTGCGTCCCGGAGGTAGCGCTCCACCGGATAGTCGTCCACGTAGCCGGAACCGCCGTGCACCTGGATCGCCATGTTGGCGCAGTCGACCGCGGCCTCGGTCGCGTAGTACTTCGCGATCGAGGTCTCGACGGTGTTCCGAACGCCCTGATCCTTGAGGGCCCCGGCGCGGTAGACCAGCATCCGGGCTGCGTCCCGCTTCACGATCTGCTCGGCGATCAGCTCCTGGACGAGCTGAAAGCTGGCGATCGGCACCCCGAACTGGTGGCGCTCCTTCGCGTAGGCAACCGAGGCGTCGACGCAGCCGTCGCAGATTCCGACGCAGCCCGCGGCCACGCTGTAGCGACCGTTGTCGAGCGCGCTCATCGCAACCTTGAAGCCGTCGCCGATCTCGCCCAGCATCGCGTCGTCTCCGACCTCCACCTCGTCCAGCGAGATCTCGGCCGTGTCCGATGAGCGCAGTCCGAGCTTGCCGTGGATCTCCTGCGAGCTGTAGCCCTCGTTCGCGGTCGGGACGAGGAAGCAGGCGAGGCCCCTGTGCCTCTTGCCGGGGTCCGTCTGGGCGAAGACGAGAGCGACCTCGGCGACGTTGCCCATCGAGATCCACATCTTGTTGCCGGTGATCGTCCACCCGGACTCCGTCTTGGTGGCGCGGGTGCGGAGGCCCGCTGGGTCCGAGCCGGCATCCGGCTCCGTGAGGGCGAAGCAGCCGAGGGCCTCGCCGGAGCAGAGCCGCGGCAGCCACCGCTGCTTCTGCTCCTCCGTTCCCCAGCGCTCGATCGAGCCCGCGACGAGCGAGGTCTGGACCGAGACGACGGTGCGCGCCGACGAGTCGGCGCGTCCCACCTGCTCGACGATCAGCGCGTAGCCCAGGTAGTCGAGGCCGCGGCCGCCGTACTCCTCCGAGACCGGCGCGCCGAGATACCCCATCTCGCCCAGCTTCGACGCGAGCTCGCGGTCGAAGCGCCCGGCCCGGTCGTTCTCCCGGACGCGAGGGGCGATGAAGTCATCGGCGAACTCGCGGGCGGTGTCCGCGATCAGCCGCTGCTCGTCTGTCAGCTGGAAGTCCAACCTGGCTCAGCTCGAGGCAGAGGCGGCGAGCTCGCGGTCGAGGATCGCGGAGAACGCCTCGGCGGCAGCCTGGGTCCACCTGCCGGGACATTCTGGCAACTCCGTCTCATTTACCGCGGAGATCGGCTGCACCTCGCGCACCGTCGACGCGATGAACGCCTCACTCGCCGATTCCAGCTCGGCCAGCGGGAAGCTGCCCTCCTCGACGTCGAGCTCGCGGACCAGACGATCGCGCGTGATCGACGCCAGGATGCCGACCTCGAGGCTCGGGGTGCGAAGGGCGCCATCGGAGCTCGCCCAGAAGACCGTCGAGGTCGGGGCCTCGAGGACGATCCCGTCGGGGCGGACCAGCACGGCGTCGTCGGCGCCCTCCGCCTCGGCCAGCCGGATCGCCTTCATGTTGGCGGCGTAGGAGAGGGACTTGACGCCGTTCAGGATCACGCTCGGGGCGTAGGTCACGCTGATCACCCGGGCCCTCTCCTTGGTGGCGTACGGAGGCAGGTTCTCGGTGAAGGCGAGGCGCCGGCCGCCACGCGTGGCGACGAGCCGGAGTTGGGCGTCGCCGTCGCCGAACTCGGCGAGCAAAGAGGCGATCTCGCTCTCGAACGCGCTGCGGTCGAGTGGGAGATCGATGGCCGCGGCCGAGCGCTCCATTCGGTCGAGGTGCTCGCCCAGCGCGAACGGGCGGCCGGCGTAGAGGCGGATCACCTCGAAGACGCCGTCGCCGCGGAGCAACCCGTCATCCGCGGCCGGGATCAGGGCCTCGGGCCTCTCCGTTATTCGTCCATCGACACTGGCCAACTCCGGCGCGCTCATGCGTGAGCGAGGCTATCGGAGGGTGCAAGCGGGCGGACACCCGGTTAAAGGCTGCTTGGCATCTGACGAAAATTAGGTATAAGCAACACATCGCCGGGGGCGAGCGGGACTCTCCGTGTCGCACTCCTCGAAGCAGTGGGGACATCCGGACCGCGGCGGTGACGGGATGTAGTGGATTCGGGAAAGCGTTCGGTCAACCGAGGAGGCGTTCATGTATCGCAAGCGGAGGAGATCGCTTCGAAGACGGAGGCGCGCGACCGCGGTCGCGGCATTCGGAGCGGTCCTTGTCATGGCGGTAGGCGTGCCCACGCTGGCTTCCGCCAACCAGGTCGATGACCTGTTGAACAACCTCGGCGTCGGCAGCGGCGCCGGGACGAGCGGCGGTGGCTCGAGCAGCGCGCCGGCCGACACCCGCGCCGGTGTGCCGCCCAGCTACGCACCGCCCCTGCATGGGACGAGTCCGCACGGTCAGGGCACCGATGCGGTGGTCGATCTGACACCGGGAAGCAGCAACCCGTATTCGGGCGACCCGTCGCAGAGCGGCGAGGAGGTCATCGTCGGTGACTCTCGCGGCGAGCAGGGCTCGAGCGGCTACAACGGCCGAGTCACGCTGGCCTATCTGTTCGGCCAGCCGATCGTCCAGGTGACCACCGATCCCGGTGAGTCGAAGGACGGCCCGCTGCAGCCACTCCAGAACGGGCTGGACCAGCTCTGCGGCGCGAGCGGCAACCAGCTCTGCCTGACGCTGCTGGGCATGCACTCGTCGACGACGAGCAATTCGTCGACGAACTCGTTCGAGGCGGCTGGAGCTCACATCGGCGGCCCCACCGGGGTCAACGCCGACGTGCTGACCTCCAACGGCAACATCTCGGACGACGGCACCTGTCAGACGGCGCACGGTGACTCCTCGGTCGCCGACGCCAACGTCGGTCCGCTGACCGCGGATGCGCTGCAGGGCAGCTCGACGAGCACGGCCTGCAACTCGGGTTCGCAGTCGGTCGATCAGCGCTCGACGGTCGTCAACCTCGGGGGCACCGGTCTTCCGCTGCCCACGGCCGGTTGCGACAACGGCACGCCGAACTCGAATTTCGACGCGCTGTCGCCGCTCCTGGCGACCGTCTGCAACGCCGATGACACCAACGGCAGCCAGACCGGCGCGCCGTACGGTGTCCGCGAGGCGCTCTCGCTGTTCGCGCTGACCACCGGCGACACCGCGGTGATCAAGGCGGCCGCGGCGGGCCCCGAGAGCCACGCTGCGGCGCCGGCGTCCAACATCCCGCCCACGACGCCCGCCGGCGGCGGCACGGCTGGTGCAGGCGGCAAGGGTGGCAGCAAGGGCGGCAGCGGCAGCGGAGCCGGCAATGGCGGCGGTGCCGGTGCCGGGGCCGGGAACGGTGCGGCAGCCGGGTCGGCGGCGGCCGGGAATGGCCGGCTGGCCTTCACGGGCGCCGACCTGCTGGCCCTGGGACTGGTCGGAGGCGCGCTCATCCTCGGTGGGCTCGCCCTGACCACAACGGCGGGACGCCGTCATCGCCAGGCGGTCTAGCGGCAGCGGCGGGGGGGACGCGACCAGGCGTCCCCCCTCGCCCCGCCGCAGAGAAGCGACGGAACCGGGTGCCAACGGGCACCCGGCTTCGTCGCGCTCTCGGTCCGGGGGGGCTGGCAAGGAGTCCCTCATCGGGAGGCCGTCTGAAAAAGGGAAGAAGCCGCCCTCGCGGCGCACGACCCTCGTGCGCCGGGAGGAGCTCTGGGGGAGGCGAAGCGTCGCGGTCGGCGCGCTGCTGGTCGCGCTCGCGCTGATCGGCGGGATCGTCCTGCTGGTCGCCGGCGGCGACGGCAACGACTCGAGCCCCGGCGCCATGCAGACGACGGCTGACCTCACCCATCTCCAGGACCGGTTCCTCGACCGCACTGTGGTCGATCCCGACAAGGGCATCTCGATTCGCCGTCCGGCCAACTGGGACGTCACCAAGAAGCACGGAGTCACCAACGTCCAGAGCAAGGACCACTGCCTGGTGATCCAGCTCTCGGCACCGGTTCCCTCCGGCAAGGCGGACGAGCTGCGCAAGGACGGCGTCACGGTGCTGCGCGACCGGTACAGGAACGCGAAGGTGCAGCCCGGCGCCCGCTCCCGGATCGGCGGCGTCCCGACGACGTCCAGCACGATCACGGTCAGGTACCCCAAGGGCAACGACGTCCGCGTGCTGCTCAGCGTGGGTACCGGCAAGCAGAACGCCTACCTGTCCGAGGTCGTCGTGCGCGATCCCTCCTGCCAGGGGGATCTGCAGCTGGCTCAGCTGATGCTGAGCTCGGCCGAGTTCACGAAGTAGACGGCCGGCTAGAGCGCCTCGACCACGGTCGCGACGCCCTGGCCCACGCCAACGCAGAGGGTCGCAAGGCCGTAGCGCGCGTCCCGGCGGCGAAGCTCCCAGACCAGTGTGGTCATCAGGCGCGCTCCGGAGCAGCCAAGCGGGTGGCCGAGGGCGATTGCGCCGCCGTTCACGTTGAGCCGCTCCTCGTCGATGCCGAGCCCGTTCGCGCAAGCCAGGACCTGTGAGGCGAAGGCCTCGTTGAGCTCGATCAGGTCGATCTGGGCGAGCCCGAGCCCGGCACGCTCCAGGGCCTTCGGGATCGCGACCATCGGCCCGATCCCCATGTACGCGGGGTCGACCCCGGCCACCCCGATCGAGACGATGCGGGCAAGCGGTTCCCTGCCCAGCTCGCGGGCCACCTCCTCGGTGCCGAGCACCAGGCACGCGGCGCCGTCGTTCAGGGTCGAGGAGTTGCCGGCCGTCACCGTTCCGCCCTCGCGAAATGCCGGCTTGAGCTTCGCCAGCTTCTCCATGGAGGTGTCCTCGCGGGGCCCCTCGTCGGCCTCCAGGGTCCGGGGCTCCTCCCGCCTGCTGCGAGCCGGGACGTCGACCGGCACGATCTGCTCGGCGAAACGCCCCTCCGTCCGCGCCGCGACCGCGCGCTGGTGGCTCTGCAGGGCGAAGCGGTCCTGCTCTTCGCGTGAGATCCCATATTTCTCGGCCACGTTCTCGCCGGTCTCGCCCATCGACTCGGTCGAGTAGCGCTCCTCCATGCGGGGGTTGATCATTCGCCAACCGAGCGTGGTGTCGTAGAGCGTCTGCTCGCCGCGCGGCAGGCCGTTCTCGGGCTTGGGCAGCACCCAGGGCGCCCGGCTCATCGACTCCACTCCGCCGGCCAGGTACAGCTCACCCTCGCCGGTGCGGAGAGCGCGCGAGGCCTGGTTCACCGCCTCGAGACCCGAGGCGCAGAGCCGGTTCACCGTCACACCGGGGACATCGACCGGGAGCCCTGCGAGCAGCGCAGCCATCCGAGCGACGTCACGGTTGTCCTCGCCGGATTGGTTCGCCGCGCCCATGTAGACGTCGTCGATTCGGGAGGGGTCGATGCCGTTTCGCTCGACGGCGGCGGAGACCACGTGGGCGGCCAGGTCGTCGGGCCGGATCCCGGAGAGAGATCCGCGGTAGCCGCCCATCGGCGTCCGCAGCGCATCGATGATCAGTGCCTCCGGCACGGCCGATGAGAGTAGCCTCACGGGCGGGAGATGGTCCTCATAGCCCTCACCCTCGGGCTTCTCGTCCTGCTCTTCGTGATCATGTTCGTGCTCGCGCGCGCGTTCCAGAGCACCAGCGTGGCCGACATCATCGACTGGAAGCCGACGCGCTCACCGGAGGTGGAGGCCCAGAACGAGGTCGACGACGTCCGGCAGATGATCGAGGCCCAGAATGCCCTGCGGAGGAAGCGCGGCGCCAGGGAGATCACCGAGGCCGACGTGCAGCGCCAGGCCATGGAGGACCAGAGGATGCGGGCGCGGGGCCGCGGGCCGTTCGCGTCGGGCGGGGACGATGAGGACGTGTAGCGGAAGCGGCGCCGAGCGACGAGGCGACTAGCTCCGGGTGGCCCGCGCGCTGATCGTCGGCTGCGGCTGCCACGGTCGCGAGCTGGGCTCCGAGCTGCTCGGGCTCGGATGGCGGGTGCGGGGCACGAGCCGGCGAGCTGCTGGGCTGAGGCGGATCGGGGAGGCCGGCCTCGAGCCGGCGGCGGCCGATCCCGACCGGCCGGGGACCGTGCTCGAGCTCTGTGGGGACGTCGCCGTGGTCGTCTGGCTCCTCGGCTCGGCGACAGGTGACCCGGCGGCGATCGCCGCCATCCATCGGCCCCGGCTGGAGAGCCTGCTGGAGAAGCTGGTCGACAGCCCCGTGCGCGGCTTCGCGTACGAGGCGAGTGGATCCGCCCATGGGGAGACCCTCGCGGAGGGCGCCCGCATCGTCCGGCGGGCGGGGGAGACCTGGCGCATCCCGGTGGCGCTGCTCAGCGAGGATCGGGGCGAGCGCGGGTGGGCGACGCGAACGGCCGCCGCCGTGGCCGGGCTACTGACCGGCTGAGCTGCCCTGGAAGCCGTTCGCCTTGGAGGGCGGAGCGCAGGGGCTCTGGGCCGGCACGGGGTACGGGTTCCCGGGCTCCCCGCAGGGAGTGGCCGGATTCTGCGGCTTCGCATTCTGCTGGGCGGCCAGCGTCGGGCTGCTCGCGGTCGTCGACCATGGGGCGCTGTCCTTGAAGTGCGTCGGAGGCTTGTCGAACTGTCCGACCAGCAGCAGCCAGCCACCGACGATCACCGCGACCACGGCGCCGACGGTGACGAAGAACATGATCTGGCTCTTGGCGGACGGGCCGTATGAGTGTCCGACGACCTGTCGGCGCTTGTCCTGGCCCATCGCGTCGACGGTCGACGGCTCGTGCCGCTTCGCCTCCTCCGACGGCTCGAACTTCTCGAGGTCCTCGATGTTCGCGGCGCTCGGAGCGGTGCCCTTCGTCGTCGCGCTCTCCTCCGAGGAGTTGCCCTTCGAGCTCGATGAAGACGATCGGCTGCCCGATTTACGCCTCTCCGCCATACCCTCGCCCAACCTTACCGCCGGTCCGCGGACCCCGCGCCACCTCCTCGCGGCCGCCCACGGGTATGGGCGAGGCCCAATTGGATAAAATCGGATCGGGATTACAGAGTTAACTTCGAGCCACGAGAGAGAGGCGAGCGATGGCCGACTACGCGAACGACGTGCTGGTGGAGACCGATTGGGTGGCCGACCACCTGGAGGACGACGACATCCGGATCGTCGAGGTCGACGAGAACCCGGCGCTCTATGCCGAGGCCCACATCCCGGGCGCGATCGGCTTCGACTGGAAGACGGACCTGCAGGATCAGGTGAAGCGCGATTTTCTCGGCCCCGAGGAGTTCGGGAAGCTGATGGGGAGCCGCGGGATCTCGAACGATCACACCGTTCTCCTCTACGGCGACCGCAACAACTGGTTCGCCGCCTACACCTACTGGTACTTCCGCTACTACGGCCACGACAAGGTCAGGCTGATCAACGGCCCGCGCGAGAAGTGGATCGCGGAGGACCGCCCGACCAGCACCGAGGTGACCGCTCATCCGGAGGCCAGCTTCGAGGCCAAGGCCGGCGACGATTCGATCCGGGCGAAGCGTGACGAGGTGTTCGACTCTCTCGACTCGGACACGAGCCTGGTCGACGTCCGCAGCCCGCAGGAGTACTCCGGCGAGCTGATCGCGATGGCGGGCTATGAGCAGGAGGGCGCGCAGCGTTCGGGCCACATCCCCGGCGCCGCCTCGGTGCCCTGGGCGCAGGCCGTCAACGAGGACGGCACGTTCAAGTCGGCCGACGAGCTGCTCGAGCTCTACCGGGGCAAGGGCGTGCTCGAGGACGGCAAGCCGATCATCGCCTACTGCCGGATCGGCGAGCGCTCGGCCCACACCTGGTTCGTCCTCCACGAGCTGCTCGGGGAGGGCAACGTCAAGAACTACGACGGGTCGTGGACGGAGTGGGGAAACCTCGTCGACGTGCCGATCGAGAAGGACGTGTGAACCAGGCCGTGTGAACCAGAGGCTGGTGATGGAGCGGCCGGCCGGCGTCGATCGGCCGGCCGCTCCGGTCACCTCACGACGCGGTACTTGAGGTGCGCTACCCCGGGTGCCTCGACCGCGCGGAGCTGTTCAAGCGTCAGATCGCCGACGCCTTCGAAGAGCGGCTCGCCGCCGCCGAGGAGAACGGGGACGACATGTAGCTCGAGCTCATCGACCAACCCGGCCGCCAGGTACTGGTTGATGGTTTCGGCGCCGCCGCCGATGAAGACGTCCTCCTCGCCGGCGGCCTCCCTCGCCTGCTCGAGTGCCGCCTCGATTCCGTCGGTGGTGAAGGTGAAGGTCGTGTCCGAGAGGGTCAGCGGCTCTCGCTCGTGGTGGGTGAGAACGAAGACCGGCTTGTGGAAGGGCGGTTCCTCGCCCCACCAGCCCTGCCATGGATCGTCGCCCCAGGGGCCGCCGCCCGGCGGGCCGAACTTGCCGCGACCCATGATCTCGGCCCCTACATGGGCGTTCGCCTCCTCGACTATCCGGGTGCTCGCGTTCTCCTCGCCCCCCTCCTTGCCGTGGGGCTCGCGCCACGCCTTCAGCTCGATCATCCACTCATGGAGCTGTTCGCCGCCCTCGCCTAGGGGGTTCTCCTCGCTCTGGTTGGGGCCGGCCGCGTAGCCGTCCAGCGAGGTCGCGATGTGCACTCTCACCTTGCTCATGTCCCTATAGACGGGTCCTGATCGGGAAACTCATCGGTCCAGGCGCTCGAACAGCATCGCCAGGATCCGGGCCGTCGCGCCCCAGATCAGCTTGTCCCCGATCAGGTAGGTGTCGGTCTTGATCGGCACGCCGCGGCGCACGAGCCTGCGCTTCTCGTGGGCCGCGGTCAGGTCCTCGAGCGAGGCCAATAGAACGCTCTCCACCTCCGCGGGGTTGGGCTCGAAGCGCATCCCCTCGCCGATCAGCCCGACGAAGGGGGTGATCTTGTAGTTGGTCACGAAGGTACCGATCGGCGGGAGCGCGCCGACGAGCTCGACGTTGTCGCGCGAGAGGCCGATCTCCTCCTCCGCCTCACGCAGGGCGGTCTCGATCAACTCCTCGCCCTCGTCCCGCCGCCCGCCGGGGAAGGAGATCTCGCCGGCGTGGCGCTTCAGGTCCGAGCGGCGCTCGGTGAACACCAGCCCGGGGGTGTCAGGCCAGCCGTGCATCGGAACGAGCACCGCCGCCTCCGTGCGACCGTGCGCCTCGAGCTCCCCGGCCTCGGCCGGGGTGAGGAGCAGCTCAGATAATGACCTGGACCGTTCCGCCATCGACGCTCCAGGCCGCGCCGGAGGTGTACGAGGCGTGCTCCGAGCAGAGGAAGACGATCGCCCCGGCGATCTCCTCCGGCTCGGCGAGACGGCCGATCGGGCGCTTGGAGCCGGCGGCGTCCAGCGCCTGATCGCGGCTGTCGTAGCCGCCGAGCTCCCTCGACTGGTCGAGGAGGCCGCCCTCGTCCATCCAGAGCTCGGACTTGACCGGCCCGGGACAGATCGCGTTGATCAGGACGCCGTGCGCGGCGTGGCGATCCGCGAAGAGTCGGGAGAGGGAGAGCTCGGCGGCCTTGGCGACCGAGTACTCGGGCATCGAGGCCGACGGCCGCTTCCCCGCCGTGCTGGAGACGTTGACGATCCTGCCCCAGCCGCGCTCCCGCATTCCCGGGGCCGCGGCGCGCATCAGCCGCATCGGCGCCATCACGTTCAGCTCCCAGGCGGCGTACCAGTCCTCGTCCGGCACGTCGTCCAGGTCCCGCCACCTCGCGCTGCCCGCGTTGTTGACCAGGACGTCCAGCTGGCCGAGGCGGCCGTCGGCCTCGCGAACGATCAGCGCGGCGGCGCTCGGGTCGGCGATGTCGGCGACCAGGGACTCGGCCCGGCCGCCCGCAGCCTCGCCGGCCGCCGCACATTCGTCCGCCGCCTCGATCAGCCGGTCCTCCGACCGGGCGACGAGCAGGACGTTCGCGCCCTCCGAGCAGAGCATCCGGGCGGTGGCGCGCCCGATGCCCCGGCTGGCCCCGGTGACGACGCAGGCCCGCCCCCTGAGGCCCAGGTCCACGCTCAGTCCTCGTCCTCGACGTCCTCGGCGAACGCCAGCGAGTCGTGAATCACGACGTCCTGGGCCTGGAGGGCCCTGTGCACCGGGCACCTGCCGGCGATGGTGAGCAGGCGGTCCCGGTTGTCCTCGCTGAGCGCGGCGCCGAGGGTGATCCGCAGGTCGAACTTCGGAGGGTCGTCCGCCGTCGCCTCGGTGAAGTCCGCCGCCACCTCCACGGTGCCGAGGCCCCACTCCTTGCGGTCGGCGTACATCTCCATCGTGATCGCGGTGCAGCTCGCCAGCGCGGCGGCGAGCAGCTCGGTCGGCTTCGGTCCCTGGTCGCCGCCACCCTTCTCCGGGGGCTCGTCGGAGATCAGGCGGTGCTCGCGGATCTCGATCTCGTGCTCGTAGCCCTGGCGCCGGCGGGCGACGGCGCTGGGCATCAGGAGCCCTCCCTTCCCTCGAAGATCTGGGGGTTCTCCTCGTCGGCGACGCGCGCCAGCGCGAAGGCGAGGTCGGAGGCCCGGTTGATGTAGCGGAGGACCACGTCCGAGGCGAGCCCATCGGAGTCACGCAGCTCGACGATGCGTCGCTCCGCGCGCCGGATGGCGGAACGGGCGACGTCGAGCGCAGCGGAGAGCTCGGTCCCCCCGGGAATCACGAAGTGAGGCGGCAGATCGACCTGGCTCATGTGTCGGTCGATGTCGGCCTCGACCTCCTCGACCATCTCGTCGGTGATCCGGCTGATCCCGCCCTCGAGCCGCTCCGCCGCGTCCGGCGCGGTTGCGAGCTCGGCGCCGGCGACGAAGAGGTTCCGCTGCAGGGTGAGGATGGTCTCGTGCAGATCCGCCTGCTCCTCGTCGCAGAGCGCTCGCGCGACGCCGAGCGCGGAGTTGGCCTCGTCGACCGAGCCGTAGGCCTCTGTCCGCACGTCCGTCTTCCGTACGCGGCCGCCGTACCAGAGGCTCGTCGTGCCGTCGTCCCCCTTGCGGGTGTAGATCTTGACCACGAAACCGACCTTATCGCCCCGCCTCTCCGGGCTAGGCGAGCGGGTTGAAGGCCAGACCGGTGAGGAGCTTGGGGAAGAAGTAGGTCGACTTCGGCGGCATCGTCTCGCCCTCGGCGGCCACCTCGCGGACCTGCTCGACCGGCGTGGGACGGAGGATGAACGCCGCCTGGTAGTCGCCGGCGTCGAGCTTCGCGAGGGTCTCGTCGATGCTCGGTGTGTAGCCGATGCCCCGCTTGGCGGCGATGTCACCGGTGTCCATTCCCAGGGTGCCCTTGAGGACGAGCTCCTCGAGGATCGCGGCGTCGAGTTGCCGATAGGCGGGGGAGCGGTCCGCCAGCGCCTGATCGAGGCGACCGGTGTCCTTGAGGCGAAGCCTGAAGCCGCGCTTGAAATGGGAGTCGATGTAGCCGAAGACGCCGACCCCGTCGGTGTCGGCCGGGTCCAGCTGGTCGGTGGGGACCTCCTCCACGTCGAAGAGCTCTCTCAGACCCACGCCGAGCGCCTCCTGCCTCGCCGGATCGTCCGCCAATCCCGAGATCAGGCGGTGGGTGGGAAAGACGGTCAGGCCGGGGTCCTCGAGGGAGACGAGCGCCATCAGGACGTAATCGGCCGGCCCGCCCTCTCCGACCTCGCGCTGATAGGCGAGGGACGTCTCGTAGCGATGGTGGCCGTCCGCGATCAGCAGCTCATCCGGTGCCAGCTCCTCGGTGATCGCACGGTGGATCTCCGGCTCGTCGATTCGCCAGATGCGGTGGGTGGTGCCGTCGGCGTCGGTCACCTCGTCCCACCGATCGCCGAGGGCGGGCTCGAGGTGCTGCCAGGCGTTCCCGGGGTGCAGCGAGAAGATCGGCGAGAGGTTGTGGCGTGTGGCGCGGGTCAGCCGGAGCCGGTCCTCCTTGGGGCCGGGCTGCGTGCGCTCGTGCGGGCGGATTCCCTCGCCGTAGGGGGCCAGCTTGACGCGGGCGAGGAAGGCTCGGCGGGTGAGCCGGGAACCGTCCGGCGCCGTGTAGTCCTGCTCGAGCGCCCAGATCGTCGGCTCGGAGTCGCGGGTCAGGACACCCTCCGCGGTCCACTGCTCGAGGAGCTCGGCGGCGTGCTCGTAGGGATCGCCGCCGGCCGGGTCGCGCGGAAGGTCAAGCTCGACGACGTTGTACGGCGAGCGGGTGGCGAGCTCGGCGCGCTGCGTGTCGTCGATCACGTCATAGGGCGGAGCGACGACGTCGGCGAGCGGCCCGACCTTGTCGAGGTCGTAGTGGACCGTCGGAATTGGACTGACCTCCGCCACGAGCGCGGAACCCTAGTCAGCCGGGACCCGTCACACATTCGTCAGGTTCTGCGCGCCACTCGTCCACGAACCCGCATTCGACTGTGGCCATGACCTATCCGAAATATGTCTGCGAGAAGGCACGCCAACCGCGCCGCGAACAGCATCTCTCAATCGACGAGATTGCTGAACGGCTGGCGCTCTCGCGGACCACCATCTACTACTGGGTCCGAGGGGTGCCACTTGGCCGACGGCGCCGTGACAACCCTCACCCGGGGGCGCGCAAGATGCTGGCGAACCACCGGCGCCTGCGAGAGGAGGCGTATCTGCTGGGGCACTGGGAAGTCCCGCGCTTGACTGTCCACCCCACCTTCCGCGACTTCGTGGCTCTCTACATCGCCGAGGGGTCCAAGCGAAATCGGAACACCGTCGCGATTTGCAACTCCGACCCAGCGGTTATGCAGATCGGCACGCTTTGGTTTCGCAGGTTTTCGAGGCGCCCGCTCTCGTTCTCGGTCCAATTCCACGCCGATCAGAACCTCGATGAGCTGACCGGCTACTGGGCCGAGGCCCTGGATGTCTCGGCGCATGAAATACGCCTCC
>DATIDP010000167.1:0-5473 GCA_035456265.1 Solirubrobacterales bacterium | reverse complement strand
TGAGCGCGAAGAACGCGAAGGGGATGTCGTTCTTCCCGAACAGCGCCGGAATTGCGATGACCAGGGAGGCGACCGACACCGCGATCACCGCGTTGAACGGGACCCTGTCGCGGTTCACCCGGCGGAAGACCGCCCAGCCGGGGATCGCGCGGTCACGTGAGAACGCGTACCACGTCCGTGAGGCGCTGGTCAGGCCGGCGGCGCCGCAGAAGAACTGGCCGACGGTCGCGATCAGCACCACCAGCTTCGCGGCCCACGGATCGAGCGCCGAGTTGAAGATGCCGAAGACGGCGCCGCCCGAGTCGTTCACCGCGGTCACGTCATTGGCCGCGTAGAGGAACGCGAGCAGGACCAACCAGCCGATGATCGCCGAGAAGAAGATCGACCGCCAGACGCCCTGCGCGGCGCTGATCGCGGCTCCGTGGGTCTCCTCGGCCGTGTGGGCCGAGGCGTCGTAGCCGGTCTGCGTGTACATGCCGAGCAGGAAGCCGACCGGCGCGACCAGGAACCAGAAGCCGAGGCCGCCGGTGTCGCCGCCGAGCGTGCCGCTCTCGTTGAAGCGCGCGCCGAAGACGAAGCTGGTGCTCTGATGAGTGTCGGGCACGAAGACAAGCAGCGCGATGATCACCGCCACACCCAGCAGGTGCCAGCCGACCGAGATGTTGTTCATCAGCGCCAGGATCCGGTCGGCGAAGATGTTCACCAGGGTGTAGAGAAAGAGGATGATGAAGAAGAGCAGCCAGGTCTCGCCGAGGATGTGCACGTCATCCCCGAAGTCGACGCCGAAGATGTTCAGCCCGTAGAGGTTGAGCAGATTCCAGAGGAAGAAGGCGCACCCGTAGGCGACCGACGCGACGATCCCGATCAGGCCGACGATGTTGAACCAGCCGGTCATCCAGCTCCAGCCCTTGCCGCCGAGGTCGTGTGCCCACCAGTAGGGGCCGCCCGCCGTCGGGTACTTCGAGGTGAGCTCGCCCATCGAGAGGCCGACCATGATCACGAAGAAGCAGATCACCGGCCAGCCGATCGACGCCATCGACGGGCCGCCGTGCAGCCAGGCGAACGAGAACGTCGTGAACGTCCCCGCGAGGACCGAGATGATCGTGAACGAGATCGCGAAGTTGGTGAACGCGCTCCAGCCCCGCGACAGCTCCTGCTTGTAGCCGAGCTCCGCGAGGCGCTGCTCGTCTCGCCTCGTCTGATCGGCGTCGGAGATGCCTTCCGGTGGTGTCACTTCCTCTCCCTCCGTTGCGGCCTCGCCACTTCCATGTCTGAGGCCTATGTCTCGAGGGCGTGAAGCCCTGCCGGGACCCTACGCCCGCAGGCGGACCACAGTCAAGGCGAATTTCCGGAAATTGGGGAGTCTTGGACGGTTCTTCTCGGGTTCAGGCGTGCCTGAAGACGAAACGGTGGAGCAGCTCCCTGAGCGAAAGCGGTTTTCTCCCCCTGTGCAGCGAAAATTGCGCGAGCGTCCGCAGCGTCTGCGGGCGGAATGCCTCGAGATGGGTGGCCAGGGCGATGAACGCCTGCGCGGTCGTGAGCGCATCCCCGTCCGCATGGTGCGGGCGGTGCACGGGCAGGCCAAGGTCCCGCGCCATCTCGGACAAGGCGATCGGGTCCTTGCCGGCCGGGTCGCGACGGAGGCTGCGCAATTCGCGGTCGAGCTCGGCGGTATCGACCATCGGGTTCCTCAACTCCAGTCCGTGGGCCGAGAGCGCCGCATCGAGGAATCCGCCCTCCACGGATGCCACGTGGGCCACGAGTGCCCGGCCGGTGAGCACCTCCAGCAGGTCATCGATCAGCGCGGATAGCGGCGGGGCATCGACCAGGTCCGCCTCTCGGAGGCCGTGAATCCGGATCGTCTCGGAGCTCGGCATCCGGTTGGGTCTGACCAGCTCGTAGCGGGCATCAGCGAGCGTGATCCGGCCGCCCCTCACGCTCACCGTCGCGAAGGAGATGATCTCGTCCCTCCCGGGATCGAGGCCGGTGGTCTCCAGGTCGATCACGGTGAAGTCGACCTCCCGCCAGGGGGTGGACCCGCTGGGCAACGCCGCCTCCGTGAAGGCCAGCTCGGCGGGCGATCCGGTAGCTGTCATGCCGGGTGACGGGCGGCCCTGAGCTCGGCACTGCGCGAGCGCTGCACCGCCTCCACCTCGCGAAACGCGTCCCGCAGGTATCTCCGGGTGAGCGGATCCAGATCCTTCGGGTCGATGTGGTCGTCGGGCTCGCGTCCCTCCTCCAGCTGCGCCACCTGGTGCTCGAGGCGAAGCTCCGTGAACAGCTCGAAGGCCTCCTCGAGCACGCGCGCCTCCGTACGGTCAACGATGCCCACTCCGGTCGCTGCGCGGAGCCGGTCGAGCGTGTGGTTGGCGGGGATGGTCCCGACGAGCGCGAAGTGGCGGGCGAGGTCGACGATCGGCAGCAGCCCGCCGTGCTTGATGTCGAACGTCCCGGCGTGCCTGCCCGAGCCCTCCAGGGTGATGTTGTGCATGAAGCCTGTCGGCGGCTTGCCCGCCAGGGCGAGCCTCAGCATCCATCGCTGCAGCGTCTCCCGGTCACCGGCCTCGAACAGCAGTGGCTTGACGTCGAGGCCCTGCGGCCCGTAGATCACCCTCCCGTCGAGCAGGATCGAGACGGCGATCAGGACCCGGTTGTCGCTCGGGCGCTTCAGCCAGCTCTCGATGCTGTGCCGCCAGTCCTCGATCGAGCTCGCCGAGAAGGCGCCGGAGGCGGTCACCCCGTGTGGATCGAGGCGCCAGCCCAGCACCCGGACGCAGTCGGCCACGTCCGCCGCGATCTCCTGCATGTAGGCGCTGATCCGGGTCGAGGCGAGCGTTCGCCCCGGCTCGGTGGCGATCGGGTCCGGATCCGGCCGGTCGCGCCAGGCCATCCCGGAGTCGACGTCCGAGGACGGCATCGGCTCCCGCCTGCCGTGACTGCCGAGGGTTATCCAGGCGAACTCGGCGGGCGGGGGCCCGGCGGACTCGATCGCGAGCTCGATCATCCTGCGGATCAGGGCATCCGAGACCGCCGAGATCACGTCGCTGACGTGGAAGGGTGCGAGCTCGGCGCGGTGGAGCGTCACCACGGTCGAACGCAGACGGCTGGCGACCTCCCGCAGTTCTTCCTTGCTATTGGCCTTGGCGATCGCTCGGCGGAGCACGAACGGCGAGCGGGTCTCCGCTGCCACCAGCTCGACCGCGACGATCACGCCGAGCAGGTTCCCCCGCCCCCAGAAGACCGGCACGTGACGGATGTCGTGGTCGAGCATGGTCAACATCACATCCGCTCCGGTCTGGTCGGCGCCGACGCCCACGACCGGGGCGCTCATCGCCGCGCTCACCGGGTCATCCGGCGAGCGCGGTCCGGCCACCACCTTCGAGCGGAGGTCGCTGTCGGTGACGATCCCGAACTCGCCGCCCTCGAGCTCGACCAGGACGGAGCTGACCTGTTCCGCGCCCATCAGGCGCGCAGCGTCCCGGAGGGTCGTCTCAGGCTTGCAGGTGACCGGCGGCCGGCGCACCAGGTCGCTCGCATACTGCCGGGCGACCTCGGGACCGGGCATCTCTTCTACGCCCCCCGGGGCGGGGCTGGTCCGCGCCAGCATCGAACGAACCAGGTACCGCAGGCTCGACGGACGCCCGAGCAGCGGGATGACCTCCTCCGCCGGGAGCGAGTAACAGAGCGTGTCCTCCCGCGCGCGGGCCTCATATCTGGTCGGCTCGCCCGAGATCACCGACGGGTGACCGAACATCTCGCCCTCGCCGAGGAGGTCGACCGGTCGACCTCTGTCCAGTAGCTCCACCCCGCCGCGGCGGATCACCCGGATGCGGCCCTGAGAGCGCTCACCCTGGGGCACGATCTGCCTACCAGCCGGGAAGAACTCGACCTCGGTCCGGCTCGCGAGCCGCCCGAGCTCAGCCTCGTCGAGCCCGCTGAAGGGGTCGCGCCCCGCCAGGAACTCGGCGATGTCATGCAAGCGCCGCCGCTGCCTCCTCGACGGTCGGCTTGATGGGCAGGACCTGGTCGAGCCCCATCACGGAGAGGATGCGCAGGATCTGGTCGCTCGAGGCGGCCACCGCGAGTGTCTCGCTGTGCCGGCCGGAGTCCTTCTCCTCTCGGGAAAGGAGCAGGGCGCGGATCGCGCTCGAGTCGATGAACTCGCACTCGGTCAGATCGACGACGATGCCGCTCGCCTCGGCCTCGACGGCCGTGTGCAGCTCGGCTCTCAGCTCCTCCTCGTGGGACATGTCGACCTCCCCGGAGACCCGGACGACGTAGGCGTCATCCGGTCCTGGCCCCGAGGTGATCTCGAACTGCGGGATGTCTGCGCTTGGAGATGCCGACACTGTGCCCCCTATCGAGCGAGGTCGGGCACATCCTAGCCTCCGCCGTTACGCCGAGGAGAGAGGCCTCAGCCGAGATGAAGTGCGGCGCGGGCGTGCCTGACCGCGGATTCGACGGTCTCCTCGCGAGGCCGTTGGACCGGCGCGGGCCCGTAGACGGGGGAGTCGCCGTCCGTCACCAGTCTTTCCGCCAGGATCACGCCGCGGGGGCTCACCGCCTCCTCCTGTTCGACCTCGTCGGCGAGCGTCAGGATCAGCGGAGCGTTCGTCAGCACGTCCCGGACCCTCAGGGGGAGCTTGGCGGCGTAGAAGTTCGGCCGGTTGCTTCGCGCATCCGCGATCAGCGCCCTCAGGGCCTCTGCGACCGCCGACCGGTAGCGCCGGTGCAGTAACCGCGCTCTCCGGACGAGGACGGCGGGACTACCGCTTCTCACGCTGCCGTTCAGCAGCTTGTCGTCGATCGCGCGAGCGCGGACCCGGGCGACGATCCGGTCGGTGAGACGCGCCCACCCCGGTGGCGGAACAGGTTGACTGCCACCGATCGTTGCGGTGCGGCTGCCCATCATGCCTCGCGTCAAATAGTGCCCGAATCTCGGCTGCCCAATCAGGGAGGCGTCAGCCGCTGACCGGCATCGGGGTCGCGAGCAGGCGCTCCGCGTATGAGGCCGGAACCGGCTCCGCGAAATGGAAGCCCTGCCCGTACCCGCAGCCCAGGTCGCGCGCCACCCGGACCTGCTCCTCGGTCTCGACGCCCTCGGCCACGACCCCGAGCCCGATCGTCTCGGCCATCTCGCTCACGGCCCGTACGATCGCGGCGTCGTGCGGGCTGTCGGCGACGTCCTCGACGAAGGTGCGATGGAGCTTCACCATCGAGAGCGGCAGTCGCTTCAGGTAGCCGAGCGACGAGAAGCCGACCCCGAAGTCGTCGAGGACCAGCTTCACACCGAGCCGCTGGAGCGCCCCCAGGGTTCGCTCGACGTAGGTGGTGTCGTCGAGCACCGTGCTCTCGGTGAGCTCCAGCCAGAGCGTGGAGGGCTCGATGCCGTTCGCCCGAATCGACCCCTCGACGTGCGGAATCAGCTCGTGGTCGGCGAGCTGGCGGGCGGAGAGGTTGACGGCGACGCCCA
>DATIDP010000166.1:0-5295 GCA_035456265.1 Solirubrobacterales bacterium | reverse complement strand
GCCGTGGTTCTCAAGATTCCGGTGCTCTACGGGATGTGGCTGATCTACTGGGCCGTCAAGGACGAGCCGCAGGTCGAGGACCTTCCGGGCGAGGCCGACGACCACAGCTTCAAGCGCTGGCGCCGCGATCCGAGCAAGCCGCGCGGTCCTCGCCGCGGGCCGCACGGCGGCTCCGCCAAGGCTCAGCCGGACTGTCCGCCCGGCGGGCGGACCCGCACGCCGGTGGTCGAGCCGCGGCTCGCGCCCGGCATGGCCGCACACGAGCGGCGCGAGCGCACCCCGTCCGGAGCATGAAGCTCTACGTCTGCTGGACCACGATCCAGACCCCCCGCCCGCCGCACGGGCATCCCTGCCACAACGCCCACAAGGCGCTTCGGGAGGCGGGCTACGACCCGGAGGTGATCAAGGTCCGCGGACTTGGAATCGGCCCGATCAAGCTGATGACGGACGGACGCAGGGAGGTTCAGGAGCTGACCGGCAGCCCCGTCGTTCCCGTTCTCCTCACCGACGACGGCGAGGTGATCAACGAGTCTCAGCGGATCGTCGAGTGGGCCAAGAGTCACCCGGCGACCTCCAGGCCAAGCGCCGCGTAGCGCGGCCGCGCGAGCGCCCCAGGCGGGGCGGAAAGGAAGCCATGGGACAGCCAGTCGTTCACTTCGAGGTGGTCGGCAAGGACGCCAAGAAGCTCCGGGAGTTCTACGGCGAGCTCGCGGGCTGGGAGTTCGACGTCTACGAGGGAGGCCCGACGGACTACGGGGTGGTCTCACGCGAGGGCAACACGAACTCCGACGGGGTCGGGATCGGCGGCGGCGTCGGCGACGGCCCCGAGGGCTACGAGGGCCATGTCACCTTCTACATCGAGGTCCCCGACGTGGGCGCCGCCCTCGACAAGGCCGAGTCGCTCGGGGGCACCAGGCTGATGGGCCCCGACTCGCCGATGGAGGGCCTGACGATTGGCCTCTTCTCGGACCCCGAGGGCCACGTCGTCGGCCTGGTTCAAGGCCAGCCGAGCTGAGGATCAAGCTCGCTCGAGGCAGCACTCCGCGCCGGTGACACCGTGAACCGATGCGCTACTCGCGCGGGTGGCGCCGTAGGTGGGGCCCAAGCATGCGCGCCTTCGCGCATGCTTGGGACGGTCCCTGCGGCGACAGGACCCGCGCGCCTGGCCGCTCAGGCGTTCTCGGAGGACTCTTCGCCGTCGCCGGTGCCGGCTGCCTGGCCGGCGCCAGGCGTCTCGATCTCGGAGGCCAGCTCCTCGAGCTCCTCCGCGAAGGACGGGCCGAAGCCCTCCATCGCGGCGCCGCCCTCGCCGTCGCCGGCGAGGTCGAGCTCCTTGGCGAGCTCCTCCTCGGAGAACTCCTCGGCCGGCGGCTGCGCCGGCTCCACCGGCTCGATCTGAAGGGAGCGATAGTGCTTCAGGCCGGTGGCGGCCGGGATCAGCTTGCCGATGATCACGTTCTCCTTCAGGCCCATGAGGCGGTCGCGCTTGCCCTCCAGGGCGGCATCGGTGAGCACCTTGGTCGTCTCCTGGAAGGAGGCGGCCGAGAGGAAGGACTCGGTGGCGAGCGACGCCTTCGTGATCCCGAGGATGACCTCCTCGGCACGCGCCGGCGTCTTCGTCTTCTTGCCCTTCATCTTCTCGTTGATCGCGTCGAAGACCAGGCGGTCCTCAAGCTGACCGGGCAGCAGCTCGGTCGAGCCCTTGGACTCGACTCGCACCTTCTTCAGCATCTGGCGGACGATCAGCTCGATGTGCTTGTCGTTGATGTCGACGCCCTGCGTGCGGTAGACCCGCTGCACCTCAGCGACGATGTAGACCTCGGTCTCGGTGCGGCCCTTGATCGAAAGGATCTCGGCCGGGTACAGGGAGCCCTCGTTCAGCTGGTCTCCCCTCTCGACCCGCTTGCCCTTCTCGACCAACACGTTGGTGCGGGGCGGGAATGAGTACGCGTGCTCCTCACCCTTGTCGTCGGTGATCGTGAGCTTGACGGCCTTGTCGGTCTCCTCGAGATCGGTGACCTTGCCGCTGATCTCAGCGATCTGCGCCAGGCCCTTCGGCTTGCGCGCCTCGAACAGCTCGACCACTCGCGGCAGACCCTGCGTGATGTCCAGGCCGGCGACGCCGCCGGTGTGGAACGTCCGCATGGTGAGCTGCGTGCCCGGCTCGCCGATCGACTGCGCGGCGATGATGCCGACCGCGTCGCCGATCTCGACCAGGGAACCGGTCGCCGGCATGACGCCGTAGCACTGGCGGCAGACCCCGGACTCGGCCTCGCACTTGAGGACGGAACGGACCGGCACGACAGCCTCGGAGTCGCCCGGCTCACAGGCCTCGGCCAGCTCCGCGAGCTCATCGTTGTCGATCAGGTCGCCGCGCTTCAGCAGCTCCCGGCCACGCTTGGTGGTGGTCTTCTTCGCCACCACGCGACCGAGCAGGTTCGGGTTCGGCTCACCGCCGTCTCGGAAGACCGGCATCTCGACGGAGTCCTTCGTCTTGCAGTCGTCCTCCCGGACGATCACGTCCTGGGCGACGTCGACCAGTCGCCTGGTCAGGTATCCGGAGTCCGCGGTCCGCAGCGCGGTGTCCGCGAGGCCCTTCCGGGCGCCGTGCGTCGAGATGAAGTACTCGAGCACCGAGAGGCCCTCCATGAAGTTGGCCTTGATCGGCCGCTCGATGATCTCGCCCTTCGGATTGGCCATCAGGCCTCGCATGCCGGCCAGCTGGCGAATCTGCTTGAACGAGCCGCGAGCACCCGAGTTGGCCATCATGAAGATCGGGTTGAGCTCGTCGAGGTTGTCCTCCATCGCCTGCCCCACTTCCTCAGTGGCCCGGTCCCACTGGCTGGTGACAGCCTCCTTGCGCTCCTCGGCCGTGATGTAGCCGTCGTCGTACTGGTCCGAGATCTTCTGCGTCTCGCCCTCGTACTTCTCGAGGATCTCCTCCTTGTCCGGAGGAGCGACCACGTCGTTCTTGGAGATCGTGATCCCGGCCTCGGTGGCGAAATGGAAGCCGAGCTCCTTGAAGGAGTCGAGCACCAGCGAGACCGCCGGAGCGCCGTATGCCTCGACCAGGTCGCTGACGATCTCGTTGACGTCTCGCTTCTTCAGCGAGCGGTTGATGAAGACGTAGCTCTCGGCGTCGTACTCGTCCCCGAGGGCCTCCGCGATCGCCCGCTCCACGCGGTCGTTGAAGATGATCCGGCCGACCGTGGTCAGTTCGTGGTGCTCCCGCCCCGAACGACGGTACTCCGCGTAGTCGTGCAGCTTGACGACGCCGTTCTCGTAGGCGAGCTCCGCCTCCTGCGCCGAACGGAATGTATGGGGGCGCTTCCCGTCGGACTCGTCCCAGTTGCCGCCCTTGAGCTTCCCGTCCATCGCATCGAGCTGCTCGGCCTGGGGCCCATAGGTCAGGTAGTAGAGACCCAGCACCATGTCCTGGGTCGGCGTCGCGAGTGGCGCGCCGTGCGCCGGTGAGAGGATGTTGTTGGAGGAGAGCATCAGGATGCGCGCCTCCGCCTGCGCCTCCGCTGAGAGCGGAAGGTGCACGGCCATCTGGTCGCCGTCGAAGTCGGCGTTGAACGCGTGGCAGACCAGTGGGTGGATCTGGATCGCCTTGCCCTCGACCAGCACCGGCTCGAACGCCTGGATGCCCAGACGGTGGAGCGTCGGCGCGCGGTTGAGGAGCACGGGGTGCTCGTGGATGACCTCCTCGAGGACGTCCCAGACCTCCGGGATCATCGAGTCCACCATCTTCTTGGCGGCCTTGATGTTCTGGACCTGCTTGCGCTCGACGAGCCGCGCCATGATGAACGGCTTGAACAGCTCGAGCGCCATCAGCTTGGGCAGCCCGCACTGGTGGATCTTCAGGCTCGGGCCCGAGACGATCACCGAACGGCCGGAGTAGTCGACCCGCTTACCGAGCAGGTTCTGCCGGAAGCGTCCCTGCTTCCCCTTGAGCATGTCCGAGAGCGACTTCAGCGGCCGGTTGCCAGGGCCGGTGACGGGACGGCCTCGGCGCCCGTTGTCGAACAGGGCGTCGACCGCCTCCTGCAGCATGCGCTTCTCGTTGTTGACGATGATCTCGGGGGCGCCCAGGTCAAGCAGCCTCTTCAGTCGGTTGTTCCGGTTGATGACCCTTCGATAGAGGTCGTTGAGGTCCGAGGTCGCGAAACGGCCCCCGTCGAGCTGGACCATGGGCCTCAGCTCCGGCGGGATGACCGGCACGACGTCGAGGACCATCCACTCGGGCTTGTTCTGTGACTTGAGGAAGGCGTCGACGACCTTGAGCCGCTTGACCGCGCGGGCCTGCTTCTGGCCCTTCGAGGTGTTGATCGTCTCCTCGAGCAGCTCGGCCTCGGCCTCGAGGTCCACCTGCTCGAGCAGGTCGCGGACGGACTCCGCGCCCATGCCACCGCGGAAGTACTCGCCCCAGCCGAACGGGGACCCGAAGCGGTCCTTGAGCTCGCGGAAGGTGGTCTCGTCGTTGATGACGTCCTTCGGCTTCATCTCGGTGAAGATCTTCCAGACCTCGCGCAGCCGCTCGGCGGCCTCGTCGAGGTAGGCCTCGGTGTCCGAGATCTCGGCCTCGAAGGTCTTGCGGAGCTCCTTCGCGGTCTTCTCGCGGTCCTCGGCCTTCATCCGCTTCACGTTCGGAACGGTGTCGGCCCAGAGCTCGTCGTCCTCGTTGAAGCCCTCGGTCGTGCCGGCCGGCGGAGCCTCGTCGTCCTTGTTCTCGGCGACCCCGAGGTAGGCCAGGCGCCGCTTCAGGGACTCGTTGAGCTCCTGGGTGCGCTGCTCGCGCTCGCGCTCGTATTCGCCGACCTGCTTGTCGACCTCCTTCTCCAGTCTGCCCATGTCCTTCTGACGGGCCTCCTCGTCGACCCAGGTGATCACCGAGGCGGCGAAGTAGAGAACCTTCTCGAGCTCCTTCGGAGCCATGTCGATCAGGTAGCCGATCCGGCTCGGAACGCCCTTGAAGAACCAGATGTGGGAGACCGGCGCGGCCAGGTCGATGTGGCCCATGCGCTCGCGGCGAACCTTGGAGCGGGTCACCTCGACGCCGCAGCGCTCGCAGACGATGCCCTTGTAGCGGACCCTCTTGTACTTGCCGCAGTAGCACTCCCAGTCCTTGGTCGGACCGAAGATGCGCTCGCCGAAGAGGCCGTCCTTCTCCGGCTTCAGCGTCCTGTAGTTGATGGTCTCGGGCTTGGTGACCTCGCCGGAGCTCCAGCCCCGGATCTTCTTGCCCGAGGCAAGCCCGATCTCGATCGCGTCGAAGTTGTTGATGTCGATCAC
>DATIDP010000165.1:0-6699 GCA_035456265.1 Solirubrobacterales bacterium | reverse complement strand
CGCCCAGACGAAGAGCGGAGGTGAATCCTGATGGCGGTTTCCGCAGCCGATGTGAAGGCCCTGCGTGAACGGACCGGCGCGCCGATGATGGATGTCAAGAACGCCCTCGAGGAGGCCGAGGGAGACGAGCAGAAGGCGATCGAGATCCTCCGCAAGAAGGGGGCGGCGTCAGCTCAGAAGCGGAGCGGCCGCGGCACCGAGGAGGGCGTGATCGCCTCATACGTCCATGCAGACGGCCGCAAGGGGGCGCTCGTCGAGCTCCAGTCCGAGACCGACTTCGTGGCGCGCAATGAGGACTTCCAGGAGTTCGCCCGCCAGGTCGCGATCCACGTCACGGCGATGAACCCGCAGCACGTCTCGTTCGAGGACATCCCCGGCCAGGACGTCGCCAACGAGCGGCGAATCCTCGAGGAGAAGGCCCGCGCCGAGGGCAAGCCCGACAACGTGATCGAGAAGATCGTCGAGGGTCAGCTGCGCAAGTGGGCGTCGGACCTCGTCCTCCTCGATCAGAAGCACTTCAACGAGGAGCGCTACGAGGGCAAGACGATCGAGGACCTGCGCACCGAGCTCGCGGCCAAGACCGGGGAGAACGTTCGCATCGCCCGCTTCGCACGCTTCGAGGTGGGGCAGGAGTAGGCAGTTGGGCTCGGCTCAGTTCAGCCGGATCCTGCTGAAGCTCTCGGGGGAGGCGCTGATGGGCGATCTCGCCTACGGCACCGACGCGTCCCAGATCGAGCGCATCGCGAACCAGGTGCGCGAGGTGCGCGGCCGCGGTGTCGATGTGGCGATCGTGGTCGGGGCGGGCAACATCTACCGAGGGCTGGAGGGCGCCGCGGAGGGCATGGACCGCGCCACCGCCGACTACATGGGGATGCTCGCCACCGTCCTCAACGCGCTGACCCTGCAGGACGCGCTCGAGAAGGTCGGCGTCGACACGCGTGTGCTCTCGGCCATGGCCGTCACCGAGGTCGCGGAGCCCTACATCCGCCGCCGCGCGATCCGCCACCTCGAGAAGGGCCGGGCGGTGATCTTCGCGGCCGGCACCGGCAACCCGTTCTTCACCACCGACACCGCGGCGGCGCTGCGGGCGCTCGAGATCCACGCCGAGGCAATCCTGATGGCCAAGAACGGGGTGGAGGGCGTCTACACGGCCGATCCGTCGATCGACCCCGATGCCGAGTTCCTCGCGGAGATCAGCCACCGTGAGGCGATCGAGCGGAGCCTGCGGGTGATGGACTCGACCGCGCTCTCGCTCTGCATGGACAACGACCTGCCCATCTACGTCTTCAACATGGCCGACGAGCGCAACATAGATAGGATCGTCAGCGGAGAGAGGGTCGGCACCTTGGTGTCGTCGAAGCCCGCTACCGAGCCGGCTCCACGGGTGCGCACATGACCATGGAGATGATCGACGAGCTGCTCGCGGACGCCAAGGAACGCATGCAGAAGTCCGTCGAGTCCACGCGCAACGAGCTCACCACCGTGCGGACGGGCCGCGCCTCCCCGCACCTCCTGGACCGCCTGCAGGTCGACTACTACGGCGCTCAGACGCCGATCAAGCAGCTCGCTCAGGTCGCGGCGACCGACGCGCGGATGCTGACCGTGACGCCCTACGACAAGTCCTCGATCTCGGCGATTGAGAAGGCGGTGATGGAGTCCGACCTCGGGCTGACGCCCTCCAACGACGGCAACGTGATCCGGCTCCAGATCCCCGAGCTCACCGAGGAGCGGCGCAAGGAGCTCGTCAAGGTCGTGCACGGGGTGGCCGAGCAGGGCCGCGTTGCGGTGCGAAACATCCGCCGCGACGTCATGCACGACCTCCGCGAGCTGAAGAAGGAGGGTGAGGCGGGGTCGGACGAGGAGCATCACGGTGAGACCGAGCTCCAGAAGCACACCGACGTCGCGATCGGCGAGATCGACAGCCTTCTCAAGGGCAAGGAGGAGGAGATCCTCGAGGTCTAGCCGCTGCTGGTCCTGGAGGTCCTCCTGATGCCAGCCGAGTACGTCGCGATCATCACCGACGGGAATGGCCGCTGGGCACAACAGCGAGGCCTGCCCGTGATCGAGGGGCACCGCGCCGGCGCGGATTGCGTCAAGGAGCGCCTCCGCGACGCGGTCGAGCTCGGCGTCAAGGAGCTCACGGTCTACTCGTTCTCGACGGAGAACTGGACCAGGCCGCAGGAGGAGGTGGCCGGCCTGATGGCCATGTTCGCCGAGCGCATCGACAGGGAGACCCCCGAGCTCGACGAAGAGGGTGTCCGCATGCGCTTCATCGGTCGCCGAGAGGGGATCAGCGACGAGCTCACGGGCCGCATGGACTGGGCCGAGGAGACGACCGCCGCCAACGAGCGGATCACGCTCTTCGTGGCCTTCAACTACGGCGGCCGGGCCGAGATCCTGGACGCCGCGGCGGCATATGAGGGGGGCGGGGAGGAGGAGTTCCACAAGCACCTCTACGCGCCGGAGATGCACGATCCGGACCTGCTCATCCGGACGAGTGGCGAGCAGCGGATCTCGAACTACCTGCTCTGGCAGTGCGCCTACTCGGAGTTCGTCTTCCGCGACGAGCTCTGGCCGGACTTCAGCCGCGAGGCCTTTGAGGCCTCCCTCGCCGAGTACGAGGACCGGCAACGCCGCTTCGGGGCGAGACGGTGATCGAGGACCTCGACCCGCCCTCGTTCCAGTTCGGGCGTGACCGCGAGGAGCGCGGACGGGAGAGGGAGCGGGAGCCGAGCTTCCTGCCCGATCCCGACGACTTGCTCGACTTCGGCGAGCCGGAGGAGGGTGAGAGGGAGCGAATCGCTGATCTGCAGATCGACTCGGGCTATCAGTCGATCCGCTCAGGCTGGCGCCGGTTCCTCCCCGAGATGTCGGAGACGACCGCCCGAGTGGTGGTGGCGATCCCGTGGGTCCTGGTCGCCATCGCGATCGTCGGCATCGGCGGAGACGTCTTCGCACTGGCGATGGTCGCGCTCGGGATCCTCGGCCTGCGCGAGTTCTTTCGCATGGCCCAGTCGATCCACCCCATCGTGCTGCCCGGGTACGCGACGGTCGCCGGCATGGTGCTGGCCGCCCGCTTCGGCGACTCGTTCCAGATCCTGCTCGTCTTCGCCGCGCTCATCCCGGTCGCCTTCGTCTTCGCCGCGGTGCGCCGCTCGCACGAGCTGATCACCACGTCGATCGCGTTCACCGTCCTCGGCGTCGCCTGGATGGGGCTGGGCTTCTCGCACGCCGTTCTGTTGCGCGACCTGCCGCTCCACGGCGGGGCCCTCTTGATCGACGTGCTCGTCGCCACCTTCCTCAGCGACACCGCGGCCTACGGGGCCGGGCGCCTCTTCGGGACCCGCAGGATCACACCGCGGATCTCGCCGAACAAGACACTCGAGGGCCTGATCGGCGGCCTGATCGGTGGAACCCTGGGCTTCTGGTTCGCCGGGCTCTACCAGGACTGGCTGCCCGGGATCGACGCGCTGCTGATCGGCATGTGCATCGCCGTGATCGCGCCGGTCGGGGACCTGTTCGCCTCGATGCTCAAGCGGGACCTCGGCGTCAAGGACACCGGCCGGCTCTTCGGCCCGCACGGCGGCCTGATCGACCGCCTCGACGCCGTCCTCTTCACGGTCGTCGCGGGCTACTACCTGTCGGTCGCGTTCGTCTACTAGCGGCCCGTACCGCCCGTGCTCCCGCTGCCGCCGGTGGAGGTCGTTGGGTAGCTCGGGTAGGTCGAGGTCGGATAGCCCGAGGTGGAGGTGCCGTAACTCGAGCCGGAAGAACCCGAGGCCGTGTGCTTTCCGTGGAATGAGGACAGGCTCGGCAGGCTCGAGGGGACCTCGAAGTCGGGGCACTCGCCTCCCTGGGCGGCCTCCATGTAGGAGCGCCAGATCGGGCCGGAGGTGGGGCCGCCGAACCCGGTGGAGGCGCGCGAGAGCGGGTGCCCGGTCCAGACGGCGGTCGAGTACATCGGCGTGTAGCCGACGAACCAGGCGTCGGAGAGGTCCTCGCTGGTGCCGGTCTTGCCGGCCTCCGACTGGCAGCCGATCGACGTGTAGCCGGCGCCGGTGCCGCTGGTGATCACGCCCTCGAGCACCTTGGTCACCTCGTAGGCCTCACCCTCGGTCAAAACGCGCTTGCCCTCGCCTGCGCTGGGCTCGTCGACCTTTCCGCCGGGGAAGACGACCCTGTCTATAGCCGTCGCATCGTGATGAACGCCGCCATTGGCGAGGGTCGCGTAGGCGTCGGCCTGCTCGAGCGGTGTGACCCCGACGCTCAGCCCGCCGATCGCGTCCGCCGGCGGGATGAAGCAGTGCGGGCCGACCTTGCAGGGCGTGTCGTGGGCACCCTTGATCCCGAGCGGTGAGGTGATCCCCATCTGGTACGCGGTCTTGGCGATATTGGCGGGACCGACGTCGAGCCCAAGCTGGGCGAAGACCACGTTGACCGAATCCCAGGTCGCCTGCGTCAGCGCCATCACGCCGCCACCCTGCTCGGCGTTGTTGACCGTCCAGGTCGAGCCGCCCGGGGTCTCGAGCGTCTTCGGCGATGAGCCGTCGTAGTACGTGGAATCGGGGTCGATGCCCTGCCTGATCGCCGTCGTCAGGTCGTAGACCTTGAACGAGGACCCCGGCTGGCGCTGGGCATGGGCGGCGAAGTTGAATTGGCTCTCCGGCGAATAGCGCTGGGTCGAGGTCATGGCGACGATCTTGCCGTTCGAGGGGTCTACCGAGGCCAGCGCCGACGCCGGCCCCCCGCCGGAGTAGCAGACCGAGCAGGAGTCGACCGCGCTCTGCGCGGCCTCCTGGAGGCGCGGCTGGATCGTCGTATAGACCTTGAGCCCGCCGTTCTGGACGGTGTTCAGCCCGTAGCGATCCTCCAATTCCTGCTTGACGAGGTCGAAGATGTAGGGCTGGCGGATGCGGCTGTACTTGTGGCCGGGGTTGAGGCCGAGATCCTGGCCGGCGGCGCTCTCGTACTCACTCGCGGTGATCTTGTCCTGCTGCTCCATCGCCCGCAGCACCTCGTTGCGCCTCGCCAAAGCCGCGCGGGGGTTGAGCAGCGGGTTGTACTGGGACGGCGCCTGCGGCAGCCCCGCGATCATCGCCGCCTGGGGAAGGGTGAGATCGCGAGCATGCTCGGAGTAATAGGTCTCCGCTGCCGCCTCGACGCCGATCGCGGTGGCACCCTCGTTGGTCCCATAGGGAGCGGTGTTCAGGTACTTGGTCAGGATCCAGTCCTTGGTGTGCTGGTCCTCCTCGTCATTGGCCAGATGCGCCTCGATGATCTTGCGCCGCAGGGTGTCCTCGGGGTCCGCGATGTAGAGGTTGCGGACGAGCTGCTGGGTGATCGTGGAGGCGCCTTCCACCGGCTTGCCCCCGGCGATCAGGTCCTCCCAGCCGGCCCGGATGATCGCCGAGGGATCGATGCCGCCGTGGCTGTAGAAGCGCCTGTCCTCGATCGCCACTGTCGCGTCCTTCAGGTCCTGCGGGATCTGTGAGCTGGCGATCGGCTGGCGGATCTTGTCCGAGTGGATGACGCCGATCAAGGAGCCGTCCGCGGCATACACCTTTGACACGGCCCCCTTCGTGATCGGCCTCAGGCTCGCCAGCGAGGGCGCTGAGTTGTAGACGCTGATCAGCCAGACAGCGCCGGCGATGACGCCGATGCCGACCACGGTGAGGGGGACCCCGAGGGCCAAGAGGAGCTTCTTCCTGCCCGAGTCCCGAAGGCGCCGGCGCCGTCTGCGAGCTCGCTGCGTCATGCGCCCCAAATAGGGTAGACGGCGGGATCAACGGTCGATCGCTACGGAGCTGTGGCGCAAGCGGCTAGATTGCCCTGACCGGTGAGCGCTGAAACCGCCACCTACCCGCGTCCCAGTCCCGGCCTGAGCGACGCTCATGCGCTAGTTCGATATCTGACCTTCTACTCGTCTGGGAGCGTCTCGCCGATCTCCTCGGCACCTGAGGCCGGATGGAGACGCTGAGCCCTCAGGACGCGTCCTTCCTCCACCTGGAGACGGGCGTCTCGCAGATGCACATCGGCTCGACGCTGATCGTCGAGGGTCCTCCGCCGGATCACCGAGAGGTGCTCGACGCGGTCGCGTCCAAGCTGCAGTTCATCCCTCGGTACCGGCAGAAGGTGCGCTTCGTCCCCCTCGACCTCGGACGGCCCGTCTGGGTGGACGACCCCCATTTCAACCTCGGCTACCACGTCAGGCGAACGGCGCTGCCTGAGCCCGGCAGCGAGGAGCAGCTGCGCAACCTGATCGGCCGGCTCATGTCCCAGCAACTGGACCGCGGCAAGCCGCTCTGGGAGATCTGGCTGGCGGAGGGCCTCGCCGAGGACCGCTGGGCCGTCGTCACCAAGGTCCATCACTGCATGGTCGACGGCGTCTCCGGGGCGGAGCTGCTGGCGGCGTTGCTCGACGTGGAGGCGGATGCTGAGCCACCGCCGGCAGCAGACTGGCTCCCCGAGCCCGAGCCATCCGATGTCGAGCTCGTCCAGCATGCCATCCGTGAGCGGATTGCCGTTCCGGCCGAAGGATTTCGCACGATCCGCGCGGGATTTCGCAGGCCACGGCGAGTCGCGTCGACGCTGCTCGAGAACGCACGCGCCATCGCCGACTTCGCCGACGTTCGGGGGGTGCCGTCCGGCGACCGCCCCAGATCGCTGAACGGGCCGATCGGGTCGCATCGAAGCTACGCC
>DATIDP010000164.1:0-35150 GCA_035456265.1 Solirubrobacterales bacterium | reverse complement strand
TCCGCGACGGCCTCGGCCGCCTCGCGCATCCGCCGCAGCCGCCGAGAGACCGCGCCCGATGCCCAGAACCCGATCAGCGACGCCGCCGCCAGCGCAATCAGGCCCGCGATCAGGATCTGGCGGCGCACCAGCGCGACGTCGTCGTTCACCTCCGCGAGAGGAGTCGAGAGGACCTCTACCCAGCGGGTCTGGCCGCCAAGCTCGATCGGGACTGCCGAGGTGCCGACGCGGATCCCGGCCACGTGCTCCACGCCCGAGGCGACGTGCCCGTCGGAGATCGCCGCGTCCGCCGTCAGGTAACGACCCTGGATCGCGGTGGCCTCCGCCTGCGAGTCCGCGAGCACGAACGCGGGCACCGGCCCCCCCGATTCGTCTCGGATGGCCAGCAGCGTCACCCGGCTCTCGGTGGACTGGGCGGTGGTGCGGACCAGCTCCTCGATCCGCTGCTGGGAGGCGCCGGACTCGAGCGCGCGGGCCATGCGAGGCGCCTGCTCGTTCCCAAGCCGCTCCAGCCGGCGGAGCTTCTCGGCCGTCAGGCTCGACTCGAGCTGGGGGACGACGTACAGGTAGACGAACGCGATCGCCGCTGCCGTGATCAGGGTGATCAGCGCTACCAGCCGGTTGCGGAGAGTGTCTAGCCTCAATCGCGCTCTGTATCGCGGAAGCGGTAGCCGACGCCGCGCACGGTGAAGAGGTACTCGGGGTTCTTGGCGTCCGACTCGAGCTTCTCGCGCAGGTGCCTGATGTGGACGTCGACGGTGCGGGGGTCTCGGTAGGTCGCGTCGCCCCAGATGTGCTCGAGCAGCATCTCACGAGTGAAGACCCGGCCCGGGGACACCGCCAGGGCGGCGAGGATCTCGAACTCGACGTAGGTCAGCTGGGCCGGCTTGTCCGCGAGCGTCACCGAGCGCCGCTCGAAGTCGATCTCCAGCTCGCCGGCGCGGATCGGCTCGTTGTCCGCGAGCGCCTGCACCGCCATCCCTCCGCGGCGCAGCGCCGCCTTGACGCGGCTGCGGAACTCCCGGACCGAGAAGGGTTTGGTGATGTAGTCGTCGGCTCCCATCTCGAGGCCGGCGACCTTGTCGATCTCGTCCCCCTTTGCCGTCAGCATGATGATCGGCACCTGACTGCGGGTGCGGAGGCGCCTGCACACCTCAATCCCATCGAGCTTCGGAAGCATGACGTCGAGGACGACGAGATCGAACCGCCCCTCAGAGAAGCGATTCAGGGCCTCCTGCCCGTCCATGGCCCCCACGACCTCATAACCTTCCTTGCGGAGCGGGTAGGTGAGAAGGGTCTGCACGGCCTGTTCATCGTCCACGAGCAGGATCCGCGCCTGTCCTCGCGCCATGCCTGAAGGTTAGAAGGCGGTTCGTGCCCGGCTGATGATCGACTTGCGCCTCTACAGATACGCCCTGCTCGCCGTCCCGGTGGTGGCCGTGATTGCGATGTTCTCCCTCCAGGACGTGCCCCGGAGCCTCTCCGCCGGCATCCCGCCCGATGCTTTCGATCCCGCCAGCGCCGTTCCGCTCGCCAAGGCGTTCGGCAGTGAGGCTCCCTACCCCACCCCGGGCTCCGCGGCGGACCAGAAGCTCGCCGACCAGGTGAAAAGCCAGTTCGCGGCGATCGAGGACGCGACGGTCTCCGAGCAGACCTTCGACGGCTCGTTTCAGGGCCACGACGTGCACCTCCGCAACCTGATCGCGACGCTTCCCGGCGAGTCGAACAGGCAGATCGCGCTGATCGCGCCTCGTGACGTCGCCCGCGGCAGCGGAGCGACGACGAGCGCCGCGGCCACCGCCGCCCTGCTCGAGATCGCGGAGGCGTTCTCCGGCACCGCTCATCACAAGACGCTGGTCTTCGTCTCGGCCGATGGATCGAGCATCGGCGCACTTGGGACGAAGCGCCTCATCCGCGACTACAGCGACTCGTCGCTGCTCGACGCCGCGATCGTGCTGAGCCAGCCCGCCCTCGCCGATCCCACGCCTCCGCTGGTCATCCCCTGGTCGACGGGCCCGCAGAGCACCGCCGGCCAGCTCTCCGAGACGGCCAACTCGATCACCTCGAACGAACTCGGGACGCCCGCGGGGGACGAGGGCCCGATCGACGACCTCTTCCGGCTCGCCCTGCCGGCGGGCCTGGGCGACCAGGCGCCGCTCGTCGAGCAGGGCCTGCCGGCCGTCCGCCTCTCGGCCGACGGCGAGCTGCCGATGGATCCGAGCCGCGACACAACCGAGGCCTTCGACAGCGACACCTTCGACCGCTTCGGCAGGGCCGCCCTCTCGCTGATCCTCGCCCTCGACGCTTCACCAGGGGCGCTGGAGCACGGCCCCAAGGGTTACATCGGGCTGGCGGGCAACCTGATGCCCGGCTGGACGATCGCCCTCCTGGCCCTGTCCCTGCTCGCGCCCGTCGGGTTGGCCGCAGGCTCCGGCCTCGCCGCGGCGGCGCGCCGACCGATCGAGGCGGTCCGCGGCTTCGTCTGGACACTGCTGCGTTCGCTGCCCTTCCTGGGCGCCCTGCTGGTCGTCCTCGTTACGGCGCTCGTCGGCCTGCTGCCGAGCCCGGACTTCCCCTTCGACCCTCGCATCGAGGGCCTCGGCACCGGAGGCACCCTGTCGGTGGTGTTCGCCGTGCTCCTCTACTGCGCGATCGCGTTCTTCCTCCGGCCCCTGCGCTCGCCTCCATCGCGGGCCGTGGCGACGGCCGCCCCGGCGGCGCTCATGGTGGCCTGTCTCGCCGCCCTCGGGATCTGGGTGGTGAACCCGTATCTCGGGCTGGTTGTCTCGATCGGCCTGCAGGCGTGGGTGCCGGCCGCGGCGCGTCTCGCCCCGGGCCGGGTGCCCGCGGTGGGCTTCGTGCTGCTCGGGCTGGTGCCCGCCGCGGTGCTGTTCGCCGATCTGGCGGGGCGCTTCGACGCCGGCCTGGGCGTCTGGCACGACCTGGTGCTGATGGTCGCCGACGGGCAGATCGGCGCGAGCCTGGCGGTGCTCGCCTGTCTGGTCGCGGGCTCCGGGGTGGCGATCGTCGCCCTCGCCGGCCGGGGGCCGAGGAGCCCGTCCGGGCCGGCTCCGGAGATGCGGATCGAGGGGGAGATCTCGGTGCGCCGACGAGCTCCCGAGCCCGCGCCGCCGCCCGAGCCCGAGCCCGATGCGGAGGCCGGGGCCGATGTCGAGCCCGAGGTGGAGCCGGAGCGACCTCAGCCGGAGCCCGAGAGGGACCCTCGCCTCTGGTCGAAGCCGCGTGGCTCCAGTTCTCCGCCGTCCGGCAGCCTCAGGGTCACGCCCTGGCCCTCGGTCACGTAGCCGATCTCGGTCAGAGTGGCGCCGGCGTCCGCGACGGCCTGAACCGCGGTCTCGAAGTGCTCGCGCGGCACGGTGACCAGCAGCTCGAAGTCCTCGCCGCCCGATGCCGCAAGCTCGACAGCCGGCCCTTCGCCGCCCGCGACCTCGGCGACCCCGGCCGCGACGGGCACCCGGGCGAGGTCGATCTCGATGTGGCAGTCGCCGGCGGCCGCCAGGTGCCCTGCGTCGGCGCCGAGCCCGTCGCTCACGTCGATCATCGCCGTCGCTCCGGACTTGGCAAGCGCCCGCCCCTCGCGCAAGCGGGGCGTCGGGTCCAGCTGCCGATCCAGAAGAGCCTGCCCCCGGTCGGCGGGGTCACCGCGACGCTCGCCCATCTCCATCAGCTGCACCGCGGCCGCGGCGCCGCCCAGCTCACCGGTCACCGCCACCAGGTCGCGCGGTTTGGCGCCGCCTCGGGTCACGAAGCGGGAACCCCCGGGCTCGTAGCCGACCGCAGTCACCGAGACGACCAGCACCGGCGACCGCACGAGGTCGCCGCCGGCGATAGTGACCTCCTCCCCGACCGCCATCTCGGCGAGCCCGTCGGCGATCCCAAGCAGGTCCTCGTCGGCGAGCTCCTCCGGCGCGGCGACCACCACGTAGGCCTCTCCCTGCGAGGCGCCCATCGCGGCGAGGTCGGAGAGCGCGGCCCCGAGCGCCTTCCGCCCGACGGCCTCCGGTCCGAACGAGTCGAGGACGAAGTGCACGCCGTCGACGATGGCGTCGACCGTGGTGGCGCTGGCGGCTCGCGGCTCGACCACCGCGGCGTCGTCGCCGCTCGGCACGCGCACGCGCGGCCCCGGGGCGGGCATCCGCTCGTTGATCGCCGCGATCAGGTCGAACTCGCTGCTGGGCACCAGCTGAAGGCTAGGCCCCGGGCGCTTGCTCAGCCCGGGTTGACCCCGCCGCTCGGGGGCGGCGGTGCCGCCGGCGGCGGCGCCGGCGGCGCCGGCGCGGGTTTCGGCTTCGGCGATGGCGCCGGTTTCTGCCCGACCCCGGGAGCGTAGGCACCCCGATTGCTGCCGCTGCCGTTGTCGCTCCCACCGTAGCTCGGTGCGTATGACGATGAGGAGGAACAGGAGTAGGAACTGCTGCTGCTGCAGGAGCTCGAGCTGGATGCCGTGTGTTCCCCGTGGTATGCCGTCAGGTCCGGCAGGCTCGAGGGGATCCGAAAATCGGGGCAATCGCTCCCCTGGGCGGCCTCCATGAAGGAGCGCCAGATCGGACCCGAGGTCGGGCCGCCGAACCCGGTGTACTCGCGCGAGAGCGGATGCCCGGTCCAGACGGCGGTCGAGTATTTCGGCGTGTAGCCGACGAACCAGGCGTCGGAGAGGTCCTCGCTGGTGCCGGTCTTGCCCGCCTCCGAGGAGCAGCCCATGTATGTGTAGCCGGCGCCGGTCCCGCTGGTGATCACTCCCTCGAGCACCTTCGTCACTTCGTAGGCCTCTCCGGGAGTCAGCACCCGCTTGCCCTCGTCCGCGCTCGGCTCATCGACCTTTCCGCCCGGGAAGACGACCTTGTCAATCGCTGTCGGGTCGTGGCGGACTCCGCCATTCGCCAGGGTGGCGTAGGCGTTGGCCTGCTCGAGCGGGGTGACGCCCACGCTGAGGCCGCCGATCGCATCCGCCGGCGGGATGAAGCAGTGGCGGCCGAGCTTGCAGGGGATCTCGCGCCCACCCTTGACGCCGAGCGGCGAGGTGATTCCCATGTCGTAGGCGGTCCTGGCGAAGTTCTCGGGACCGACGTCGAGGCCGAGCTGGGCGAAGACGACGTTGACCGATTCCCGGGTGGCCTCGGTGAGCGGCAGGACGCCCCCGCCCCCCGGTTCGGCGTTGTTGACCGTCCAGGTCGAGCCGCCCGGGGTCTCGAGCGTCTTCGGCGAGCTCCCGTCGTAGTAGGTCGTGTCCGGGTCGATGCCCTGCCTGATCGCCGCCGTCAGGACGTAGGTCTTGAACGAGGATCCGGGCTGGCGCTGAGCATGGGCGGCGAAGTTGAACTGGCTGTTCTCCGAGTAGCGCTGGGATGAGGCCAGCGCGACGATCTTGCCGTTCGACGGGTCTACCGAGGCCAGCGCCGATGCGGGTCCGCCCGAGTAGCAGACCGAGCAGGAGTCCACCGCGTTCTGTGCGGCCTGCTGGAGATCCGGCTCGAGTGTCGTATAGACCTTGAGGCCACCGTTCTGGACGGTGTTCAGGCCGTAGCGGTCGTCGAGCTCCTGTTTGACCAGGTCGAAGATGTAAGGGTCGCGGATGCGGGTGTACTTCTGACCGGGGTTGAGGCCCAGACCCTGGCCGATCGCGTCCTGGTACTCGCTCGCGCTGATCTTGCCCTGTTGCTCCATCGCGTGCAGCACCTCGTTTCGCCGGGCCAGCGCCGCCCGCGGATTGAGGAGCGGGTTGTACTGCGACGGCGCCTGCGGCAGACCCGCGATCATCGCCGCCTCGGGCAGGGTGAGATCGCGTGCGTGCTTGGAGTAGTAGGTCTCGGCCGCCGCCTCGACGCCGATCGCGGTCGCGCCGTTGTTCGTCCCGTAGGAAGCGGTGTTCAGGTATCTCGTCAGGATCCAGTCCTTGGAGTGCTCGTCCTCCATGTCGTTGGCGAGGTGCGCCTCGACGATCTTGCGGTGGAGCGTGTCTTCCGGGTCCTCGATGTAGAGGTTGCGGACGAGCTGCTGCGTGATCGTCGAGCCGCCCTCGACCGGCTTGCCCCCGGCGACCAGGTCCTCCCAGCCGGCGCGGATGATCGCCGAGGGGTCGATGCCGCCGTGGCTGTAGAACCTGCGGTCCTCGATGGCGACCGTCGCATCCTTGAGGTCCTGCGGAATCTGTGCGGTGCCGATCGGCTGCCGGATGTTGTCGGAGTGGATCACGCCGAGCAGGGAGCCGTCCGCCGCGTACACCTTCGAGACGGCCCCCTTCGAGATCGGCCTCAGTGAGGCGATGGAGGGCGCCGAGTTGTAGACGCTGAGCAGCCAGAGACCGGCTCCGAGCGCGCCGACGGCGAGCACCGACCCGAGGACCAGAAGGACCGCGAGGAACGGGTTTCTCTTGCGGCTCGTGCGTCGATGCCGCCGGCGGGACCGGGCGCTCATGGTCCGGGAAGGGTACTTAGGGGCACCTCAGGCGGGGCTGAGCAGGCCTTTTGCACGCAGGACGGATTGCGCGTGCTCCCGCAGCTCCGCCTCGTGCGCCTCGCGGTCCACGCCCGCGTCGATCGCAGCCTTGACTCGGAGCTTCGCACCCTCGTGGGTGACCTCGACCAGGCGCGCGGAGGTCACCTCTCCCTTCTCGAGCTCCTTCCGCGCGGCCTCCACGTCGGCGTCCGGCGGTAACCAGACGTCGACGGTCACCGGAGCGGCGCTGTTGCCCGCGGAGTGGTTGATGACCACGTCGGTCGCCACCTTCTCGTTGGGCACGACGATCATGCTGCCGTCGCCGGCATCCACCCGCGTGTAGGTGAGCGCGATGTCGGTGACCCTGCCGTGCACCTCGTCCCCGATCGAGACCAGGTCGCCGATCCGGATCGGCTGCGTGATCGCCAGCAGCACGCCGGAGACGAGGTTGGCGATCACCTGGCGCCCCGCGAAGCCGATGATGATCCCCAGCACCGCCGTGGAGGCGAGCACGCCGGTGGCGAAGCGCTTGATCGAGGTGAACTGGCTGAGCGCCAGCGCGACGCCGATCAGGATGATCACCAGGAAGAGCAGCCTGCGGATCAGGCGCAGCCGGGTGCGCGCCTCCCGCGAGAGCTCGCCCGTGTCCATCCGCACCGTCGCCTTGACCGCCCGTCCGATCAGGACGCGGTCGACGATGACCGCGATCAGGATCGCGACCGCCAGCGTGATCGCCGCCGAGATCTCGTCGCCGTGCTCTTGCCAGAAGCTTTGGGTCGCGGCCAGGAGCATCGCGTCGGGCAGTATTTCGATCATGGTCCGCGCCGTGTTTTTCGATGCCCTCGGCACCCTGGTCGAGCTCGAGCCCCCCTGGATCGCCCTGCGGGGGCGGGTTCCGGCGGAGGTGAGCGACGAACGGCTCGAGGGCGCCCTGCGCGCCGAGATGGCCTACTACCGGGACCACGCGCACGAGGGACGCGATAAGGCCTCGCTTGCCGACCTGCGGGAGCGCTGCGCGGCCCTCGTCTCGGAGCAGCTGGGGGTGGAGGTCGATGCCAATCGGCTGGTCGAGTCGATTCGCTTCGAGGCCTACCCCGATGCCGGCCCCGCGCTCCGAGAGCTCCGCCAGCTCGGCGAGACGCTCGTGGTGGTCTCGAACTGGGACTGCTCCCTTGACGACGTCCTCGAGCGAGTCGGCATCGGAGAGCTGCTCGACGCTGTGGTGACCTCGGCCGCGGCGGGCGCCCGCAAGCCGGACCCGGCGATCTTCGAGCCGGCGCTCGAGTTGGCCGGGGTGGGCCGCGATGAGGCGCTCCACGTGGGTGACACTCGAGCGGAGGACGTCGAGGGGGCCCGCGCGGCCGGGATCAGGGCGCTGCTGATCGAGCGCGACGGCAACGGGGGCGACATCTCCTCCTTGAGGGAGATCCGCGAGCATCTCTCGGATGTCTGAGCCGAACTACGCGGGCTTCTGGCGCCGGGCGCTGGCGTCGCTGCTCGACAACATCGTCTGGATCCTCTTCTATCTGTGGATCTACGTCTGGATCGTAGGAGGCGCGTTCCTGGCGAGCGACACCGCCGGCGTCGTCGCGGTCCTGGCGTTCTTCTCGCTCTGGTTCAACTACTTCGCGTTCTGCGAGTGGCGCTGGGGCCAGACGATCGGCAAGAACGCGACCGGGATCGAGGTGCGCTCGGTGGACCGCGCCGATCGCCTCACCTACGGGCAGGCGAGCATCCGGAACCTGCTCCGCCTCGTCGACCTCTTCGTGATCGGAGAGCTGATGATCGTCGCCGACGCTCGCAAGCAGCGCCTGGGCGACCTGGCGGCGAAGACCGTGGTCCTTCGCCGGACCAGCGTCACTCGGGTTGCTCCTGGCGGAGCACCCTCGGATCAAGTGGAGGAGCAGACGGTCTGATGGAGGCCGGCGTGCAACCGGTGCCCTGGACCCCGAGGACCACCTTCTGGTGGCTGCTCGGCGGCCTGCTCCTGGCGATCATCGTGCCGCCGCTCCTGGTGGCGCCGTTCGACCCCGATCTGAAGGCCGACGGCGCCCTCCTGGCGGCCCAGGCGATCTTCGACGGACTCCTGCTCTTCGTCGCGCTCGGGGTGGCCTCCGACTGGAAGTTCCGCCCGCTCGCCAGGCCGCTGCGGCTGCTCGGCATGCGCCCGTTCCGTCTCAGGGCGATCTGGATCATGTTCGGGACGCTGGTCGCCTACTACATCGCGGCCGGGCTGTTCGCGAGCCTCGTGCTGAAGCCGGACCAGGAGGACATCGGAGGAGACCTCGGGGTCGGCAACCCGAGCGTCGTGATCGCGATCGCCGCGGTGCTGATGATCGTGCTGCTCGCGCCGGTGGCGGAGGAGCTGTTCTTTCGGGGATTCCTGTTCGCCGGGCTGCGCACCCGCTGGTCGCTCTGGCCGGCCGCGATCACGTCGGGTCTTATCTTCGGATTGGTACATGCGCCGACCGGAATCACAACCGTCGTCCCGCTCGCCGCTCTCGGCCTCGCGCTCTGCTGGCTGTATGACCGGACCGGATCGCTGTGGCCCTGCGTGATCGCCCACATGATCAACAACGGGCTGGCGCTGGCCCTGGTGAGCTGATGGAGGTGGCTAGCCCGCAGCGGGCCGCGGCCGATGCGACGGGCCCGAACGTGGCGGTCAGCGCGCGCGGGGTGACCAAGCGCTTCGGCGAGCGCACGGCGGTCGCGGGCATCGACTTCGATGTCGAGCCGGGAATCTGCTTCGGCTTCCTCGGGCCCAACGGGGCCGGCAAGACGACGACGATGAAGATGATCTACGGCCTCGCGACCGTGGACGGCGGCGAGCTCACCGTTCTCGGCATGGACGCGAACACCGAGCGGCGCGAGATCAAGAGCCGGCTTGGCGTCGTGCCCCAGGAGACGAATCTCGACGCCGACCTGACCGTCCGGGAGAACCTGCTCCAGCAGGCGCGCTACTTCGGCATCGACTCCGGCAGGGCGGAGGAGCGGGCGGCCGAGCTGCTCGGGTTCTCGCTGCTCTCCGAGCGCGCGGACGAGCGCATCCACGGCCTCTCCGGCGGCATGAAGCGGCGATTGCTGATCTCCAGGGCGCTGATGGGCGACCCCGAGCTCGTCGTGCTCGACGAGCCGACGACCGGTCTCGACCCGCAGGCGCGGCTGGCGGTCTGGGGAGCGCTCGACAGGCTCCGCCGGCGGGGCGTCACGTTGCTGCTCACCACCCATTACATGGAGGAGGCCGAGCGCCTCTGCGATCGGCTGGTGATCATGGACGAGGGCCGGATCGTCGCCGAGGGCCGGCCGGCCGACCTGGTCCGGACCCATGTCGGGCGGGAGGTCCTGGAGCTGCGACTCGACGAGGGTTGCGACGCCTCACGGCTGGTCGCCTCGCTCGACGGCCGAATCCAGGGGCACGATCTCTCCGAGCGCACGCTGATGCTCTACGCGGATGACGCCGAGGCGGTCCTCGAGCAGCTCGACCACGACGAGTACCCGACCGAGTCCGCCCTGGTCCGCCGCGCCACCCTCGAGGACGTCTTTCTCCGGCTCACCGGAAGGAGCCTGCGCGAGTAGATGGCGATGCTCGAGGAACCCGGCTATGCGGGGATCGGGCCGCGGCTCCCGCTGCGCGATCTGATTCCCGTGCCACGCCTCGCAGGAGCCGTCTGGCTGCGTAACGCGCGGGTCTTCTCGAAGCTCTGGCGCGGCGCGCTGCTGCCCACCTTCCTCGACCCCTTCCTCTACCTGCTGGCGCTCGGCTTCGGCCTCGGCACCTACGTCGCGCACATCAACGGCATTCCCTACAAGGAGTTCATCGCTCCCGGGCTCGTCGCCTCGGCGGCGATGTGGTCCTCGGCGTTCGAGACGACCTACAACGTCTACTTCCGGATGAACGAGCTCCGGCTCTACGACAACGTGCTCTCGACGCCGGTCGAGGTGCAGGACCTGGTGGCCGGCGACCTGGCGTGGAGCTCGACCCGCGCGACGATCTACGGCGTCGTCGTGCTCGGGGTGATCGCGATCTTCGGCCTGGTCTCCTCCTGGTGGGCGCTCCTGATGCCGCCGTTCGTGGTCCTCGGCGGCATCTGCTTCTCGGTGATCGGCTACACGTTCACGACGCTGATCCCGAAGATCGACCTCTACTCCTACTTCTTCACCCTCGGGATCACGCCGATGTTCCTCTTCTCTGGGCTGTTCTTCCCCTTCAACCAGCTGCCGGACTGGGTCCACGTCGTGGCCTGGTTCATGCCGCTCTACCACCTCGTCGAGATCACCAGGGGCCTTGCGACGGGACCGGAGTTCTGGTCGATCGTCGGCAATGCGGCCTGGCTCGCGGTGCTCAGCGCCCTGTTGTTCACGATCCCGGTGCGAGCCCTGCGCCGGAAGCTGGTGACTTGAGCACGCGACCGCCCGATGCTGCACAATGCCGCGACGTGAATCGCCGGGGAGGACTGTTCATCGGGTCGGTGGTCGCTGTCGCAGCGCTGGCGATCCCGGCCGCCTCGGCGAATGCCGCGACCGGCCCGCCCACCCTCGACCTGAACGGCCCCAAGCGGCCGGGCCTGCTCGACAAGGTGAACGCGGTCGGCCAGCTTCCCGGCCCCCTCCCGGGTGAGCAGGTGACGGTGACCGTCGAGGCCAGCGGACGCACCGCCGAGAAGAAGCAGATCACCGTGGGAGCAGACGGCAAGTACTCCTTCCCCTTCGTGGTCGACGCCTGCTGCAACTACGAGGTGACCGCGACAAGCGGCGGCAGGAGCTCACCGCCCCAGCGCTTCTCGGTCCGCGTCCCCAAGCACCTGCGCAAGGGCCCGATCACCCGGCTCTACAACGAGTCGCTGGTCGCCCAGGGTTACTACGTCGGCCGCCACACGAGCAGCCGCTTCACCGCTGGTTCACGCCTCGCCACCGCCGCCTTCCGCAAGGTCAACCGCATGGCGCGGAACATGCAGTACAAGCCGGTCATCCTCCGGAAGCTGCTGATGGGCCGCGGGGCCTTCCAGCCGCGCTACCACTCGGGGCATCACGCCGAGGTCGACATCTCGCGCCAGGTGATGGCGCTGATCAACGGGGATCACGTCGTCGCGACGTTCCACGTCTCCACCGGCAAGCCGTCGACCCCGACCGTCCGGGGGACCTACCACTTCTATCGCAAGGAGCCGGGGACCAATTCACACGGCATGTACATGTCCGTGTACTTCATCCGCGGCTACGCCACGCACGGCTACCCCTCGGTGCCGATGCACGAGGCCGCCAGCCACGGTTGCGTCCGCAACCCCGAGCTCTTCTCCGTCTACATCTACAACTGGATCCATCTCGGGGACGCCATCCACGTCTACAACTGACGGGGCTGAAGCGCCTCAGGGTGTTTGCGCCTAGCTTGATCGCATGAGGGTGTTCGTCGCCGGGGCAACGGGGGCCATTGGGCGGCCGCTGCTCGAGCAGCTGCGCGAGGCGGGCCATGAGGTTGTGGGCACGACGCGCTCACCCGAGAAGGCGGTGAGGATCAGCGAGCTCGGGGCGGCGCCGGTCGTCCTCGACGCGCGCGACACCGATGCGCTCCGGGGCGCCGTGATCGAGGCGCAATCGGACGTCGTGGTCAACCAGCTCACCGCCCTGCCCGACCGGCTCAACTACCGCAATCTGGAGGAGACCTTCGGAGCGACGAACGAGCTCCGCGGCAGGGTCGGGCCCGCTCTGGCGGGTGCGGCGGCGGAGGCCGGGGCCGGCCGGCTGATCGCCCAGAGCATCTGCTTCTACTACGCGTCGACCGGCAAGCGGGTCCACGAGGAGGACGATCCGCTCATGCAGCTTCCGCCCGAGACACCCGGCGGGCGGGGAATGATCGCCATGGAGGCTCTCGAGCGCTCCACCGTGGAGACGCCCGGGCTGGAGGGCGTCGTCCTGCGCTACGGCTTCTTCTATGGGCCGGGAACCGCCTATGCGAGCGACGGCAGCCGGGCCGAGGACGCCCGACGACGCAGGCTGCCGGTCGTCGGCAAGGGCACCGGGGTCTTCTCGTTCGTCCACATGGATGACGCTGCCGCGGCGACGGTCGCCGCGCTCGACCGTGGCTCGGGGATCTACAACGTCTGCGACGACGACCCGGCGACGATGGCCGAATGGGTGCCGGTCTACGCGGAGGCGATCGGCGCGAAGCCCCCGCGGCACATCCCGCTCTGGCTGGCACGTCTTGTCGGCGGGAAGCAGGCGGCGGTGATGGCGGAACGGCTCGAGGGAGCCTCCAACGAGAAGGCGAAGCGCGAGCTCGGCTGGCAGCCCCGCTATCCGAGCTGGAGGCAGGGGTTCCAGCAAGGGCTGGGGTGACGGCTTCGCCATCGGGTCGCGGCTTAGGATCCGCCGGATGCCGGACCCGGACGCAGCCCGTGAGACGCTGATCGCCGAGCTCCGCGAGCACGCCCTGGTGACCGGCGAGGTGACCCTGTCGAGCGGCCGGACCGCCCAGTACTACGTCGACGCCAAGCGGGCTCTCCTCCGCCCACGCGCCTTCCGAGCCGTCGGCGAGCTGATCGCGGCCGAGGCTGCCGAGCGCGACGCGACCGCCGTCGGCGGCATGACGCTGGGTGCGGATCCACTCGCCTGTGCTGCGATCGGAGCCGAGGGTGGCGACGGGTTGGTCGCCTTCTTCGTCCGCAAGGAGCGCAAGGAGCACGGGCTGCAGCGCTGGATCGAGGGACCGGTCCTCGAGCGGGGGGCGCGCTGCCTGGTGGTGGAGGACGTGGTGACCACCGGCGGGTCGACGGTGCGGGCGATCGAGCGGATCAGGGAGGAGGGGCTCGAGATCGCCGGGGTGACCGCGGTGGTGGACCGGCTCGCCGGCGGCGCGGAGGCGATCGAGCGGGCGGCCGAGGCGCCCTACCGTCCGCTGGTCACGATCGACGACCTCTACCCGGACCGGCCGGATCGCGACTGAGGTCTACTTTCCGAGCAGGATCTTCGGCTCGACGCCATCGACCGCCGGGCCCGCGGTGACCGTGTAGTCCCCCGGCTCCGTGACCTCCACCGTGCCGACCAGGGTCCGGCTCCACCCTCTGCCCGTGCCGGCGGACCGGCCCATGCCGCGGAAGCCGGGACCCTTGATCTCGAGCGGCGCGCCGGACGGGCCGGTGACCTCGATCTGCAGCTCCCTCGGCACGTAGAACTCGATGCTGTTCTCGCTGCTCGGGGCCACGTACTCCTCCTGGTAGGAGATCTTCAGCCTGCCACCCGCCGGCAGGGTGACGGCGGCTTCGCCGGGCACCATGAAGCGGCCGTAGTCGTCGGCGCTCGCCCGCGACTTGAAGACGCGGTAGATGACGTAGGCATCGACCGCCAGGAAGGCGATCACGCCGATTGCGATCAGCGCGGCGGTCACGGGCCGAGCCTATCGGGGGCGTCGGCTTCGCCGCACGACGGGTTGCGCTGACGCGCACCCTCGCGTCAATTGGAAGGATGCCCGGCTCATGCTTGACGAGAGGGCGCGCGACGGCGCGACCCGTTCCAGGGAGGTGACCAGGCGGGAGGTCGTCGTCGTCGCAATCGGAGCGTGCCTACTCGCGATCGCGATGACGTGGCCCCTTGTGCTCCACATCGGCAGCGTGGTCCCGCGGGACATCGGCGATCCCCTGGCCGAGGCCTGGCAGCCGGCCTGGGGCGGCCACGCCCTGCTCCACCAGCCGCTGCACTACTTCGACGCGAACCGCTTCTGGCCGCTGAAGGACTCGCTCGCGTTCGGCGACGCGCTGATCGGCTACGCGCCGACAGGAATCATCGGCAGCGGTCCCCACGCGGCGATGGTTCGCTACGACCTGCTCTTCATCTTCGCCTACGCGCTCGCGTTCTTCGGCGCCTACATGCTCGCCCGCGAGATCGGTCTCGGTCCCGCCGGCGCGGTGGTCGCAGGCGCGGCGTTCGCCTTCGCGCCATACAGGCTGGAGCAGGACGGCCACCTGCAGGTGATCTCGAGCGGCGGGATCCCCCTCTCGATCGCCTTCGCGATCCGAGGCATCCGTCTGCGCCGGCCGTGGTGGCTCTTCTGGGCGTGGGTGCTGGCCGTCTGGCAGGTGTCGATCGGCTGGGTGCTCGGCCTGCCGTTCGCGTACGGGATCGCCGGCGCCGTCGCGATCGCGATGATCGCCTGGCTGGTCCGCGGCAGGCCGCCGGTCCCCCGCGGGATGCTGATCGCGTGCGCGGCGGGGGCCGCGATCTTCATCGCGGTCTGCTACCTGATCGCTCACCCGTACCTCTACATCGCGGACAACTTCCCGGCCGCGAGGCGAAGCGCCCACGAGGTCGCAGCCTTCTCGGGACCGCTGAAGGTGTTCCTGACGGCGCCCGAGGAGAACTGGATCTGGGGCGCGGCGACCGCCGGCTTCCGCAACAGCCTCACGACGCTTCAGGAGAAGACGCTCTTTCCCGGCCTGGTGATCGTGGTGCTGGCCGTGGTCGGCCTCTTCTCCAGCAGTCTCAGCAGGCGCACGCGGATCGGCATCGGGGTCGCGGCCGCGGCGATGCTGGTTCTGGAGCTCGGCTTCCGTGAGGAGGGCGGCCTGCTCTGGCCGTACCGCGTGCTCTACGAGGCGCTCCCCGGCTGGGATGCGATCCGGACGCCGGGGCGCCTGGCCACGTTCTCGACCCTAGCCCTGGCACTGCTTGCGGCGGCGGGCGGGGAGGCGGCGGTCCGCGCGGTGAGGCGAACCCGGCTGCCGGCCTGGTCAGGTGCCGCGGTCGCCGCGTTGCTCGCCCTGGTGATCGTCACGGAGGGGCGGAGCCTGCCGTTCGACCCGTTCGACAACCAGGCGATGCCCGATGTTCCGCCGGCGCAGCCCTCGGCCGAGGAGATCCCGACCCCGCAGCTCCACCTGCCTGCCCTCACCGCCAAGCAGAACCGGGCCTACCAGCTGGCCTCCACCGACGGCTTTGCCGAGATGGTCAACGGCCGCGCCAGCACCAATCCCGCCGTCGTCCTGGACCTGGTCAAGCACATGGCGAACTTCCCCGACGCCGCGACGGTCCGCGAGCTCCAGGAGTACGGCGTCCGGACGGTGATCCTCCACCTGGGACTGACCGAGGGGACGCCGCAGGCGGGCGCGGCCCGCAAGTCGATCGAGGGCCTGCCCCTGAACGCCTGCCGGCTGCCCGACCTGGTCGTCTACGAGCTCGGCTCGTCGAACGCGAGCTCGCGGCCGACCACCGGCTCGCGCGCCGCGGCCTGCGACTTCGGCTGAGTGCGGCCCTCGCGCAGCCTGAAGGCGGTGATCGTCAGCAGCGAGAGCAGCGCGCCTCCCGCCACCAGCCAGAGAGCGGACATGTTGCCGCGATTGAGGAAGCTGATCTCGTACTTCGCAAGCGATGGTGCGATCGCCGCGACGCACGCCCAGCCGAGCACCGCCGGCACGGCGAGCCGGTAGTCCGAGAACAAGGTGGCGGGCGTCGCCCGCACGGCGAGGACGACGGCGATCGCCACCGCGGCGAAGAACGGGGCCAGCGCCAGCCAGGCGTTGGTCACGCCGAAGGCGGTCAGGACGGTGTGCTCGAGGCGACCCTGGACGAGCCAGTCGGCCCAGGTGCCGATCCCCTGCCTGCCGATCAGCGGATAGGTGAGCGTCCCCACGATCATGAAGAGAGCGGAGGGGACGGCCAGGCCCAGGGTCAGGGCGGGGAGGCGCTTGTACGCGGAGGCGAGGCCGATCGCAACGAAGGGCAGCGCCGGGATCAGGAACCGGGGCCCGGGGGTACCCCCGCCGTAGGGCAGCCAGTAGCCCGAGTTGTAGATGAAGTAGACGGCGGCGACGGCGAGGATCGTGTTGGCCTCGGCCCGGTGGCGGCGCCGCATCAGGAAGACACCGACGACGGCCATGACGACGATCGGGGTCAGGACGATCAGCCCGCGCCCGGCGAAGAGCAGGTCGGTGGCGCTGTCGAAGCGCGGCGTCGTGATGCCGAAGAAGCCGTCGCTGTTCAAGCCGAGGACGTCGTGGCCGCTTCGACCGGGGAAGGCGACCGCGTCGCTGTAGGCGAGCTTGAGCGGATTCCCGAACGCCCACGTGTTGAAGGCGAGCATCGGCGCGGCTCCCAGCACCGCTCCCGCCGCGTAGGCGCCCGCACGGCGCAGGCGGTCCGACCTCCGGGCGAGCGCGTAGAAGATGAGCACGACGCCGACCAGGCCGGTCTGGAACTCGAAGGTGACCGCGAGGCCGGCGAGCAGCCCGGCTCCGAGAACCATCGAGCGCCGCATCGGGCCGTCCCGCTCCTTCATCAGCAGGCAGAACGCGGCGAACGCGAGGGCCGCCGAGATCACGTGCGAGAAGAACTCCGCGGAGAAGGTCATGACGATCGTCGCCACGCCGAGCGTGATCGCCGCCGCCGTCCCATAGCCGGGCACGAAGCGGTCGGCGGCCCAGCGCACCCCGAGCAGCAGCAGGACCCCGGGGATCACCGCGGCGATCAGCGTGAGCGCCCAGACGATCGGCGTCTCCTCTTCGACCCGCGCCTGGACCCGGAGCCCGCGCTGGACGTCGTAGCCCATGTTCTCCAGGGGGACGACGCTGTCCGGATGCCACTTGGGGTGTGCGGTCTGGCGCTCGTTGTCGACGGCGGCCCGGGCGAGCTTGTCCCCGTCAAGCGCCTTGATCGCCATGTAGGGCAGAGTCGTCAGGGCCGCCGTCCCCGGGCTCTTCACCGAATAGAAGTGCCCGTCGACCCAGGCCTTGTCGTTCGTCTCCCAGTGCCATTGGTCGATCTGCGCCCGGCCGTCGGCGAGGGCGCGCACCTGACCGAAGTGGCCCAGCTGTGCCCAGCCGAGCTGGTGGATGACTATTCCCCAGGCGAAACCGAGCGTGACGATGGCGGCCACGCCTGGGCGGGATCGGATTGATGCGAGGGCCCTCCGCCAGGAGGAACCCGTCTTGTGAGGCTCGCGCGCACGCCCCATGAGGTCGGCGATTCTAGACAGGCGATCTTCGGGTCACCTCAGCCCGCCGTCGGAACCCGGCAGAGCGCCATGGTCCACGGGATCGGGCTGCGCACCTCGACTACCTCGAATCGCCCGCCGAGAAACCGCTCGAAGGCGCGCCTGGACCAGTGGCTCAGGTGTCCCGGAGTGTTGCCCAGGTCCCCGACGTAGGAGAACCGGACGAGGTTGAGCGCCCGCCAGAGCGGCTCGCGCGGAACGCTTGCGATCAGCCACGGCCGTGCCAGCCGGCCGAGCACATCCAGCCCTCGCTGAGGATCGGCGAGGTGCTCGAGCACCTCGCAGCAGACCACCAGCTCAGCCGCGTGCCTGTCGGCGTCGAGCCGCTCCACGGGCGTGGCCTCGAAGTCGATCTCCGCGCCGGCGGCGGACGCCCGCCGGCGCGCCTCCACGAGCACCTGCGGGAAGGCGTCGGTGCCGCGGACCCGGATCCCCCGCCGGGCCAGCCTGATCGAGACCTCGCCCTCGCCGCAGCCGACCTCGTGGGCCTCGCTCGCGCCGCTCCTGGTGACCAGCTCGTCCAGGTCCGACATGAAGCCGGCCATCAGCCGCCGGGCGATCGGGTTCGACGTCCCGTACTTGTCGTAGACGTTCCCGCCCGCCTCGGCGGCGTCCATGGTGCTCACCGGGCGATCGTCTCGATCGTCTCCACCGTGAGCGGGCGGTCGGCGCTCAGGCGCTCGTAGTGGGTGGGCCGGACGCCGGCCTCGAGCTCGAGGCGCCTGACCCGCTCGTAGACGCGCTGGGCGATGGCACGCTGCCCGGCGAGGGCGTCGCCGATGATGCCGAGCGCGAACATCTGGACCGCCGCCAGCATCAGCACGGCGCCCAGGATCAGCGACTGGATGTGCCCGCTGCGGTCGCCGTTCAGGATCCAGTCGACGAGGAAGGGGGACCAGGCCGCCACCGCCAGCGCGCCGAAGACGGCGGCGAGAAGCATGAAGACGCGCAGCGGCTCATAGAGCGTGTACGCGCGAAAGATCGCGAAGGCGTTGCGCCTGACGTACGAGGAGGTCGAGCCCGCGAGCCGCGACTCGCGATCGGTCGGGTTCGTCGAGATGGGAACGTCCTCGAGCGCCACCGACATCCTGCCCGCCTGGATCAGGCTCTCGAGGGTGTACGTGTAGCGCGAGACGACGATGAGCTGGAGCGCCGCCTCCCGGTTGTAGGCGCGAAAGCCGGAGGTGGTGTCGAGCACGTCCGTACCGGAAGCCCGCCGGACCACCCAGCTGCCGAGGCGCTGGAGCAGCTTCTTCGTCGGCGAGAAGTGCTCGATGCTCCGCACCTGACGGTCCCCGACGACCATGTCGGCGCGGCCGGCCATGATCGGCTCGACCAGGCGGGGGATGTCCTCGGAGCGGTACTGGTTGTCGGCGTCGGTGTTGACGATCACGTCGGCGCCGAGCTTGAGTCCGGCGTCCAGGCCCGCCTGGAAGGCCGTCGCGAGCCCCTTGTTCATCGTCAACCTCACCAGGTGGTCGACCCCTTGCCGGCGCGCGATCTCGACCGTGCCGTCGGTCGATCCGTCGTCGACCACCAGCCACTCGACCGCGTCGAACCCTGGGACCTCCCGCGGCAGCTCCGAAAGCAGGCGCGGCAGCGATTCCTCCTCGTTCAGGCAGGGGACCTGGATGACCAGCTTCATCCGAGCTGATCGTAGGGTTTGTCCGGCATGCTCGCGGTTGAACGGCTCGGTGAAGGGCCGACGATCCTCTTCGTCCACGGCGACATCGTCGGCCCGTCGCTCACCTGGCGGAAGCAGCGCGAGCTCGCCGAGCGCTGGACGCTCCTGATTGCCAGCCGACCCGGCTTCGGCGAGAGCCCGCCCCTGGAGCGCAACGACTTCGAGGTCGAGGCACCGATGTTCGCCGAGCTGCTCGGGGACGGCGCCCACCTCGTCGGCCATTCCTACGGCGCGGTCATCGCCCTGATGGCCGCCGCCGAACGGCCCGAGGCGGTCCGCTCGCTGACGGTCTCCGAACCCGGCTGCCTGCGCGCGGCGGCGGGGGAACCGGCGGTCGACGAGATGATCGCCAATGGGGAGCGGCTCTTCGCGCATGCCTCGTCGATCCCCTCCGAGGCCTTCCTGCGCCTCTTTCGCGGCGGCGCCGGCTCCGCCTACGAGACGCCGGATCAGCTCCCGGACGAGCTGATGCACGGCGTCGAGCTGCTCAAGCGCGAGCGTCCGCCGTGGGAGGCCGAGGTCCCGCTCGACCGGCTGGCGGCCGCCGAATTTCCGGCGCTGGTGCTGTCCGGAGGCCACTCGCCGGCCTTCGAGGCGGTCTGCGACTCCTTGGCGGAGGCGCTGGGGGCGGAACGCGAGGTGATCCGGGGGCGGGGGCACACGGTGCCCTCGACCGGCGCGCCGTACAACGAGCGGCTGGAGAGCTTCCTGGGGGCGGCTGACGGTTGATCCGCCTGCGCCACAGCTCGTAGGGGACCGTGATGAGCATGAGGTCGTTCGATCCGGTCCGCGTGGGTGAGCTCGAGTGCACGGCGTGGGTCGCCTACTACCAGCGGCGCTGGCCGGCCTTCCTCCGCGCCTCCTTCGGCCTGACCCGCGAGAGCTTCGGGCTGTCGTGGCCGGCCACCCTGAGGGGCGGCTGGTGGGTGCTCCGCGCCAACCAGGCCTGGGCGCCCTATCCCGACAACGACCCGGACCGAGCGCGTGTCTGCATGCGGCGCTTCTACGAGCTCGTAACGGAGCACTCGGGTGAGGACTTTGATCCCGCCGAAGCCGCGCGCCTGGAGGTCGAGTGGTGGCGGGCGCATCGCGAGCTCCAGCACGACGGCGAGGAGGCGGACGACCGGGAGCTGGTCCAAGCGCTGGCCGCCCTCTACTCCTACGTCTACTCGGTGCCGCACGAGGCGGTCCGGGTCGCAGCGGAGCAGCGGGCTGCTGCGATGGCGCATTCAGATCGCTGGGTGAACCAGGGCCGTGACCCGGCCAGTCCGCTGATCGCCGAGGAGCGGGCCGCGCTGGTTCGCTCCTACGAGGCGCTGCGGGAAGCGGTCGGTCGCCGGGTAACCCAATCCCGCTCGCCGCGCCCGGCGTAGATGATGTCGCCGGGACCGCCTCATGCCGCCTTCGCGAAGGTCAGCGGCGGAGCTGCCGCCGCAGGCCCGCTGGATCGAGGTGCCGGGGTGCGGTCACGTGATGGCCTGGTACGCGCCGGGCCTGGTCGCGGCGACGATCCTCGAGGCGGCTCACCCGGTCGGGTCGGCGGATCGCCAGGCTTCTCTTCCCTCGACGAAGGTCGCGCCGACGAGCGGCACGCCCGGCCGGTAGACGAGGTGGGTGTAGGAGGGGGCGTCGAGCACCACCGCGTCGGCTCGGGCTCCGGCAGACAGCCGGCCGACGTCCTCGCGTCGCAGCGCCGTGGCGCCGCCCAGCGTCGCGGCCAGTAAGGCCTCCTCGGCGCTCATCCCCATCTCCCGCACGGCGAGGGCGATGCAGAAGCTCATCGAGGTCGTGTTGCTCGACCCCGGATTGGTGTTGGTCGCGATCGCGAACCGTCCTCCGGCTGCGATCAGCCTGCGGCCGTCCGGATAGGGCTGGCGAGTCGAGAAGTCCGTGGCGGGAAGGAAGGTCGCGACCGTCTCGCTGCCGGCCAGCGCCTCGATGTCCGCATCGTCCAGGTAGGTGCAGTGGTCGACGGAGGCGGCGCCCATCTCCACCGCGAGTTGGACCCCCGGCCCTGGACCGAGCTGGTTGCCGTGCACGCGGAGGCCGAGGCCGGCGTCACGGCCGGCGCCCAGCACCGCCCGTGACTGCTCCGCATCGAACGCACCCCGCTCGCAGAAGACGTCGATCCAGCGGGCCGGGGGGGCGCACGCCCGCAGCATCTCACCGCAGACGAGCTCCACATAGTCGTCGGCGCGTCCCTCGTACTCGGGCGGCACCGCGTGGGCGCCCAGGAAGGTGACGTCATCGGTCAGCTCGGCGGCGATCTCGCAGAGGCGGCGCTCGCCGCCGACGTCGAGCGCGTAGCCGGACTTGACCTCGACGTGCGTGATGCCCGCCCGCAGGCCCTCCCTCCACCGAGCGGCGGCCGCGCCGCGGAGCTCCTGATCGCCGGCCGCGCGCGTCGCCTCCATGGTGGTGGTGATTCCCCGAGCCTCGTAGGGCCTCCCCGCCATCCGCGCGGCGAACTCATCGGCGCGGTCCCCCGCAAAGACGAGGTGAGTATGGCTATCGACGAATCCCGGGATCACGCAACGGCCGGCGGCGTCGAAGCGCCGGTCCGCGGCGGCGCCGCTCCGCTCCACCGCGGCGACTCGGTCGCCCTCCAGGATGAGCGCGGCGTCCCGAACGGTTCCAAGCGGCCCCTCGCCGAGCGACGGGTCGTTGGTGACCAGGAGTCCGACGTTGTCGATCGCCAGCGAGCTCATGCCGGCAGCATCGCGATCGCCTTCGCCAGCTCGTCTGCCACGTCGAGCCTTCGGTGCATGCCGTCGCGGACGATGAACTCCCCGCCGACGAGCACGTGCCGCACATCGGCGGCGGCGGCGGCGAAGACCACCGACTCGATCAGCTGATCCGGCGGCGCCCCGGCCAGACGGACGCCGTCGATGCCGATGGTGACCAGGTCGGCGAGGCCTCCGGGGGCGATCCCGCCGCCCTCCGGCCAGCCGATGGAGGCGTAGCCGCCCGCCGTGGCCGCTCGCAGCAGCTCGTGCGCGGGATGGCCGCCCCGCCGGCGGCTCTCCAGTCGCTCGTTGAGCTCGACCGCCCGAGCCTCCTCGAAGGGATCGATCATGGCGTGCGAGTCCGTTCCGAGGCACAGCTTCGCCCCGGCGTCGACCAGACGGCGCGCCGGGCCGACTCCGTCGGCGAGATCGCGCTCGGTCGTCGGGCAGAGGCACACTGAGCATCCGCGGCCGCCGAGCAGGCCGAAGTCGTCTACATCGAGGTGGGTGGCGTGCACCGCTGTGAAGCGCTCCGAGAGCGCGCCGGCGTCGGCGAGCACCCCGATGGGGCTCTTCCCGTACGCCGCCCGGCAGTCGTCGTTCTCCGCCGGTTGCTCGGAGACGTGTGCGTGCAGTGGCCAGGACCTCTCCGCGGCGAAGGCAGCCACCCGGGCCGCCGACTCCGGGTCGACGGCGCGGACGCTGTGAATCGCGGCACCCAGGCGCGCGCCCGCCTCCGGCTCGAGCGCGTCCATCCGCTCGGCCCAGCGCTCGGCGTTGCCGTCGGAGAAGCGAAGCTGCGTTCCCTCGACCCAACGGTCGATGCCGCCGTGCAGATAACAGGTGTCGAGCAGCGTGATCCGGACGCCGGCCTCCCGGGCGGCGGCGATCAGGGCCCTGCCGATCTCGTTCGGATCCTCGTAGCGCTGTCCGCCCGGGGCGTGGTGGAGGTAGTGAAACTCGCCAACCGCCGTCACGCCGGCCAGGGCCATCTCCCCGAAGGTCGCGCGGGCGAGGGCGAGATAGACGTTCGGATCGACCGCCTCGGCGAGCCCGTACATCCGCTCGCGCCAGCTCCAGAAATCCCCGCGACCGGCCTGCGTCCGCCCCCGCAGCGCGCGGTGAAAGGCGTGTGAGTGCGCGTTGGCGAAGCCGGCGATCGTGAGTCCGGGAAGCGAGGTCGCCTGCGCAGGCGGCTGGGCGATCCCGGTGGTGACCGAGTCGATCCGATCGCCGTCCAGCTCGATCAGGGCCCCGGATTCGGCCCGCTCGCCCCCCAGCCAGGCGAATTCGCACCAGAGCGTCCCCGCTCGGTCCGCGCTCACGATTCCACTGCGCCTGTGAGCCCGGTCACGCGCCGCACGAACTCATCGCGCTGGTGGCGGTCGAACTGCTCCCAGGTCGAGAACGTCCTCGGATCAGCGCGGTCGACGAACAGCGTGCCGTTCAGGTGGTCGACCTCGTGCTGGAAGGTGCCGGCCGTCAGACCCCGCTTGACCTCGTCGTGCTCCGCGCCCTCGCGGTCGAGGTAGCGGACGCGGACCGAGAGATGCCGCGGGAGGCTTCCACGCAGGTCCGGGACCGAGAGGCAGCCCTCGTTGATCTCGACCATCTCGTCGTCCAGCGGCTCGAGGACCGGGTTGATCATCACGGTGAGCGGGACCGGCGGCTTGTACGGGTAGCGAGGATTTCCCTCCTCGACCTCGACGATCGCAACCCGCACGGCCTCGCCGACCTGGTTGGCCGCGATCCCGGCCCCGTGGGTCGCCCGCCTGGTATCGATCAGGTCGTCGATCAGCCGCTGGATCTGAGGCGAGCCGATCTGATCCGGAGCCACCTCGCGGGCGGGCTCGCGCAGCACCGGATCGCCGATCTGGACGACCTCTCGAGCGCTCACTCGCCCTCTCGCATGGGCAGGCGGACACCGCGCTCCTCGGCGACCGCGACGGCGCGCTCGTAGCCCGCATCCGCGTGTCGCATGACGCCGGTCCCCGGGTCGCTGGTCAGGACCCGCTCGAGCCTCTGCGAGGCGAGCTCAGTGCCGTCGGCCACGCAGACCATCCCGGCATGCAGGGAGCGCCCGATGCCGACCCCGCCACCGTCGTGGATGCTGACCCAGGACGCGCCGGCGGCGGTGTTGACCAGGGCGTTGAGCAGCGGCCAGTCGGCGATCGGGTCGGACCCGTCCGCCATCGACTCGGTTTCGCGGTAGGGGGAGGCGACCGAGCCCGCGTCGAGGTGGTCCCGGCCGATCACGATCGGCGCCGAGACCTCGCCCGAGCGCACGAGTTCGTTGAAGCGCAGTCCGAGCCGCGCCCTCTCGCCGTACCCGGCCCAGCAGATCCGCGCCGGCAGACCCTGGTACGCGATTCTCTCTCCGGCCAGCGTGATCCAGCGGCGCAGCGCCTCGTCGTCGGCGATCTCCTCGAGCACGGCCCTGTCCGTGGCCGCGATGTCGGCAGGGTCGCCGGAGAGCGCCACCCAGCGGAAGGGGCCCTTGCCGTCGCAGAACAGCGGGCGGATGTAGGCCGGGACGAAGCCGGGGTAGGCGAAGGCCCGCTCGAATCCACCGAGCTCGGCCTCCGCGCGCAGGCTGTTTCCGTAGTCGAAGACCTCAGCGCCGGCGTCCAGGAAGCCGACCATCGCGGCGCAGTGTGCGGCGATCGCCGCACGGGAGCGCTTGACGTATTCCTCGGGGTCCTGATCGCGGAGCCGCAGTGCCTCCTCGAGCGTCATCAGGTTCGGGACGTAGCCGTTGAGCGGGTCGTGGGCGCTGGTCTGGTCGGTGACGATGTCGGCCTCGAACCCCGCCCGCTGAAGCTGGGGCAGGACGTCGGCGGCGTTCGCGACCAGCCCCACGCTGAGCGCCCGGCCCTCCGCCTTCGCCGCCCGAACCCGCGCGATGGCCGCGTCGATGTCATCCGCCTCCTCGTCCAGGTACCGGGTCTCGATCCGCCGCCGTAGGTGGCTCGGGTCGACCTCGACGCACAGCGCGACGCCGCCGTTCATCGTGATCGCGAGCGGCTGCGCGCCGCCCATCCCGCCGAGGCCGGCGGTCAGCGTGATCGTGCCCTTCAGGGAGCCGCCGAAGCGGCGCCGCGCGATCTCGGCGAAGCACTCGTAGGTCCCCTGGACGATGCCCTGCGTCCCGATGTAGATCCAGGAGCCGGCCGTCATCTGGCCGTACATCGTCAGCCCCTCCGCCTCGAGCCGGCGGAACTCGTCCCAGTTGTCCCAGTCGCCGACCAGGTTCGAGTTCGCGATCAGGACCCGCGGTGACCACTCGTGGGTGCGGAAGATGCCGACCGGCTTGCCCGACTGCACCAAGAGGGTCTCGTCATCCCCGAGCTCACGGAGGGAGCGCACGATCGCGTCAAAGGCGTCCCAGGATCGTGCCGCCCGGCCGCTGCCCCCGTAGACGACGAGCTGGTCGGGGTTCTCCGCGACCTCGGGATCCAGGTTGTTCATCAGCATCCGAAGAGCCGCCTCCTGCTGCCAGCCCCGACAGGAGAGCTCGGCGCCCCGCGGGGCTCGCACTTCGCGAGGCCCGCTCATCTCAGCTCTCCGACCGCCTCTTCCGCTGCGCCCACGATCGCGCCCGAGGCGACCAGCCGCTCCCCTGCCGCGAGCTCGGGGGAGAGGTGGCGGTCCGGCCCGGGACCGGGGATGCCCGCCGCCCGCATCGCGGCCAGCGCGGCGCCGGTCCCCGCCCCCGGCTTCAGCGGGGCGCGCAGCTCGATCCCCCGTGCCGCGCAGACCGCCTCCACCGCGAGGATCCGCCCCAGGTTGGCGATCGCGGCGCGCAGCTTCCGCGCGGCGGCCCAGCCCATCGAGACGTGGTCCTCCTGCATCGCGCTCGTCGGCAGCGAATCGACGCCGGCCGGGACGGCGAGGCGCCGGTTCTCGGCCACCATCGCCGCCTGCGTGTACTGGCTGATCATCAGACCTGAGTTGACTCCCGGGTCCTCAGCGAGGAAGGGCGGCAGGCCCTCCGAGCGGCTCGCATCGAGGAGGCGGTCGGTGCGGCGCTCGGCGATCGCGCCGACATCGGCGACCGCCATCGCGAGCAGGTCGCAGGCCAGCCCGAGCGGTGCCCCGTGGAAGTTGCCGCATGACTCGACCCGGCCGTCCGGCAGGATCATCGGGTTGTCGATCGCCGAGTGGAGCTCCTGCTCCGCCACCCGCTCGGCGTAGGCGACGGCGTCACGCGCGGCGCCGTTCACCTGCGGCGCGCAGCGCAGGGAGTAGGCGTCCTGCACGCGGGGGTCGTCCTCGCGGTGGCTGGCCACGATGGGCGAGCCGGCCAGCAGCCGGCGCAGGTTGGCGGCGCTCTCGGCCTGTCCCGGCTGGGGTCGCAGCGCGATCAGGTCCTCGGCGAAGGCGCGGTCCGTCCCGAGCAAGGCCTCCACCGACATCGCCGCCGTCACGTCGGCCGCCCGCAGCACCGAACCAACGTCGGAGAGGGCGAGGATCAGCATCCCGAGGATGCCGTCGGTGCCGTTGATCAGGGCCAGGCCCTCCTTCGCTCGCAGGGTCAGCGGCTCGATCCCTGCCGCCGCGAGGGCCTCGCCCGCCGGCCGGCGCCGACCGGAGCCGTCGCTCACCTCTCCCTCCCCGATCAGCGCCAGAGCACAGTGGGCCAGAGGCGCCAGGTCGCCGCTGGCCCCCAGCGAGCCGTGTTCGGGGACGACCGGGGTCAGACGGGCGTTCAGCAGCCGGAGGATGGCGTCGGCGACCTCGGGCCTGGCCCCGGAGTACCCCATCGCGAGCGACCTGGCCCGCAGCAGCATCATCGCCCTTACGACCTCGCCTTCAACCGCCTCTCCCATCCCGGCAGCGTGCGAGCGGAGCAGCGCCCGCTGCAGCTCCTCCCGGCGCTCCGCGGGAATCGAGGTGGTCGCGAGCGAGCCGAAGCCGGTCGATACCCCGTAGGCGGGCTCGGACGACGAGGTCAGTCGATCGACCACCGCAGCGCTCTCCTCCATCGCGGCACGGGCCTCATCCGTGAGCTCCACCTCCTCGTCCCCACGGGCGACGGCGACCACCTGCGCGGGCGTGAGTCCTTCGCCGGCCAGTCCGATCACGCTCGCCGATCCTCCCGCGGCTCGATCATCAGGGCACGCGCGACCGCAAGCACCTCGCCATCCCCGGAGACGACCGCCGCTCCGGCGAGTCGCTTGCGTCCGTGGGCTGAGATCGGCCAGGCCGTCACCACGTGCTCCTCGCCGGCGGCCACGGGCGCATCGATCCGCGCCGCCATCCGGCCGAGGAAGCTCATCGGCAGCTCCCCCTCCCTGTAGACCGCGAAGTAGGTCGGGCAATCCATGACCGCCCAGACGAACGCGGGAAGCACCCGTCCAGCCTCGTCCGCAGTCCATTCGGGCGGCGTCCAAGTGGACGCAACCAGCTCGCGGCCGTTAACGGTCCCGGCGAACACGCCGAGGGCGTCCTGGCGCGCCGGGCCGCAGACGAAGCAGTGGCTGAAGAGGCCCTCGGTCGATCCCCGGTAGCGCTCCTTCGCCGCGCGCGCCTCCTCCGGACTCACCGGGCGGGGGACCTCCACGTCGAGCCCGCGCGTGGGCACGGCGTCAGCGATCAGGGTGTCCCCGTCGAGCACCCGCACCGAGCCGTCATCCTCGCGCCTGATCCCGAGCGTGGCGTCGAGCGGCACGGGACTCCTCAGCGTGACCTCGGCGGGGCCCTCGACGTAGTCCGCGATGACGGCCGAGCAGTACCCGCCGTGACCGCTCTCCAGGGGTCCGTTGAAGCGGCGCGGTACCGACAGGGTCTCGGCCACGCGCGGACTATTCCACGCGCCGCCGCCGCGGGCCCTGTCAGGCAACCATTGCCTGCGTCGCTACTTGTGCTTCTTGCGGGTCTTGTCGACCGTGTCGGCGACGTCCCCGACCTGCTCGCCTATCGAACGCACCTGGCGCGCCACCGAGGTGACCGCGTCCAGATCGACCTTGCCGAGATCCATGTTCTTCAGCGACTTCGGCAGCTGGACACTCCGCAGCGCCTTCAGCGGCCGCCGAGAGTCGTTTCGGCTCTTCAGCGCGACGCCCCCGGCGATTCCGGCGAGTGCCGCCCCGCCCGCCATCAGCGGCGTCTTGGCTTTCGAGGCGAACTCGGCGACCTTTCCACCGGCCTTGCCGATCGCGCCATTCGAGGAGCCGCTCGTCTGCGCCCGGGACGTCGTGCGCGACCGAGACGTCGTGCGCGAACGGGAGCTCGAGGGCCTCGACGAGCTGCTCCGGCTTCGCGTGCTGGACGAACTGCTGCGACCTCGCGTGCTTCCCGCGCGCGAGTTGGTGCTCTTCGTGCTCTTCGATCTGGTGGACGAGCCGTTTCGGCTCGTCGATCTGTTCGAACTCGAGCCGCTGCGTTTTGTGCGCCCACTCGAGGACCGCGTTGTCTGGGCCATTGTTTTCGCCTCTCTTCTCGCCTCGTCTGGCTTCCGTGCCAGCTGCGCCTTTCGCAGCGGCGTCACCTGAACTTACCGCTGGGCAGAGGATTTGAAACGGCTGCAAGATGTTTTGGGAACCGTCTGGCGTCGAGTGTTTGAACGCCGGTATCCGGGTAAGCGCCGAGCACGAGTTTGCGTCATAGAGGAGGAGAGAAGGGCAGGATGCCCCAGCGAAAGTCTCAGTCCAGCAGCAAGAGCCGTTCCGGCAGTGCGAAGGGCTCATCCAGGTCGAGGAAGCGCTCGTCTTCCTCGAGCAGCCGGTCTAACGCGCGCTCCCGCAGCCGTTCATCCGGCTCGAGCAGATCTTCGTCCACGCACAACAGGTCCGGAGCGCGAACGGAATCGAGGCGCGTCGAGAGCGATTCGGACACCAAGGCGCCGAGGGACAAGAGCCGCGGCAGCTCCAACGGTCGCAGCTCCTCGCGCAGCCGAAAGCGCAAGCGGGAGGAGTTTCCCGACTATTCGGTGGTGGATCCGAAGGACCTGGATAACCAGGAGGGTCCGGATGTGCTGGCAGACATCCCGGTCGTCAAGGTGGACAAGATCGACATCGAGGTCGATGACCTCGATGCCCGGGTGGCCGTACTCGCCAAGGTCCGGAAGCTGCTCAACGTCAGCGTCGGGGTGCAGGCTCACCTGGGTGAGGTCGAGCTGAAGATCGAGGGTGTCGAGGCGCAGGCGCTGCTCAAGGCGCGGCTCGACACCGTCACCAAGATCCTCGAGCGCGTGCTGCTCTCGCTCGATCGCAACCCGGAGCTGCTGGAGGGCGTCGGCAAGGCGGTCGAGGAGATCGGTGGCGGCACCGGCCATCTGCTCGACGAGTCAGGCGATGCGGTCGAGGACGTCGGCGAGGGCGCCGGCGAGGCCCTTCCGGAAATCGGCAAGGGCGCGGGCTCGGCGGTCGGCGACGTCGGCGAGGGGGCCAACCGTGCGCTCGGCGGCGTCGGCGAGGGTGCCAAGCAGGCCCTCCCGGAGGTGGGGAAGGGCGCGAGCCAAGCGCTCGGCGAAGTCGGCCAGGGCGCGAATCAAGGACTTCAGGGCCTTGGGCAGGGGGCGGCGCAGGGAGTGGAGGGCGTCGGCCAGGGTGCGGGCCAGGCTGCGCAGGGTCTTGGGCAGGGTGCCGCCCAGGGGGTTCAGGGCGTCGGTCAGGGCCTCCAGCAGGGAGTGGGCCAGCTGACGGGCCAGCAGCCCCAGCAGCAGCAGCCCCAGCAGCAGCAGCCCCAGCAGCAGCAACAGGCGCAACAGCAGCAGGCGGCTCAGGCGAAGCAGGGAGGCGGCTGATGGCTACCAACTCGAAGAAGTCGGGCTCCTCGACCCGCAGCAAGTCCTCCCGCTCGAGCTCGCGCCGGAGCAGCTCCGGCAGCTCGCGCCGCAGCCGCTCGAGTGCTGATTCGCGCCGCAGCCGCTCCAGCTCGAACGGCAAGTCGATGTCGCCGCGATCCGACGCGCGGTCCGCCTCCCAGAAGAGCGAGAAGTACCGCTTCGCCAAGAACGTCGAGGGCCGGGCGACCGTGGCCGAGCGTGAGTACCGCGACTACGCCACCTCACCGCTGGCCGAGACGGGCCAGGACCCGGACGTCCTGCTCGACGTGCCGGTGATCAAGGTAGACAAGATCTACCTCAAGCTCGCGGACCTCGAGGCGCATGTCGCGCTCAAGGCGCAGGTGCTCGACCTCGTCAGCCTCGATGTCGGGGTGGACGTCCGCCTGGGCAAGCTCGAGATCGACATCGAGGGCGTCGAGGCGCAGGCGCTGCTCAAGGTCCGCCTCGATCATGTGGCCGCGATCGTCGATCGCGTGATGACCACGATCGACCGCAATCCGGAGCTCGTCCACAGCCTCAGTGAGGCGGTTCAGGACGTCGGCGCCGGCGCCGGTGACATGGTCGGCGAGGCGGGCGAGGCGGTCGAGGACGTCGGCGAGGGCGCCGGCGAGGCCGTCCCCGAGATCGGCAAGGGCGTGGGCGACGCAGTCGACCAGGTGGGCCAGGCCGCGGGCCAGGCCGTCGGCGACGTCGGCGAGGGCGCCGGCGAGGCTGTCGGCGAGGTCGGCGAGGGGGCGGGTCAGGCCGTCGGAGACGTCGGAGAAGGCGCAGGGCAGGCCGTAGGCGACGTCGGCCAGGGAGCAGGGCAGGCGGTCGGAGACGTCGGCCAGGGTGCCGGCCAGGCCGTGGGCGATGTCGGTCAGGGCGCCGGTCAGGCGGCGGGCAACCTGGATCAGCTCGCGGGCGGTCTCGGCCAGACCGTGGGCCAGCTCGGCGAGGGCGCCGGACAGGCGGTCGGCGGCGTCGGCCAAGGAGTGGGTCAGGCCGCGGGCGGCGTCGGCGAAGCGGCGGGCCAGCTCGGCCAAGCTGCCGGAGGAGCCGGAGAGGCAGTCGGGGGGCTCGGTGAAGCTGCCGGAGGACTTGGCGGGGCCCTCGGAGGACTTGCCGGTGGTGACGGCCAGGGCGGCGGAGGCGCCCAGGGCCAGAACGGCGCCCAGGGCCAGGACGGCCAGGACGGCGAGGGAGGCGGAATAACCGGACCCAAGCTCGCCAAGGAAGCGGCGAAGATGGTGGCCAAGGAGATCGGGTCCGCCGCGACGGAGGAGGCCAAGGACCTCGGGATGGCCGCGACGCGGAAGGCGACCGAGAAGGTGATGGAGCTGGGCGAGCGACGTCGCCGCAAGCGGGCCGAGAAGCACAACGCCAACGAGGAGCACAATGCCACCGAGGCCGCAATCCGCCAGGCCTCGGAGTTCGGCATCGACCTCGGGGAGCTCGAGGGCAGCGGCGCGGACGGCCGGATCACCGTGAAGGATGTCAAGCAGGCCGCCGAGGAGCAATGAGCCGCGACCGGCCGCCCAGCGGTGAGCCGGACATCGAGATCGGCGCGGCCGTACGTGCTCGCAAGCTCCGTTTCAGGAGCAAGCCGAAGACCAAGGTGGAGTTCGAGGGCCACACGCATATCCGATCGGACGAGCGGATAGAGGACGTCGAGATCGAGTCCGAGTCCGGCAGCGAACGCCACAATCTTCCCGAGGAGGTCGAGCCCGGCGTCACCTACCGAAACGTCGAGGTCGGCTGGGCCGCCCGGGCACGGGCGAGGATGCCCGAAGGCGAGCTCGAGAAAGAGGAAGAAGGCCAGGGGCGCGAGGACTAGAGACGCGGAAGGTCAAAGGAGGACCAGATGCTTGACTTCATCAAGCGAGTTGCCGCGGATCGAATCGGCGGCGACCGTCCGGGGGCACCCCGCGCGCTCGGGGCGGCGGCCTTGGTCGGCACCGCCGGGGCGGTGATCACCTACAAGCTGCTGCGCAAATAGCGCCGTACGGGTGCACGAAAGGGAGTGATCCGATGCGAAGCAAGGGACGCGACAAAGCCGGCGGCACTCTGGACAAGGTCCGTGGGCGAATCCGGGAGGCGACCGGAGCGCTGACGGGAAGCGACCGGAGCCGGGTCAAGGGCAGCGCCCGCCAGGGCAAGGGAAGCGCGCGCAAGAAGCGCGGGCATCTGCGAGATCTGCTGCGGAAGTAGATGCGCTCGGCATGCCGCAGTTTGCGGTCCTCGGCGCTGGGTAACCGCTCAATACTCCAAGGAAGGAAAGGCAATGGCTGATCTCGCACGTATGTCCCAGACCGCGTTGAAGGAGGCGTCGAAGGCGACGTCGAAGGACGGACCGTTGTCCGACCCCAAGAAGCTGGCCGTCGCTGGAGTGGGGCTGGTGGCCCTGCCGGTTGCCTTGGAGCAGATCGCCAAGCGTGTCGCTCCGAAGGTCTCCGAACTTGGAGGGGAGGCGAAGGACAAGCTTTCAGACGTGGCCTCGGACACGGCCTCGAGCGTCGGCGACCAGGCGAAGCAGGCGGCGAAGAGCGCGGTGGCGTCGAAGGTGCCCGGGCTATCCGACGACGGCGAGGGTGAGGGACTGCTCTCGAAGCTCACTCCGGGCTCCTCGGGCGAGGGCGAGGGGCTGCTTTCCAAGATCACTCCGGGCTCCTCAGACGATGACGACGACGGCGACAGCGAGGGAAGGGCGGCGCCGGGCCAGGGCGGCAGCGGACGGCGGATGCCGATCCAGCAGTCCGTCGACGTGGCCGTGCCGATCAAGATCGCCTACAACCGCTGGACGCAGTTCGAGGACTGGCCCGACTTCATGCATCGCGTCGAGAGCGTCGATCAGGCCGACGACACCACGATCTCGGTCTCGATCAAGGTCTGGGGACTCACGCGGAGATTTGAGGCGGAGATCCAGGAGCAGCGCCCGGACGAGCGGATCGAGTGGAACGTTTCCGAGGGTCTGTCCCACACCGGGGTCGTCACTTTCCACGAGCTCGCTCCTCGCCTCACACGCGTCGAGGTGAGCCTCGACTTCGAGCCGCAGGGCATGCTGGAGAAGATGGGGCGCGGCATGCGCTTCGCGAAGCGCGCGGTGCGCGGCGATCTCCATCGCTTCAAGGCCATCGTCGAGCTCGACGAGGAGGCCGAGGGCGGCTGGCGCGGGACGATCGAGGACGGTGAGGTCAAGCGCCGCACGGAGCGGAAGTCCAGCGGTTCGCGCAGCCGCTCGAGCAGCAGGAACGGTTCGAGCAGAAAGAACGGCTCGAGCTCACGGAGCCGCTCCAAGTCGCGCTCGGGGAGCCGCTCTAAGTCGTCTTGACGACGAAGACCGAGCAGCCGGCGTTGTGAGCGACTGACTTCGGCACGCTGCCGAGCACCCTTCGCTGCATGCCCTTGTTGCCGATCACGAGCACGTCCGCGTCGCACTCGTCGGCTAGTCGGACCAGCACGTCGGCAGGATCGCCCTCATCGACGACGGTCGAGCACTCGATCCCCTGCTCGTTCAGCTCGGCCTCGGTGCGACTGAGGATCTCGCGCAGCTGCGCTGCGGGGTTGTAGGCCCACTCGGCCTCATCGGTCCCAGTGGGGGGCGGGTCGTCCTTGAACGCGCTGAGCAGGACGAGCTTCGCGTCGAAGCGACGCGCAAACTCGGCGGCCTGCTTCACCGCCTCGCCGGCCGTCCCCGAGCCATCCGTGCCCACAGCGACGGTTGAGATCACGGCCTAGTCCTATCACCCCGAGGCCCCAAGCGGGTGGCCGACCTGTTCACGAATCGCCGGGGGTGCCTCTCAGGGCCCGGGCGATCAGCCGGCTGTAGAGGGTGATCCCCTCGCTGGTCAGGTGGACGCCGTCGGTGGTGATGTGCTTGGACGACGCGATCGAGTGCCAGTCGACGAGCTCCGCCTGGCCCCAGCTGCGCGCGGCTTCGGCCAGGATGGAGTTGACCTCTCCTTGCCAGCTCCGCGGCACGTCGACGTTCACGAGGAAGACGTGCGGCACCCCCTGCAGGGCCGCGTGGAGCGCGATCAGGTCGTCGCTGTAGACGGGCCCGTTGTTCCCCGTCTGGATGACGACGTAGTCGGGGAGCCCAACGGAGGTCGCGTAGGCGTTGAGTAGCGCGGTGATCTCCCCGGGCTGCCGGCCGACCGCCGCATCGAGGGTGAGCCCGGGACCCAGCCGCCGGGCGAGCCCGGCGCGGGCATCGACCATCACCGAGTCGCCCAGCGCCAGCACCTCCGGATGGCTCTTGCCCGTCGGGACGTTCTGGCTTGTGGGGGTGATCTGCGCGGAGGCCGGGCCGACCTCGCCCGGGTGACCGCTGGGTGCGATCCCCGACCAGCCAACGACGATCACGACGATCGTCACGCCGACGGCGAGCCCGACCCTGCCGATCCGCAGCCAGTCCGGGCGGCGCCAGCTCCTCGAGCGGCGGAACGGCTGCTCGACGAAGCGATACGAGAGATCGGCCAGCGCCGTGGTGGCCGTGAGCTGGAGGACGAAGAGCGGGGCCGAGGGGATGGAGACGTCGATCCCCGGCCGGGTGAGCGCGAGGACCGGCCAGTGCAGAGGTAGAAGCTATCGCTCCGCAGGCCAAGCCAGCGCATCGCGGCATTGCCGACGACCCGCCCGATCTGGGCCGCCGGATGGGCCAGGGCGGCGATCAGCAGCGCGCTCCAGAGCGAGAGGAGCAGGAAGCCTCCGCTATAGAGCGAGAGGTCGTAGTCGTGAACCGTCATGAAGGTGATCACGACCATCGACAGGCCGAACGCGCCGATCGCGTCGAGGACGGCGGGGGCGAGGCGGCCGGTCGTCGCGCGCAGCCGGTCGGGGTGCCAGAGGAAGGCCAGCGCGACTCCGACCAGGAGCGGTGTGGCCCGCGTGTCGGTGCCGTAGAAGACCCGGTTGGGGTTGGCCGGGTCGAAGAGGACCAGCATCAGGAGGGTGGAGGCGAGCGCGCCGGCGATCACCCCGACGAGCAGCCGCCGGTGGCCGAAGCGCGTCATGCAGGCCGCGAAGACGATCGGCCAGAGCAGATAGAATTGCTCCTCGACCGCCAGCGACCAGAGGTGGCGGAACAGGGATGGCCGCGCGAACTGCTCGAAGTAGGACTGGTGGCTGGAGATCAGCTCCCAGTTCGTCACGTAGCCCATCGAGGCCAACGCGTCGGCCCGCAGGCGCGAGATCTGGCCAAAGTCGAAGAAGACGGCCAGGATCATCACCACGGCGATCAACACGCCGACGGCGGGAAGCAGGCGTCGTGCCCGCAGTGGCGGGTTTGCGCGTGCGAGTGCTGCGGAGAAGCGCCCCGACCAGGATTCGAACCTGGGGCCTACTCCTTAGGAGGCGCCTCGGGGCGAAAACGGCCGGGTACGGTCGGGCACGAAAGTCCTGCAATTCGTCGGGTTCCGGGGATTTGGCTTACCCGCGAATACCCCCTTGTGCCCAAGCTGATGTACCCCTCTCGTACCCTCGAGAGGCCTACTCTCCGGGACGACTATTCCCCGCCGTCGGGGTCTTCGGGCCCGGATT
>DATIDP010000163.1:0-9457 GCA_035456265.1 Solirubrobacterales bacterium | reverse complement strand
TCGGCCTCGCCGCGGCGCTCGGGGCGGGGATCAGCATGGGGCTCTCGGAGGCGCTCTCAGACGACGGCGAGCTCACCGGACGCGGCACCTCGCTTTCCCGCGGATGGATCACGGGCGGCGCCACCTTCTTCGGCGGCGCGTTCCACGCGCTGCCCTTCGTGATCAGCGACCTGCACACCGCGCTCATCCTCGCCTCGATCACGGTCGCCGGCGAGCTCGTCGCCATCGCCTGGGTCCGCAAGCGCTTCCTGAAGGTCTCGTTGCGCAGCTCGCTCGTGCAGGTGACGATGGGCGGGCTGATCGTCGCGGTGACCGGCGCGCTGATCGGCCAGGCCTAGGGCCGGACTACCAGCGGCTGGTGACGACCTTCTTGCGGGTGTAGAAGTCGACCGCGTCCTTGCCGTTGGCGTGCAGGTCGCCGTCGATCGAGTCCTTCCACCCCGAGAAGGGGAACCAGGCGACCGGCGCGGGGACGCCGATGTTGACCCCGAGCATGCCGGCCTCGATGCCCCAGCGGTAGGCCCGGGCGGCGGCGCCGGAGGTGGTGAAGATCGATCCCGCGTTGCCGTAGCGCGAGCCGTTGGCGAACTCGATCGCGGCGTCCAGGTCGGGCGCGGACACCAGCGCGAGGATCGGGCCGAAGATCTCCTCCCTCGCCAGCTCGGACTCCGGGTCCGAGACCTCGACCAGGGTCGGGCCGAGCATGGCGCCGGCCTCGCCCCCGCCGATGCGGCCGTCGAGCAGGACGGTTGCGCCCTCGGATTCTGCGGTCGCGACCGCCGCCTCGGCCCGCTCGCGCGCCTCGGGCGCGACCATCGGGCAGACGTCCGTCCCTGGGTCGGCGCCGGGACCGGTGGTGAGCGCCTCGGCCGCGCTTTGCAGGGCATCCCGCACCTCCGCCTGGCGGTTCTCGTCGCCGGCGATCACGCAGACCGACCCGGCCAGGCAGCGTTGGCCCGCCGCGCCGAAGGCAGATCCCATGATCGCCGGCACGGCGCTGTCCAGATTCGCGTCCTCGGCGACGATCATCGAGTTCTTGGCTCCGCCGAGGGCCTGCACCCGCTTGCCGGTCTCGGCCGACCGCGTGGCGATCAGGCGGGCCGTGCTGGCCTGCCCGACGAACGAGATCGCGTCGACGCCGTCGTGGCCGAGGATCCCCTCCACGGCCTGACGGCCGCCATGGACCAGGTTGACGACGCCCGGCGGGAAGATCTCCTCCTCGCCGATCAGCTCGCAGATCCGGGTCGAGGGCCGCGGGTCGCGCTCCGACGGCTTGAGGATGAAGGCGTTGCCGCAGGCGACCGCGTAGGGCAGGAACCAGAGCGGGATCATCGCCGGGAAGTTGAACGGGGTGATCGCGGCGACCACGCCGACCGGCTGGCGGACGAGCTCGACGTCGAGGCCGGTCGCGACCCCCTCGAGCGTCTCGCCCTTGAGCAGGTGGGGAATCGCCGCCGCCGACTCGACGGACTCGATCCCACGCCCGACCTCGCCATCGGCGTCGGCCAGGGTCTTGCCCATGTCGGCCGTGACGAGCGCGCTGATCTCCTCCCGGTTCCGCACCAGCGCGTCGCGCAGGGCGAGCACGGCGCGCGCCCGCTCCTGCGGCGGGACCTCGCGCCAGGCGGGCTGGGCGTCGCTGGCGGCGCGCACGGCGGCGTCGACGTCGGCGGCACCCGAGAGCGGAACACGCGCCGCGAGCTCGCCGGTCGCCGGGTCGCGGTCGTCGAGCGCCTCGCCGGCGGCGGCGTCGACCCAGCGTCCCGCGATGTAGTTCTGAAGCGTCCTTGCCTCGGCCGCGGTGGCCATGGGGGCAGACTAGCGCCGGGTCCGTCGCCGGGCGCGGTGGCGCTGGAACTGGCCGGGCTCGGCCTCCTCCTCCAGCACCCGCTCGATGGTGCGGCCGCTGAGCACCGATTCGGGCTGCGACGAGGTCGGCCGGCGCCGCGCGTCCGCGCCCTCGTCGCGCTTCTTGATCAGCAGCCACTTCTCGCGATCCGACGGCGGTCCCGTGCGGACCAGGGCGTAGGCGCCCTTGACCTTCTCGCCGAGCATGAAGAGCTTCACGTCGCCCTTCTCGATCGCCGTGGGAAGGTCCATGGGCTCGCCGCGCTTGGTCTCCGAGATGTTCTGGAAGACGCCCCGGTCCCAGACGATCATCGGCCCGGCGCCGTACTGCCCCTCCGGGATCACGCCCTCCCATTCGAGGTACTCGAGCGGATGGTCCTCCGTGCGCATCGCGAGCCGCTTGTCGCGTGGATCCAGCGACGGGCCCTTCGGAATCGCCCAGGAGGCGAGGACGCCGTCGACCTCCAGCCGAAGGTCGTAGTGCTCCGAGGTTGCCGAGTGCTTCTGGAACGCGAAGCGCGGGTGCTTCCGCTTCGCCTTGGCCTTCCTCTTCCGGCCGCTGGGCTCCTTCGTCTTCGAGAAGTCGCGCCTGCGCTCGTACTCGGCGAGCGACCCCTTGGAACCCTTCGGCTTCGCCCTGGCTGGCATCAGACGGCGACCTCCAGCTCGCCGATCGAGTCGGCCAGGGCGCCGCGCAGGCGGTCGAGGTCCGTGATCGCGTCGGGGTCCGAGCAGAGGCCGAACGCCAGCTCGCCCCCGAGGGAGACGATCGACAGCCGCAGCGCGTGGCGATCGGCGGGCTCGGCGAACGAGCAGAACTGCTCGATCGCGTGGCCGAGCACGAGCGGCCGCCGCCTGGGCCCCGGCACGTTCGAGACGGAGAGCGCGAACTCGCGCGGACCCGAGGTCAGCCTGGTCACCCCGCGGTAGAGCGGCCGGAAGCGGCCGAGCGCGTGGAAGAAGGCGTAGAGGGCATCGGGGTCGTGGTCGAGCTTCCGCTCGCTGGTCTCCGTGTTGATCGTCCGCAGCCGCGCCGCCGGGTCGGGCTCCGAGATCGGCAGGTCCAGGTTCATGAAGGAGTCGCGGTTGCCGAGCTGCCCCTCCGCCTCCTCGCGGGCATGGAGGCAGACGGGGCACTGGACGCGGAGGTCGTCGGCGATCCCGCCGGCCTGCGGCAGCCAGCGGCGCAGGGCTCCGGCGACGACCGCGAGCACGACGTCGTTCACGGTCGCATGCCCGGCGGCGCCGTGGCCGATGCGCTTCAGCCGCTCGAGCGGGAAGCTCGTCCAGGCGACCTCGCGCGCCGGGCCGATGTGCTGGTCGAGCTTCGTGTCCCGGCCGGGTCGGAGCTCGCGCCAGAGGGCCGAGGGGAGACGCACCACGATCCGCGTCTCGCGCGCCTCGGGCGCGGCGGGACGCGCTCCGGGTGAGCTGGACTCGCCACCCGACCTGGACACCGTGCCGGCCTGCTTGCGATCCGAAGGCTGGGCCGGCTCACCGTTCGCGTCCCAGAGCACCCCGGCGAGCAGGCGGATCGCGCTGACGCCGTCCGCCATCGCGTGGTGGATGCGCCCCACCAGCGCGACCCGCTCGCCGGTCAGGGGCAGCGCGTCGAGCCGCCAGAGCGGGCGGGTGTGGTCGAGCCGCTCGGAGATAAGCTCGCCGACCGCTCGGCGGAGCTCCTCGTCCGAGAGGGGATCCGCGCGTTCGGCCATGGCGAGGTGCCAGGTGAGATCGACGTCGGGTGCCTCCACCCAGGCGGGGCGGCCGAGCCCGAAGCGCGGCTCCTCGATCCGCTCGCCGAGTCTCGGGAAGGCCGCCATCCGCTCGCCCACCTGATCGCGAAGGCGCTCAATGGAGAGCGCGCGCCCGTCCGAGCCGGGGGCAATGACCACGACCTTGCCGGTGTGGCCCTTGATCACGGCCGACTCCAGGCGCAGGATCTGGGCGTCGTCCTGGCTGAGGCGCTCCCTGGTCGCTTTGCCCATGGGCTGATCATGCCGCCCGCGGGCGTCCCTGTCACGCCGTTTTCCGCAGTGAGGGACGGGTACGCGTAGTGGGACCGAAGAGCAGACGATTGAACTGACAAAGGAGACACCGACAATGGGTGAGCACATCGATGAGGCCAAGGGTCGTACGAAGGAGGCGGCCGGCGACCTGACCGATGACGAGAAGCTGAAGCGTGAGGGCAAGGTCGACCGGGCCACCTCGAGCGTGAAGGACAAGGTCGGCGACGTCGCCGACAAGGTGAAGGACACCGTCGGCAGGGACCGCAACCCGAACGACTGACCGCCCGCCTGAAGCAATGCTGGGCGCGACCAGCGCGCCCGAAGCTGGGGAAGTGGGGGCCGGAGCCAAGTGCTCCGGCCCCTTTTCATTGGTATTGGGGATGGGAGGAACTACCTAGTGAAGTGCCGCAGTTCGCCCCGATGACGCGCGGCCGGACGGCGGGAAGAATGGCCCTCGCCAAGGGGAGCAGGAAACCATTCAAAGGCAGGGACAACCCGCCCGCCGCCAGATTCGACTCACACGGGCCGTCCTAGGGGGACGGCCCGTTTTGTTCCCGGACGCTCACTCGTGCTCGCCGACGAGGGCGCGGGCCATCGCGTCGGGGGCCGGCGCCTGACCGTGCAGCTCGAGCAGGTGGATCGCCACCAGTGCGATCGCCAGACCCTCGATCGGCTGGAAGATCCCCTCGGCGAGCAGGTTCACCACCGACAGCACCGCGACACCGGTGAAGGGGATCGCGACCAGCTGCACCGCCAGCTCGGTGATCACGATCGCGCCGATCGCGATCACGAAGACCTGGCGAGCTCGACCCCGGACCAGCCGGATGCTGCGCGACAGCGATTCCTGGACCCCGAGGTGCTCGATCTTCATGAGAGCCGGCGAGATCCCGATGTAGGTGAGCACGATCAGAGCGGGGACGATCAGGAGAACGAACCCGATCGCAGCCAGCACGGTGATCACGATGTCCAGCACGATCAGGCGCTTGAGCGGCATCGCGCGAATCAGGTCGGAGAGCGGAGGCAGCGGCCGGCCGGCGCGCCACTCGATCACGGCGGCCGCCGCGAGCCCGGCGTAGACCGCCTGCCCGAACAGATTGACCGCGGCGGTCAGCAGGGCCGCGCCCACGGTTGCGAAGTCCGCGACGGTCCTCAGATGCTCGACGTGAAAGCCCTCGAGGAAGCCATCCGCGATCGACTGGGGAAGGAGCACCACGATGGCCGCCGGGACGAGGAACGTCCAATGCTGCCGGTAGACGGCCCACATCTCTCCGGCGACCTCGGGCAGCGAGAGCTTCCCCTTGTCGTCGGCAGTCACGTCTCCAGCAGGTGGGCAAGCGGGTTCGTCGGCACGTGGATCCAACCCTCTCGCGTGGCCCGGTCGGCCTGGCCGCCGGGTTCGGGCGGCTCCGTCAGGCCGAGCGCCGCGGCCCGGGCGACGAGCGAGCACACGAGCGCGTCGAAGCTGTTGTGATCGGAGCTCGCGAGCTCTCGCTGCTGCATGGTCATCTCGATCGTGCCGAGTCCCTCTTGGAGCTGGGCGAGCAGCTGCGGAAGGCGCGCCGCGCCGACCCGGCTCTTGTAGCCGACCGGCGAGAGGCCCCAGCTGGTGAGGGCGGGGGCGGGGTAGGCCTCGACCACCCTTCCGGAACCGGCCCGGTCGACCGGCTCCCCGCGCGCCGCCAGCCGGTCGAGCAGGAAGGCGCAGCGCATCGCGACGACGCCGATCAGGTCGGTCGAGACGCTCAGCGGCCTGCGGGCCCCGCGCTCGATCAGCCGGCGGTCCGTCGCCCGGAAGCTGAGCTGGAAGCGATAGAGGTCCTGGTCCTCGCCGCTTCCCGGCCAGCCCGACCGGTTGCGGTGGGCGCTGATGGCCTCGACGAACTCGTCCGGCCAGCCGAACGGCGCGTCGATCGCGACCTTGTCGGCGTCCTCGATCGAATCGAGCAGGGTGTCGTCAGGGAGCCCGGAGCGAAGCTCGGAGACGATCGGCCGTCCCGGCCCCCAGTCGATCGTGCAGGCGCTGGTGTTGGCGGGCTGCGCCGCGAGGTCGATGCCGAGCGTGCGCACGAGGCGATGGTATTCGCGGTATAGGTGGGGGCATGGAGGAAGTCGTGCCGGGCGTCTGGCGCTGGACCGCGAAGCACCCGAAGATCCAGGTGGAGGTGAGCTCGCACTGGGTGCCGGAGTCCGGCGCCCTGATCGATCCGCTGCTGCCGCCGGACGATGGGTTCCAGCCGTTTCGCGAGCGACCACCGGATCGGATCCTGCTCAGCAACCGGCACCACCTCCGGCACGCCGAGCGCTTCGCGGAGGAGTTCGGCTGCGTGATCGAGTGCTCCAAGCCGGGCCTGCACGAGTTCGAGGTCGGGCCCGAGGTCCGGGGATTCGATTTCGGCGATGAGGTGGCGCCCGGCATCGAGGCGCTCGAGGTCGGCGCCATCTGCCCCGACGAGACGGCCCTCTTCATCCGGAGCGCCGGCGCCCTGGTGATCGCCGACGCGATCATCACCTACGGCGGCGAGATGCGCTTCGTCTCGGACTACCTGCTCGGCGACGATCCCGACCTCGTCAAGGCAAACGTGCGGGCGGCGTTCGCGCGGCTCCTGGACCGGGACTTCGACAACCTGCTGCCCGCGCATGGCGATCCGGTCATCGGAGGCGGCAAGGAGGCGCTGCGCCGGTTCTCGGAGGCCGGCGGGAACGCGGGCCGGCCGGGATAGGCTGCATCGGTGAGCCGCGAGGACTTCGAGATCGGGGACGGCAGTCCCGAGATCCGCGCGGCCGGCGGTGTGCTGCTCGCGCCGGACGATGACGGCCGGACCAAAGTCGCCGTGATCCATCGTCCGAAGTACACGGACTGGTCGTTGCCGAAGGGCAAGCTCGAGGAGGGGGAGGGGTGGCAGGAGGCGGCGCTCCGCGAGGTCGAGGAGGAGACCGGGTACCGTTGCGAGCCGATCGCCGAGCTGCCCCAGATCTCCTACCTCGATCGCAAGGGCCGGCGAAAGCTGGTCCGCTACTGGCTGATGGAGCCGGTCGAGGGCCAGTTCGAGCCGCACGGTGAGGTCGATGAGCTCCGCTGGGTCAGCCCCGAGGAGTCCGACGAGGTCCTCACCTATCCCCACGACAAGAAGCTCGTCCACAAGGCCCTGCGGCGCCATCGCTGGCGCCGGATCAAGCAGGTGCTGATGCCCTGGTCCCGTCAGCCGCTGCCGATCTGAGCCCGCCGGCCCCGTAACGGGACGCCTCTACGATGGACTGTGGGGTACGGCTGAAATGACTTCAAACGGAAGGAGCCGCGCCGTGACGAACAACACCGAGACCGCCATCCTCGCCGGGGGTTGCTTCTGGGGCGCGCAGGAGCTGCTTCGCCAGCGCGACGGCGTCATCTCGACCCGCGTCGGATACACCGGCGGGGAGAACGAGAACGCGACCTACGGGAACCATCCCGGCCACGCCGAGGCCGTCGAGATCGTCTTCGACCCCGAGCGGATCTCCTATCGCGACCTGCTCGAGTTCTTCTTCCAGATCCACGATCCGACGACCAAGGATCGCCAGGGCAATGACATCGGCTCGAGCTACCGCTCGGAGATCTTCTATACGACCGACGAGCAGCGCAAGGTCGCCGAGGACACGATCGCCGACGTCGATGCCTCCGGCATCTGGCCCGGCAAGGTGGTCACCGAGGTGAGCGAGGCCGGCCCGTTCTGGGAGGCCGAGCCGGAGCACCAGGACTACCTGCAGCGCTACCCGTACGGCTACACCTGCCACTTCGTGCGCCCGGACTGGAAGCTGCCGCACCGCGAGGCCGCGGCCTCTTAACGCTAACCGGACTCCCCGGGCGCACGCGACGCTGTTCCAGATGGTCCGTTGGAGGCGCGAGCCCATGGCCAGCGACCCTCGAGCTCAACCTCGAGCGAGAAGCTGAGGAACGTCCTGATGAGAACGATCAGTCCAAGGACGGCCACGTTCTCCAGCGAGGGCTGGACGGCGACGGTCCTGATGATGTCCGCCGCCACCAGGAACTCCAGCCCGAGCAGGATGCTGCGGGCGAAGACGGCTCGGACCGTCCGGTAGGCGTCTTCTGCGCCTTTGCCCTGGAGCAGGCCCCGACCGCCGTTCACCAGGGCGGCCGCCAGGCCCACGAGAAGGGTTGCGACCCCGAGGATCTCCACCGCCCTCGCTACGTCATCCATCGTCTGCTCGAAGCTCATCTCATGTCCCAGGGACGATCAACGCTCGGAGCGTAGAGCGGCCCAGGCAGGCCGACTGCAAGCAGCGGGTCGAACTCGAGGGCGATCCGGCAATGGGCGCCTGCCGCCCGGATGGGTCGGCAACACCGATCCGGATGGGGATTCGCGGGGTTAGCGTTGATAGAGGCTTATGGAGTCCACGGAGTGAAGCCCTCTTTTCAACGTCCACCGATGCTCGCGTTTGGGCTCTCTCTGCTGATCGGCGCGTGCGGGATGCTCCTATCGACCTCAGGCGCCCAGGCAGCCGCGCACCGCGGGGCCGTGCTGGTCAAGGACATCAGGCCGGGTCACTCCCCCAGCATCACCGCCATCTACAGCAATTGTGGCTGCCACTACAACGGGGGCGAGCTCACCGACGTCCGCGGGACCCTCTACTTCAGCGCCGACGACGGCAAGCACGGCTTCGAGCTCTGGCGCAGTGACGGCACGGCGCGGGGGACGAGGATGGTCAAGGACATCAATCCCGGTCGGGGCTGGAGCAACCTCTCCGGGATCACGGCCGTTAACCGCATCATCTACTTCAGTGCCGACGACGGCGTCCACGGGGCCGAGCTCTGGCGCAGCGACGGCACGGCGCGGGGGACGAGGATGGTCAAGGACATCAACCCCGGTTCAGGCTCCGGCGGGCCCGGCCAGATCACCGACGTCAACGGCACGCTCTACTTCGACGCCTTCGACGGCAACCAGCCGCCCGGGGAGCTGTGGCGAAGCGACGGCACCGATGCCGGGACGACCCTGGTCAAGCGGTTCCCGAACCAGGGCGTCTTCCCCCTCATCAACGTCAACGGCACCCTGTATTTCGGCGCCTTCGGTGGTTTCTACTCAGACCTGTGGCGAAGCGACGGCACCGAGGCGGGGACGAGCCTGGTCAAGCCCCACTTCGTCAACACCTTGGGACTCACCGACTTCAACGGGACCCTCTACTTCAGCGCCGGCGACGCCAACTTCCAAGGCAGCGCGCTGTGGCGAAGCGACGGCACCGAGGCCGGCACGACGATGGTCAAGGACTTCGGCCCGGGGAGCTCCCTCTACCTCCAACCCACGTCAGCGGGCGGCGCCCTCTACTTCACAGCATCCCTCGGACCCGGTCCCATTCCCAACGAGCTGTGGCGAAGCGACGGCACCGAGGCCGGCACGACCCTCATCAAAGAAAGCGGGGGCGGCATCTTCCCGCCCATCGTCGTCAAGGGGAGGGTCCTCTACTTCGGCGCCGGGGGAGGGCTGTGGCGAAGCGACGGCACCCCACAAGGAACGACCCTCGTCAAGGGAAGACCGCCCGGCGGCGGCTTGGGCGGGTCGCTGACTGCCGCCAAAGGCATGCTCTACTTCGTGGGGTCGGATAAGAGGCAC
>DATIDP010000162.1:0-5349 GCA_035456265.1 Solirubrobacterales bacterium | reverse complement strand
AAGACGCCCGTCTCCGGCCGCGAGACGTCACCCCGCGGATGAACGGTCAACACCTCTCGGTTCGCGCGGTCGAGCCAGGTCACGATCACGACCCGGTCGCCGACCTGAACTCCCTCCAGAGCGTCCACCACGCCCGGCTCGAACTCGATCCAGACGTCGGGCGCCCCCTCGTCCCCCTGCCTGGGCGCGGAGTCCATCTCGGCGAGGGGCGATTCGACCCTGCCGACCGCCCGAACCTGGAAGCTCTCGCTCGGCACGTGGACAGCCTACGTCGAGGACCGCCGCGGTCGGCGCCGGGACCGCACGGCCCAGCCGGTTCGCAGGGCGATGAGCTGGGCGCAGAGACAGCCGCGCTGATGGGCCGCCTCGTGCGCCGTTTCCGTGTGGGGTTCGTGGCTTGCGCGGGCCGGCTCGGCCTCGCTCCGGGCGAGGCGCAGCTCCTTTGACGGCCGCCTACGGCCGGGTGGCCCAATCGATGATCGGGCGTGCGACGCGCAGGAGAGCTCCGGTGAAGACGCCGCCCAGGAAGAGCAGGCCGCAGACGGGCCCGGGAATCCCCAGGGCGTAGGCGATCACCATCACGCAGGCGCCGAGCACCGTGAAGAGGACCACTTGCACGGGCCGAAGCCTATCCGGCCAGCGCGTCGCGAGTGTCGCGCAGGAAGTCCGTCACGGCGGCCACGGCGGCATCTCGACCGGGAGCGTCCCCGACGGCTCGGACGAGCCTCGTGCCGATGATCACGCCGTCGGCGTGCCTGCCGACCGTTGCCGCCTGCTCGGGGGTGGAGATGCCGAAGCCGACCGCCACCGGCACGCTCGCCTCCTCCTTCGCGGCCGCGATCAGGTCGGTGAGCTCGGCCGGCAGCTGCTCGCGCTCCCCGGTCACGCCCACCGTCGAGACGAGGTAGGCGAACCCCTCGGCATCCGCGCAGATGCGTGCGCGTCGCTCCGCCGGGGTCGTCGGCGCGATCAGGGGGATCAGGGCGAGGCCTCGCGTCCCGAGCGCCTCCCGGATCGGGTCCCGCTCCTCCAGCGGCAGGTCGGGGACGATCACGCCCGAGGCCTTCGCCTGGGCCGCCCGCTCGGCAAACTCCACCGGGTCCGCCGCCAGCACCATGTTGGCGTAGACCATCAGCGCCACCGGAACCCGTTCGCCCACCGCGGCGCAGGTCTCCAGGACCGAATCGAGCGTGGCCCCGGCCGCGAGCGCGGCGGTATCGGCTGCATGGATCGTCGGGCCGTCCGCCAGGGGGTCGGAGAAGGGCACGCCCAGCTCGATCAGATCGGCCCCCGAGTCGGCGTAGGCGCCGGCTACCGCGGTCGCGGTCTCCTGGTCCGGAAAGCCGCCCATCAGGTACGGCATCAGCGCAGCGCGCCCCCCGGACCGAGCGGCGTCGAAGGCGGCACCGATCGATCTCGTTGCGGTCTCAGCCATGGAGATCGGCGAGCTTCGCGGCCACCTCGTCCATGTCCTTGTCGCCGCGACCGCTCAGCGTGAGGACGTCGAAGCCGTCGCCGCCTCCGCCCGCCGCCCCCGGATGCGAAGCGGAGGTGGCCGCGTCATGCTGGGCAAGGAGCCAGGCGATGGCGTGGCTGGGCTCGAGCGCCGGGATGATCCCCTCCAGCCGCGCCAGCTCGCGGAAGGCGCGCAGCGCCTCGGCGTCCGTGGAGTTGTCATAGGTCGCCCGCCCGGAGTCACGCAGGTGGGCGTGCTCGGGCCCCACGCCGGGGTAGTCGAGACCGGCGGAGACGGAGTGGGCCTCGAGAATCTGGCCCTGCTCGTCCTCGAGCACGGCGGAGAGGGCGCCATGGAGCACCCCGGTGCCGCCCGCCGCCAGCGAGGCGCCGTGATGGCCCGTCTCGATGCCCTCTCCACCGGCCTCCACGCCGATCAGCTCCACCGGGTCGTCGAGGAAGGCGTGAAAGCTGCCGATGGCGTTCGAGCCGCCGCCGACGCAGGCGATCACGCGCTGCGGCAGCGAGCCCTCGGCCTGGAGCGCCTGGGAGCGGGCCTCGTCGCCGATCACCCGCTGAAGGTCCCGGACCAGAGCCGGATACGGAGCCGGCCCGACGACCGAGCCGATCACGTAGTGCGTGTTCTCGACCGAGGCGACCCAGTCGCGGATCGCCGCGCTGACCGCTTCCTTCAGCGTCCTGGCACCCGCGTCGACCGGAATGACCTCTGCGCCGAGCAGCTTCATCCGCTCTACGTTCGGAGCCTGGCGGCGGATGTCCTCGCTACCCATGTAGACGGCGCACTCGAGCCCGAAGAGGGCGCAGGCGGTCGCCGTGGCGACGCCGTGCTGGCCGGCGCCGGTCTCCGCGATCACCCGCGCCTTGCCCATGCGGCGAGCAAGCAGGGCCTGGCCGACGGCGTTGTTGATCTTGTGCGCGCCCGTATGGGCCAGGTCCTCCCGCTTCAGGTACACGCGGCGGCCGACCCGCTCCGAGAGGCGCTCGGCGAGATAGAGCGGCGTCGGGCGGCCGACGAAGTCGCGCATCAGCCCGGCCAGCTCCGACTGGAACCCCTCGTCCTCGCGGGCCTCGGCCCAGGCGGCGCTGAGCTCGTCGAGAGCGGCGATCAGCGTCTCGGGGACGAACCGCCCCCCGTAGGGACCGAAACGTTCCTCGACCGCCGGGCTCATCGCGCCGCTCGCGAGGGCACCTGGACGCCTGCAGCCTCCAGGAACGCCTCGACCTCGGCGGGGTCCTTCCGGCCCGGCTCGGCCTCCACGCCGCTGACGACGTCGACGGCGAACGGCTTGACCAGTTCGATTGCCTCACCGACGTTCTCGGCCGTCAGCCCACCCGCCAGGATCATCGGAACCTTCGAGCGCCGCTTCGCGACGAGGTCCCAGTCGAAGCTCTGACCGGTCCCGCCGTGGATCCCGTGCCAGTAGGCGTCGAAGAGATGGAAGTCCGTGCGGAACGCCTCGGCGGCCCTCACGTCCGCGGCGCTGGTGACGCGCATCGCCTTGATCACCTTGGCGCCGGTGCGGCGGCGGGCCTCGACGCAGAACGAGGGGCCTTCCTCGCCGTGGAACTGGAGCAGCGTGAGGTTCTCCCGCTCCGCGGCGTCGATCACCTCGTCGAGCGGGGAGTTGACGAATACACCGGCGATCTCACAGCGCCGCTTCAGCGCCCGGCCGATCTCCGCAGCGGCATCGGGCCGGACGCAGCGCGGGCTCTCGGGGTGGTGGATCAGCCCGATCGCCCAGGCCCCGTGGTTCGCCGCGTGCTCGGCATCGGCGAGGTTCGTCATTCCGCAGACCTTGACCCTGGTCATGCGACAAGGGTAAGCGTCCCGCCGATCCCTCCCTGCGAGAGCCCCTGCCGAGGCGTAGGCTGCGCGTGATGACCGCGATCGAGAGCGCCTGCAGGCGGTTGGCTCTCCGGGCTCTGGCGGGCATTCGCGACGGGCGGCTCGACCTGATCGAGCCGACATCGAGCGGTCAACGGCTCAGCTTCGGCTCGCCCGACACGGAACCCCGCGCCACGGTTCGGGTCCATTCCCCGCGCTTCTATCGGGCGATGCTCGGCGGCAGCGTCGGCCTGGGCGAGGCGTACCGCGACGGCGTCTGGGACTGCGAGGACCTCGTTGCGCTCGTCCGGATCGCGGTCCGCAACATGGGGGCCCTCGACCGCTGGCGCCGCCGCCTCCACCCGGTGCTCGCGCCGCTCCAGCGGACGCTCTGGCGAGTGCCGCGTAACAGCCGTCGTGCGGCGCGACGCAACATCTCCGCGCACTACGACCTCGGTAACGACCTCTTTGCCCTCTACCTCGACGAGTCGATGATGTACTCGTCGGCCGTCTTCCCCCATCCGGACGCGACGCTCGCGGAAGCGCAGGAGCACCGCCTGGAGCGGATCTGCAGGGCCCTGGAACTCGGCCCCGAGGACCATCTGCTGGAGATCGGGACCGGCTGGGGGGCGATGGCGGCGTACGCCGCGAGCAACTACGGCTGCCGTGTAACAACGACCACGATCTCCCTGGAGCAGCGCGAGGGGGCCCTGCGGCGGATCCAGGATGCCGGCGTGGAGGACCGTGTGACGGTGCTGCTCGACGACTACCGCGACCTGCGCGGCCGCTACACCAAGCTGGTCTCCCTGGAGATGATCGAGGCCGTCGGCTGGCAGTACTTCGACGCCTTCTTCCGCCGCTGCTCCGAGCTGCTCGAACCCGACGGCCTCTTCTTCCTGCAGGCGATCGTCATCGACGACCGCCTCTACGAGGTCGAAAAGACGGCGCGGAGCTTCTCCAACACGCTGATCTTCCCGGGAGGCTGCCTGCCCTCCGTCGAGGTGATCGAGCGCTGCGTGGCGCGCGAGACGGACATGAGCATGGTCTGGCTTGAGGAGATCGGGGCGCACTACGCCCACACGCTGGAGCTCTGGCGCCAGCGCTTCATCGCCAACACGGACCTGGCGGCCGAGCTCGGCTACGACGAGCCGTTCCGCCGTCTCTGGACGCTCTGGCTGGCGATGAGCGAGGCCGGCTTCCGTGAGCGGCGGCTGCGTGACGTGCAGGTGCTGTTCGCCAAGCCGGATCGGTCGATCGAGGCGATGGCGCCGGCACGCGCCACCGGTGTGATGGAGTAGGCCGATGGCGGAGGGAGATGGCAAGACGGTTCTGGTCACCGGCGGGTCCGGCTATCTGGGCGGCTGGTGCATCGTCGAGCTGATCAGGCGCGGCTATCGCGTCAGGACGACGGTCCGGAACGCGGCACGCGAGCCCGAGGTGCACGATGCGGTCGCCTCACAGGTGGATCCCGCCCATCACCTCACCATCCATCAGGCCGACCTGCTGAGCGACGAGCACTGGGACAACGTCATCGAGGGCTGCGCCTACGTCCTCCACGTGGCCTCGCCCTTCCCTCCCAACCAGCCGAAGGACCCAGACGAGCTGATCCGCCCGGCGCGCGAGGGAACGCTGCGCGTCCTCGGCAAGGCGCTCGACCACGGGGCGCAGCGGGTGGTCGTCACCTCCTCGATCGCCGCCGTCCGGCTGGCCAAGGGCTCGGAGAAACGAGCTCTCAACGAGGACGATTGGACCGATCCGGACGATCAGAGCCTGACGCCCTACGTGCGCTCCAAGACGATCGCCGAACGGGCGGCGTGGGACCTGGTTCGGGAGCGCGACGCGGAGGACCGGTTGGCGGTGGTCAACCCGGGCGCGATCATCGGCCCGGTGCTGCACGACGACCTCTCGTACTCGCTCCAGGCGGTCGAGCGCCTGCTGAAGGGGTTGCCTGGGGTGCCGAGGCTGGGCTTCAACTTCGTCGACGTCCGCGACGTCGCGGACCTCGAGATCAGGGCGATGACGTCGCCCGACGCCGGCGGGCAGCGCTT
>DATIDP010000161.1:0-13377 GCA_035456265.1 Solirubrobacterales bacterium | reverse complement strand
ACCACTGATCGAAGCCCTCGGTCCAATTCTGCATGAACCTCTCCCACCCGTCGTACCCGCGATAGTGCTCCGTCGTCAATTCGGGGGCGGGAACCAACTCGAAGTCGGGGTCAAGAAGTCCTGCCTCGACCGAGAGAGATTCTTGGAAATGGCCGTGCTCGTAGGCCGTCTGGGCGTTCTCGAACACGCGCCGTACGACCTCCACGTTCTCCTCCGACATCGCCTACTCCGACAGCCCGGCGGCCTGGCATCGCGACCAGTTGCTGGCATAAGCCGTGGTAATGGAAGAGAAGAAGGGATGGATCGACTGGCGCGTCTTCTGGATCGTGCTGGTCAAAGTGATCGTCTTGCTCCCCCTGTTGGCCTTCCTGGTGCAGATGCTCATAACTCCGGGGTCCGCGCACCAAACGCTGCATTAACCGGGCGGGGTATATCCCCGCCAACCGTTCCAGATCGCTTCCGCCTCCTCAGCCCGCTCCCTGGGGAAGGCTGCCCGGAACCGATATCGGAGCGGCCACCGCCTCTCGATCACCCATGTCATTCGCCCAGTAAGCGAGACTTCTTCCGCCCACTCGACTGCCTCATCCAGCGTGTCGAAGTCTCCACGCCATCTAGTGTCGAAGGCAACGCGGAACAGTGACATTCGCCTGGCCAGTATCTCGCGCCTACCGGAGGGGAGGGTCACGATTTGTGAGGAAGTGTTGGGAAAACCGCCGGTTTCCGTCCGACACCCACCATCTGTGCTTACGTCAGAGTTGAGCGGTGAGCGGTTCTAAGGGCTCCCACGAGGCTCGCGTGGAGGCGCTCAGGGACTCCCTGCCGGTGGGGAAGGAGTGGGATGAAAGGGAGGAGGCCATCCTCGATCTCGCCTCAACGCTGGCGGCTGACATCGATCGCCTCGAAGCTGACATCGACCTGGCGGGGGTCAGGATCGAGGGCCGGGCTGGGACCCGGGTGCTCAATCAGGCGGTTGGCGAGGCCCGACAGTCCAAGGTTGCGCTGACCCGGATTCTGAGCCATCTCGACCTCCCCTGTTCGGAGACCGCGACGACCCTGCGAGCCCGCAAGGCGGCCGAGGCCCGCTGGAAGAGGAAGGCATCGTGAGCCCTCGGGATGTCTACACGCCTGCACTCGACAGCGAGGCGGCGGCCGAGGAGGGCCGCTGATGCCAACCAACTACCAAGTGGCGCAGGCGGGTGAGCATCTCGTCGCAGCCGAAATCTTCCGCCGCGGCGGGTACGCAGCCCTCCTCATCGGCAACAGGCCGAAGGTTGATCTCTTTGCCTCCTCCCCGGAGCAGGATCGCACCGTCTCCATTCAGGTGAAGGCAAAGTCGGACGGGAAGCGCGGAGGCTGGCAGACGAAGACCACCTACGGCGAGCGTCGGAAGAAGGATCCCGAGGAGAATGCCTTCTGGATCCTGGTGGACGTCGGGAACGTACCGCCAAGGTTCTGGATCGTTCCGGAGTGGTGGATGTTGAACTACATCTATGAGCGCACGAAGAGACTGAAGCTCGACACGCGCCCTGGCGGCACCACGCATTTTGCGATCAGACTCCCAGCGGTGGACGAGTGGCGCGACCGCTGGGATCTTCTGGGCATCTTCCCCGACGTTTAGGCCACTTTCGGGCCAGAGCTCCGATCGAGCGCGGCAGCGCCCCGATCAAGCGTCCTCCCAGCTTGCAGGCACTTCCTTCAACGGGAGCGACGGGACTCGAACCCGCGGCCTCCGGCGTGACAGGCCGGCGCTCTAACCAACTGAGCTACGCCCCCGAGGGCTGTGCGACGGCGCGGCCGCCGCAGATACGCAGGCTAGCCGCTCAGCTCGCTGACGTTCGTCGCGACGGGGCCCTTCGGGCCCTCCTCGGACTCATAGCTCACCCGCGCGCCGTCGTCCAGTGACCGGTAGCCATCACCGGAGATGTTCGAGAAGTGGACGAACAGGTCCTTGCTGCCGTCGTCGGGCGTGATGAACCCGTACCCCTTTTCATTGCTGAACCACTTCACGGTCCCTTCTGCCATTCATCGCCTCCACTGCTTGGGTCTGGGGATTCCCCCCTCTTGCTGGCGCGGGAACCTAGCGAACGCGACCACCGGGTGCCGGCGCGACGACTAGGGTCCGAGGGCATGAGGCTGGTCAGCTATCGGAGCGAAGAGGGGATCTGCGCGGGAGTGCAGACCGTCGACGGTGTCCTGGACGCCGGCGCCCTCCTCGGCGAGCGGCCGGTCGGCACGCGCCGGCTGATCGAGGAGGGACGGCTGGACGAGCTGGCGGAGCTTGCCAAGCTCGAGGGGGAGGTCGAGCCGGCGAGCGTCATCCGGCTCCTGCCGCCGGTGCCCGACCCCGACAAGATCATCTGCATCGGGCTCAACTACCGATCCCATGCGGCCGAGGCCGGGATCGACCCTCCCGAACAGCCGACCTTCTTCGCCAAGTTCCGCAATGCGCTCGCGCCTCCCGGCGCCACGGTCGCCCTCCCCGCGGCGAGCGAGCGCGTCGACTACGAGGCGGAGATCGCGTTCGTCATCGGGCGCCGCTGCAAGGAGATCGACGCCGGGGACGCCGCCGACGCCGTCGCCGGCTTCATGCTGTTCAACGACCTCTCCGCGAGGGACCTCCAGTTCGCGACGCCGCAGTGGATGCCGGGCAAGGTCTTCGACGGCTCGGCTCCCTGCGGACCGGCCCTCGTCACCCCCGGAGAGGCCGGGGCCCCGGAAGAAATCACCTTCGCGCTCGACCTGAACGGGGAGAGGATGCAGGAGGCGTCGACCTCCGACCTGATCTTCTCGGTCGCGGAGCTCCTCGCAAGGCTCTCCCGATGGATGACGCTGGAGCCCGGCGACATCGTCTCGACCGGAACGCCCGCGGGGGTCGGCAGCGTGCGCGAGCCGCGGGTCTGGCTGAAGTCCGGCGACGAGATCGTGATCAGCTCGCCCACGCTCGGCGAGCTGCACACGACGATCGGTGATCCGGCGATCGACGTCCGCACCGCCGCCTAGCGCCGCTGCTCGATCAGCTCCTCGATCTTGCCGTAGACCTCCGGCGCGTCCTTCTTCAGCCGCTGCACCTCGAAGTGGCCGAGGCTGATCAGCTTCAGCCGCGATGTGGCGGTGACCGTCGCGCTGCGCATCTCGTCGTCGATCATCCCGGCCTCGCCGAAGACGTCGCCCGGGCCGAGGTCGGCGATGTGCTCACCCTCCCGGGTCACCTCGGCGGTTCCGTCCTCGATCGCGAGTAGCTCGCGCGAGAACCCGCCCTCCGTGACGGCCGGCTCTCCCTCCGCGACCTCCTTCGTCTGGGCGAATGCCGCCACTCTCGCGAGCTCCTCGTCGGACGCATCGGCGAAGAGCGGGATTCGCTTCAACTGGCTTGCATCCACGCGCCTCCTCCTTCCCTTTCGGTCCAAGGGCAACCTATCCGAACCGGCGCCGGATAGAGTCGGGCGACCAGAACATCGAGGAGGGGAGAAGCAAATGGGCCTGATGGACAACATCAAGAAGGCGCAGGAGATGGCCCAGCAGGCCGCGCAGATGGGGGGACAGGGAAGCATGAGCCCGTCGGCCGGCGACGTCGAGTACGCGAACCTGGCCATGAAGCTGAGCCAGAACGGCCTGCCCGGGGTGGCGACCATCAACTCGATCAACGAGTCGGGTGAGGGATCGGATCCCGTCAACAGGGCATACGACGTCGCCGTCAGCGTCGAGCTCGAGAACGGCCAGAGCTATGACACCGTGGTCCATCAGTACCTGACCCAGGACGCGGTCAACGCCTATCAGCCGGCTAAGCGGTTCCAGATCAAGGCCGATCCCGACGACACCAGCAAGGTCATGCTCTACGGCGAGGCCTAGGCCCCGCCCCCTAAGCATCAAAAAGGGGGTCCAGGCATGGCGTGGGCGTGCCGATAATCAGCCCAGGCGCCCCTATGCCCCTGCCCGCATCCATCACCGACTTCTTCTTCGAGTGGTACCCCGTCTTCGGGGTGGCCTTCTCGGCGGGGATCCTGGCGGTCTTCATCGTGCTCCTGCGCTCCACGATGGGGACGACGCGACCGGAGTCGATCAAGGCGAGCTCGACCGGGACGGTCCGCTGGGAGGACGTGCAGGGCGTCGATGCCGCCAAGGAGGAGCTGGTGGACGTCGCCGAGTGGCTGAAGGACCCGAAGCGCTTCGCTGCGCTCGGTGCGCGGGCTCCTCGCGGCGTGCTCCTGTACGGCCCCCCAGGGACCGGGAAGACGATGCTGGCTCGCGCGGTCGCGTCACACGCGGGGGTCGACTTCTTCGCCGCCTCGGGATCCAGCTTCGTGGAGATGTTCGTCGGGCGAGGCGCGGCGCGCATCCGCCGGCTCTTCAAGGAGGCGCGCCACTCCGGCCGCGCCGTTGTCTTCATCGACGAGCTGGACGCAGTCGGCGGCCACCGCGGCTCGGGGGCGGGGGACGGCGGCACCTCCGAGCGGGAGCAGGCGCTCAACCAGCTCCTGGTGGAGCTCGACGGCTTCGAGCGCGACCCCGGCACCGTGATCGTGCTGGCGGCGTCGAACCAGATCGACAAGCTCGACAAGGCGCTGCTCCGGCCAGGCCGCTTCGACAGGCAGGTCCTGGTGGCGCCCCCGGACCGCGACGGCCGCGAGGCGATCCTGCGGTCCCATGCCCGGGACAAGACCCTCTCCGACACGGTCGATCTGACCGACGTCGCGCGGAAGACCACGGGCCTGACAGGCGCCCAGCTCGCCAACGCGCTCAACGAGGCGGCGATCATCGCCGGGCGCGCGGGGCGGATGTCGATCGCGCGAGAGGACCTCGACGAGGCACTGCTGCGCCAGTCGGTCGGCTCGCAGCAGTCACGCCGGCTGACCGAGGAGGAGCGCCGGATCGTCGCCTACCACGAGGCGGGGCACGCGCTCTCCCGCCGGCTCTGCGGCATGGACCCGCCCGAGATCCTGAGCATCGTGCCGCGCGGGCCGGCGCTCGGGTTCGTCGGGCACTCGCCGAGCGAGGACCGCTACCTGCGCTCGCGCAAACAGCTGATGGACGAGGTGGTGATCCTGCTCGGCGGGCGGGCCGCGGAGGAGGAGGTCTTCGACGAGGCCTATTCCGGGGCCGCCGACGATCTGTCCCGCGTCCAGAAGATCTGCGTGCAGATGGTCACCGAGTTCGGGATGACGCCCTCACACGGCCCGCCGGACAGCGCCCCCCTGGCGCAGCCGACCGGCGACTACGCGCTCTCGGACCAGACGCGCCGCGACGTCGACGAGAACGCGCAGGAGCTCGCCCACCTCGCCTACGCCCGCGCGCGGCAGCTGATGCAGCTCAATCGCCGCTGCCTCGACGACTTGGCCAGCAACGCGCTCGAGCGCGAGACGCTCACGCGCGAGGACCTCGACGAGATCTTCGAGGCGCATGACCTGCGTCGCACGCTCCTGCCCAGGGAGGAGGAGTCCGAGGCGCGCAGGCTGATCGCCCGCGACCGGTCGCGCTCGACCGGCGCGCTGATGCCGCAGCACACCAGGGGCGACGAGCCGGACCCGCAGAGCTAGGCCCGCGCGCTCGCCCGCTGCCGCTGAGTTCCAGGCGACAGCGAGCGGCCGGCTCAGCCGGCTCGAGGGAGCGCGGGTGTTGCGTTGCTCAGACGGTCCGGGTGCCGCGTCCCATGAAGAAGACCACGAGCGCGACGATCGCCAGCGCGAACAGGACCGGGTGGATGATGGCGCCACCCGCGATGGCGATGATCAGCAGAACGATGCCTGCGATGAGCCACAACATGTGCGTTCCCTCCTTCCTTGGACTCCTGCTCGGGCACATATACCCGCAGCGGCGCTGGCCAACCTCGAGCATGAGAAGCAGGGATTAAGAGTGGGCGGTGCCGGGCTCGAACCGGCGACCTCTTCGGTGTAAACGAAGTGCTCTCCCAACTGAGCTAACCGCCCTGGGGCGTCCGATTATGCCGCCTGCCGGGTTTCCGCCCGGGGCCCGGCCACCGGCGCCGCGGTGGATAAGTGTTCGCGCGCCAAGCGCGGGCACGGCCGCTGGCCCCGGCACGCCATAGGGTTGGAGGTGTGAGGGTTCTCGTGACCAGCTCTCGCATGCCCTTCGCGCTCGACGCGATCCGCAAGCTCGGCGAGCGCGGACACGAGGTCTTCGCAACGGACAGCTACGAGGCCTCACCGGGGAACCACTCCCGCTTCCTGACCGGCCATTTCGTCACCGCCTCTCCGTCCGGCGACCCCGCGGGATTCGCCGCGGATGTCGAGCGGATCGCGGCGGAGACCGAGATCGAGGTCGTCCTGCCGATGTTCGAGGAGGTCTTCTACCTGGCGGCGCAACACGAGCGGCTCTCGGCCGTGACCCGGCTGTATGCCCCACCGTTCCGGACACTGGCACAGGTGCACGACAAGGGGACCTTCCAGGAGCTCTGCGACCGGCTTCGGATCCGGACCCCGCAAACGGTCCTGGCGCACACACGCGACGAGCTGCAGGAGGCGGTCGACCGGTTCCCCGAGTACTTCGCCCGTGCGGCCTTCTCCCGCGGCGGGGTGGGCCTGCTCACCAACACCGGTCCGCTCGCGGGCCACCTCTCACTCGACGACTGTCGTCCCACCGAAGCGAATCCGTGGCTCGTTCAGGAGTTCGTGGGCGGGCCGATGCACTGCAGCTATTCGGCGCTGCACGAGGGCAAGGTCGCCTCCCACATGTCCTACCGCGCGCCGCGGCAGTGGGAGCATTCGACCGGGATCCAGTTCCTCTCGATCGACCCAAGCGACACGCTGCCCACCGTGGAGAAGCTCGGGTCCGATCTGGGCTGGGACGGGCAGATGTCGCTCGACTTCATCGAGACCGACGAGGGGCTGGTGATGATCGAGTGCAACCCACGCCCGACCGACGGGGTCCTGCTGATGAACGCCGAGGAGCTCGAGCGAGGGCTCCTCGCCCCGCAGGACGAGACGCTGCAGGTGCCCGCCGGGCGGGAGGAACAGCTCGACTTCGCCGTCTTCGCGCAGATCTTCAAGGAGCCGCTGCGGGACGCACCGAAGACGATCCACGATCTGGCGCGGATCCCGGGGACCGACCACCGCTGGCGGGACGCGATGCCGAAGCTCTATTCGTTTCTTGCCCTGGGGCGGTTCGAGAAGCTCAGCCTGCGCGACCGCGAACAGCTCTTCGTCGCCATGGCGGACGGGATCACGTGGGACGGCCAGCCGATCCCGGGGCTGCCGCCGGACGATGCTGCTTACCTAGCCAAGCTGACCGGCTGACCGCTGCCAGAATGACAGCGATGGACCGCTCGATCCTCTGGCGGGCGGCGGCCGCTCAGGTTCTGCTCGTCGCCGCGATCTCGCTGATCCTCGCCCTCGCGCTCCCGCACTCCTTCTTCGAGGACTGGGGTTGGATCACGGGCCCGGCGGCCTGGCTGGGCTGCAGCGCGATCACGGCCCGGGCGCTGCAGTTGCCGGTTCGTGCGGTGATGCTCGGAGCGGTCCTGGCCGGCATTCCCAGCGCGGTGGCCGTACTGGCCGGCGTCCACTGGCTTGGTGTCGCGATCGCGATCGGGGCGTTCGCGGCCTGGTGCGCGTGGCTCGCTCGCCGACCCGGGAGGAGGTTGCGGTGGACCTAGGCATCGATGGCCGGACCGCGCTGGTGATGGCAGCCAGCAAGGGCATCGGGCGCGGCATCGCCGGCGCGCTGGCGCGGGAGGGTGCCAGGGTCGCGATCTCGAGCCGCTCCGAGGAATCGCTGCGGGAGGCGGCCGGTCAGCTGGAGGGCGAGGTTCAGGTCTTCCCCGCGGACACGGGCGATCTGGAACGGCTGAGACGGCTGCCGGCGGAGGTCGAGAACGCGCTCGGGCGCGTGGAGATCCTGGTCGCGAACACGGGCGGACCGCCCGGAGGCGGCGCCCTGGACAATTCGCTCGACGAGTGGGAGGAGGCATTCCGCTCGCTGGTGCTGGCGCCGCGCGTCTTGATCGAAGCGGTCCTGCCCGGGATGCGCGAGCGGGGCTGGGGCCGGATCGTGAACGTCTCCTCGAGCTCGATCCGCGAGCCGATTCCCGGCCTCGCGCTCTCCAACGCGAACCGGATGGCGGCACTGGGGCTGCTGGAGACGCTCGCCGACGAGGTGTCCGGGGACGGAATCACGGTGAACACCGTGGCCACGGGGATGTTCGCGACCGATCGCCTGGCCGACCGGCACGGGTCGCTGGACCAGGCCGAGGCGGCGGCCAGGGAGCGGATCCCCGCCGGCCGGCTCGGCCGCCCTGAGGAGTACGGCGACCTGGTCGCGTTCCTCTGCTCGGACCGGGCCGGCTATCTGACGGGCACCGTGATCCCGCTCGACGGCGGGCTGCTGCGTTCGGCCTAGGAGCTCAGGCCGTCGCCGGCCGGGGCGTCCGACGGTAGGCGAGCGCGAGCCAGACGCCCCCGGCGATCATGATCGCCACGCTGACGAGCTGCGCCTGGGTGAGCCCCAGGGCGACATCCGAGTTGCGTCGGAGGAACTCGACCAGGAAGCGCTCGGCCCCCGCCAGCAGCAGATAAAGGGCGAAGAGCAGGCCGTTCGTGAGACGGTCCCGCAGGCGCCAGAGCAGCAGCGCCACGAGGCCCATGGCGAGCGTCTCGTACACGGGCGTGGGATGGACCGGCGTGTCGATCGGCTTGGTGCCATCGGGATAGGACATCGCCCAGGGGCCGTCCCAGGCCTTGCCGTAGTCGCCGTCGCCGGACATCTGGCAGCCGCAGCGGCCGACCGCGTAGCCGATGGCGAGAGCCGGGGCCGCGAGATCGAGGAGCCCGAGGGTGAGGTACTTGCGCCACCAGGCCCAGAGCAGGACACCGATCGCTCCCCCGATGGCACCGCCGTACCAGACGAGCCCCGAGCCGGAGAAGATGTTGCCGAGCAGGTCGCCCTTGACGTCGCTGTAGTTCTCGATGATGAAGTCCACGCGCGCGCCGATCAGGCCGCCGAGCAGCGCGGCGAAGCCGATCTCGTAGGCCCAGTCGACCGGCTTGCCGAGCTCCTCGAGCCGCCGCCAGACCACGGCGCCGGCCGCGAGGAACGCGAGGGCGAAGCAGATGCCGAAGGTCTGCAACGTCAGCGGCCCGATGTGGATCTCGGGAAGCACCCGACGGGAGGCTAGTAGAGCGCTCTAAACCGCCGTGCGGGTCAGCTGCGCCGCTGCGCCGCTCGCTGGTCGAGTAGCCCCGGCGGGAGTCGAACCCGCGCTACGAGGTTGAAAACCTCGCGTGCTAACCGTTACACCACGGGGCCGCACGGCCAGTCTAGGCTGCCCCCGTGGCACGGGTCCCCGACTTCGATCCGGCGACGCCGCGGAATCCGATTCAGCGGGCGTCGCGCTGGCTGGCGAAGACCAGGTTCGGCGGCTGGATCGCGCTGAACGTCGCGAACAAGGTCGACCCGCACCTGATGCGGGCCAGCCGCGGTCTGCTCAAGATGCCGAGCGGGGCTCCCACGGTCCTGCTGGGCCACACCGGGGCCAAGAGCGGCGCGAAGCGAACGACGCCTCTGCTCTACTTCACCGACGGCGCCAACGTCATCCTGATCGCATCCCAGACGGGGAAGGCGAGACACCCCGCCTGGTTCCACAACGTCAGGGCGAATCCGGAGGTCGAGCTCTGGTCCGGGGGCCGTGGAGGCGCCTATCGCGCCCACGAGGCGCCGGAGCCCGAGCGCAGCCGCCTCTGGGCCCTGGCGACCCAGCTCTATCCCGGCTACGACGACTACCAGAGCAGGGCCGACGCGGCGGGCAGGCGCATCCCGGTGGTCGTCTGCGAGCCGCTCGACGCCTGAAGCGGATCAGCGGGCCAGCAGGCGCTCGAGAAGCGCCTTCTGCGCGTGCAGCCGGTTCTCGGCCTGGTCCCAGACCGCCGAGCGCTCCCCATAGAGCACTTCGGCGGTGATCTCCTCACCGGGATGCGCCGGCAGGCAGTGGAGCACGATCGCTCCCTGGGAGGCCGCACCCAGGAGCTCGTCGTTCACCTGGTAGGGGGCCAGGGCACGGCGTCGTCCCTCAGCCCCCTCCTCGTCCCCCATGCTCACCCAGACGTCGGTGTAGATCGCGTCCGCTCCCGCGGCGGCCGCCAGCGGGTCGTCTGTCAGCTCGGCGAGACCCTCCTCGATGCGGTAGCCATCGGGAGTCGCGATGACGACGTTCAAGCCGGCGGTCCGTCCGAGGATCGCGAGCGACCGCGCGACGTTGTTCCCGTCTCCCACGTAGGCGAGCCGAAGGCCCTCGAGCTCGCCGAAGCGCTCCCGCAGCGTGAGCAGGTCGGCGAGCGCCTGGCACGGATGGTGCCCCGGCGTCAGCCCGTTGACCACGGGAACGCTGGCGCCCTCCGCCAGCTCGCGCACACGCTCATCGGAGCCCGAGCGGATCACGATCCCGTGCAGGTAGCCGGAGATGATTCGCCCCGTGTCCGCGATGGACTCTCCGCGCGTCAGCTGCAGCTCGTCGGAGTGCAGGACGATCGGGGTCGCGCCGAGCTCGGCGACGCCGACCTCGAATGAGATTCGCGTCCGCGTGGACGGCTTCTCGAAGACGAGCGCCACCGAGCGGCCCGCCAGGGATTTGCGGCCCTCGCCCCGCTCCCGCCCGCGCTTCAGCTCCTCGGCCCGGTCGAGCAAGGACAGGAGCTCGTCTCGATCGAGCTCCTCGCCGGTCAGGAAGTTGCTGGCCGGCAGCTGGGCGGTCGGCGGAGCCATGAGGCGACCGATACTAGGGCCGTGCAGCTGACCGCGATGACATGGAACGTGTTCCACGGCCGCGACTGGCCGCCCGAGCCCGAGCTCCAGGTCCGCGCCCACAAGGGCAGCTGGCGCCGCGGTCCGCGTCTCGGCAGGCAGTACGAGCAGACGAACTGGGACCTCTTCGACCTCTTCGCCGAGCTGATCCGCGGCATCGACTGGGACATCGCGCTCTTCCAGGAGTTCCCGCCCAGCTGGAAGCGGCGAATGGCCGCAGCCTGCGGCGCGGAGGCCCACCGCGCGTTCAGCGGCCGCAACTGGTTCCAGCCACTCACCTCCCTGATCGGCCGCTGGCGGCCCGACCTGCTCGGCGCCTGGGAGGGCGGCTCGAACACGACGCTCGTCCGTCCGGCCGCGGGCGCGATCGCGGAGCGCAGGCGTGAGGTGCTTACCCGCCGTCCCGAGACCCGCGCCATGGCACTGACCCGCCTGGAATCCGGCCTCTGCGTGGCGAACCTGCACGTCAGCACCAGCCCGCCCTCGGCGGAGCGTGAGCTCCGGGACGCCGCGGAGCGGGCCACGGCCTTCGCCGGCTCGAGCCCCCTGATCTTCGGCGGCGACTTCAACGTCCGGCCCGAGGCGAGCGCCGTCTTCGACCAGCTCGAGCAGCGCTTCGGCCTCGCTCCCCGCACCGCTCCGGACCGTCTCAGCCATCTTCTGGTCCGCGGCCTGGAGGTCGTCGGGCATCCGGCCGCGCTGGCGCCCGAGGCCCGAGACGTCACCGACCCGCAAACTGGCCTGCAAATCCGCCTCTCCGATCACAACCCGGTGATAGGAAAGTTCGCGGGTATGGGATAGTCCCGGCGATGGCAACCGCCGCCAAGGGCAAGAAGAGCAACCCGTCCGCGGAGAGCTCCCGTGCCGAGCAGAGCGTCCAGGCCTTCCGTGACGCGCTCGAGAAGAGCGTCACGATCTCGCGCGATCGCCTTCAGGACGTGATCGACGATGCGGTGCGGCGCGGCCGCATGACCCGCACCGACGCCGATGAGATCGTCAGCCGGCTGGTGACGCGCGGCCGCGAGCAGGCCGATGAGCTGATCAGCCAGCTCGAGCGGCTCCTGGCACAGCTCCGCCAGGCGCCCGATCTGGTCGGGGGACACGCCCAGAAGGCCCGTCAGCAGGTTGAGAACCGAGCCCAGCGCGCGCGCAAGCGGGCCGTCAAGGCCGTCGACAGGCCGCTCGCCGGCGCCGACCGCGTCCGCCGGGCGGCACGCGTCCCCGGCTTCCCGATCACGGCCTACGACGACCTGACGACCCGTCAGATCGACCGGCGGCTACAGGAGCTCAGCCGCGAGCAGCTCCGCAGGGTCCGCGACTACGAGCGACGAAACAAGGCCCGCAAGGGCGTCCTGCGGGCCGTCGACCGCAAGCTGCAGAGGTAGGGCTACTGCAGCGCCTGGCGGCGCTCCTCGATCTCCTGAGAGAGCTCGTCGAGCGCCTCGGTCGAGCTCTGCGCGCGGACGGCCAGCTTCGCCAGCTCCTTGCGCACGTCCTCGGTCGCCTTGTCCAGGGTCTCGCGCCAATTCGAGACCTGGTCGGACGCCCGTGAGCTCGCCTCGCCGGACACGTCGCGCAGCCGCGAGACGGCGTCATCGATGCGCGTCCGCACGTCGCCGGTCGCCTTCTCGCCCGCCGCCCGCAGGTCGTCGATCGCCTTCTGGACCTGATCCCGGACGCTGGCGCTTTCGCCGCCGCCACCGCTTCCGCTTGCCTCCACACTTACCTCCTGGTCGGGATTTCCGCAAAGTGCGGAGCAAGCCTATACCCGGCGGCGAGCTAGGTCAGGTCCGCTGCCAGGCGACCGAAATCGAGCTCGCGCCCGGCGACCTCGTCGAGCAGGCGGTCCGCATCGAGGCGCTGCCCATGCGCCCATAGCCCTCTCAGCCACTCGCCCGCCTCGCCGTTCGCGAACCAATCGGCGCCGAACTGCTCGGCCAGTGCGCCGCGCCAATCGACCTCGAGCGCCCAGGCCCGCAGGTAGCAGGCGACGTAGAACCCGCCATCCACGTCCGAGAGCCACGTCTCCCGCGGCCACTCCACTCCGACGCGCTCTCCGAGCAGCTCGGCATAGCGCTCGGGCATCGCCGCCAGATCCGCCCCGGGCCCGTGCAGCTGGACCTCGTACGCGATCTTCGCCGAGTAGCGCCGCAGGAAGGTCAGCCTGACGGCTCGGGCACTCTCGACCGCCGCCTGCCCCGCCGCGGTCCCGAGAATCCGCTCCAACCAACCCGGGGTGGCCGTCAGCCCCTCGAGCAGAAAGGCGTAGGACTCGGTGACGGAGTTGTCGCCGAGGTGGCGAAACTCGAACGCCAGATCCGCGCTCGTGCAGCCGTAGTGCTCGGCATGGCCGGCCTCGTGGAAGAGCGCCGCGTAGTCGTCGCGCCCGCCATGGCGCGCGATCACGAGGTACACCTCGTCCGGGACCGACACCGGCGCGCAGAACGCGCGCGGGCTCTTGCTCGGGCGCTGCTCGAGGTCGAGGTGCACGTTCGCCTGCGCGCGCAGGTCGATCCCGAGCCCGGCGAGGGTCTGCTCGAGCGCCCGAACGATCCGCTCCGCCGGGAACAGCGCGTCGAAGCCCTGCGCGCGGAAGAAGTAAGGGAGGTCGGATCGCCGCAGGCGCTC
>DATIDP010000160.1:0-10515 GCA_035456265.1 Solirubrobacterales bacterium | reverse complement strand
GCTGAAGGTGAGGACGTCGATGACGACGCCGCCCTCGCCGTGCGGGACCTTCAGCGAGGTGTCGCGGACCTCGCGCGCCTTCTCCTTGAAGATCGCGCGGATCAGCTTCTCCTCGGCGGTCAGCTCGGTCTCGCCCTTCGGCGTGACCTTGCCGACCAGCAGGTCGCCGGACTGCACCTCGGCGCCGATCCGGACGATCCCCCGCTCGTCGAGGTTCCTGAGGCTCTCCTCGGAGCGGTTCGGGATGTCGCGCGTGATCTCCTCGTCGCCCAGCTTCGTCGTGCGGGCGTCGACCTCGTACTCCTCGATGTGGATCGAGGTGAGCTCGTCCTCCTTCACGAGGCGCTCGGAGATGATGATCGCGTCCTCGAAGTTGTAGCCCTCCCAGGACATGAATGCGACCAGGCAGTTCTTGCCCAGGGCGATCTCGCCGCCCGAGGTCGAGGAGCCGTCGGAGAGGACGTCTCCGGCCTTCACCTCGTCGCCGACCGAGACGATCGGGCGCTGATGGATGATCGTTCCCTGGTTCGACCGCATGAACTTGTGGAGCGGGTACTCGTCCTTCTTCGAGCCATGGGTGACGACGACCTGCTCGGCGTCGACCGTGGTGACCTCGCCGTCGTTCTCGGCGATCACGACGTCGCCGGTGTCGATCGCGGCGCGGCGCTCCATCCCGGTGCCGATCAGCGGCGGCTCGGGCTTGAGGAGCGGCACGGCCTGACGCTGCATGTTCGAGCCCATCAGGGCGCGGTTCGCGTCGTCGTGCTCGAGGAACGGGATCAGGGCCGTCGCCACCGACCAAATCTGCGTCGGCGAGACGTCCATCAGGGTCACCTGCTTGGGCGGCACGGCGATCGCCTCGTCGTCGCGGCGACGGCAGAGGACGTACTGGCCCTTGAGCTTGCCGGTGTCGGTGTCGACCTCGGCGTTCGCCTGGGCGATCGTCTCCTGCTCCTCCTGGGTCGCATCGAGGTGGACGATCTCGTCGGTCACCACGCCCTCCTTGACCACCCGGTAGGGGGTCGTGACGAAGCCGTGCTCCGAGACCTGCGCGTAGGACGAGAGCGACCCCATGAGGCCGATGTTCGGCCCCTCCGGCGTCTCGATCGGGCACATGCGCCCGTAGTGGGTGGCGTGCACGTCGCGGACCTCGATGGGCGCGCGCTCGCGCGTCAGGCCGCCGGCGCCCAGCGCCGAGAGGCGGCGCCTGTGCGTCAGCCCGGACAGTGAGTTGGTCTGGTCCATGAACTGCGAGAGCTGCGAGGACCCGAAGAACTCCTTCAGTGCCGCGACGACGGGCCGGATGTTGATGATGGTCTGCGGCGTGATCGCGTCGGCGTCCTCGGTGGTGAGGCGCTCGCGTACCACTCGCTCCATCCGGTAGAGGCCGATCCTAAAGGCCTCCTGGATCAGCTCGCCGACCGTGCGCAGGCGGCGGTTGCCGAAGTGCTCGTACTCGTCGAGGTGATCGTGGATCGGCTCACGCGGGTAGGTCGTCGCCTCGGCCGCGTAGTCCTTGATCGGGGTCTCCTCGTCGATCTCCTCGGGGATGCCGAGGATCTTCGGGATCGAAACGAGCTCCTTGACCAGGGCGATGATGTCGTCGTGGGTCAGGACCCGGGTGTCGAGGTCGATGTCCAGGTCCAGACGCGCGTTCAGCTTGTAGCGGCCGACCCTGGTCAGGTCGTAGCGCTTCGGATCGAAGAAGAGCTGCTCGAGCAGGGCCCGGGCGGCGTCCACCGAGGGCGGCTCGCCGGGACGCTGCTTCTTGAATAGCTCGATCAGCGCGCCCTCTTCGTCCTTGGTCGCGTCGGTGTCCGCCGCGATCGTGTGACGGATGTAGACCGAGTCGTCGAACAGCTCGAGGAGCTTCTCGTCCTCGACGTAGCCCATCGCGCGCAGCAGGACGGTGACCGGCAGCTTGCGCTTGCGGTCGATGCGCACGTAGACGCGCCCTTTCTTGTCGATCTCCAGCTCGAGCCAGGAGCCGCGGGCCGGCATCAGGTTCGCGATGAAGACCTGCTTCTCGCGATCCTTGGGCTCCATCACGTAGGCGCCCGGCGAGCGAACGAGCTGCGTGACGACGACGCGCTCGGTGCCGTTGATGATGAACGTGCCGCGGTCCGTCATCCACGGGAAATCGCCCATGAAGACGGTCTGCTCGCGGATCTCACCGGTTTCCCGGTTTTGGAACGCGACCTTGACGTTCAGAGGACGCGAGTAGGTCATGTCCTTCTCGCGACACTCCTCCACCGTGTTGGGTGGATCGTCGAACTCGAAATCTCCGAAGACGATCGCCAGGTTCCCCGTGTAGTCCTCGGTCGGGGAGATGTCGTCGATCGTCGCTCGCAGCAGGCCATCCTTCGGGTCCACGAGCTCCGCGAAGGACTTCCGCTGGATATCGATCAGATGTGGGAGTTCGACTGGGTTCTTAAGGCGAGAAAAGCTCCTGCGGGTGACGGGGGCAGCGTTGGATCCGGCCAACTGGGCGACTCCTCAAAGTATTCGAAGGGTTGTGAGACCGCGCAAGAATCGGGCAGCAGGGCTCACCGGCGCGCGAACAGTGCATAGTAACGCACGAGCAACCTTTGGTCAAGGGTTGCTAACACGCCCCGACAGGGCACGTACCGGGATCTTACTCCGATCCTCAGCGCTGATGTGAGTGTAGCCCCGCTTCCGCTACTTGAGCTCGACGGTGCCGCCGGCCTCCTGGATCTCCTTGGCGAGGTTCTCGGCCTCCTCGCGCTCGATGCCTTCCTTGACGGGCTTGGGGGCCTCGTCGACGAGGGCCTTCGCCTCCTTCAGGCCGAGCCCGGTGGCCGCGCGGACGACCTTGATCACGCCGATCTTCTTGTCGCCGGCGCCGGTCAGGACGACGTCGACCGTCCCGCCCTCCTCCTCGCCCGCTCCGTCGCCGACAGGCCCGCCCGCGGCGGGGGCTGCTGCGGCGACCGCGGTCGCGGAGACGCCGAACTCCTCCTCGAGCGCCTTGATGCGCTCAGAGAGCTCGAGCACGGAAATGCTCTTGAGCTCCTCGATCCAGTCCTCGGTTGAAACCTTGGTGGCCATCTAGCTGCCTTCCTCCTTCGCTTCGTCGGAATCTTCTGAAGTCTCTTCATCTGAATCTTCGGTCGCCGGTTCCTCGGCGATGTCCTGGTCCCCCTCGCCGGTCTCCGAGGGCTCGCCCTGGCCGGCGTCCTCTCCCTCGGGCGCCTCCTCCTCGGAGGTCTCCTCGGGCGACCCCTCCGGCTCGGGATCGGGCGGGGTTTCCTCGGCCTTCGGCTCCTCGCCGCTGACGAGGCCCTTCTCCGCGATCTGGCCGAGCTGCAGCGCGAGCCCCTGAATCATCGAGCCGAGGCCGCGGGCAAGGCCGGTGAGCGGGCTGGCGACTATGCCGGCGAACTGGGCGTTGAGCTGGTCGCGGCCGGGCAGGCGGGCGATCTCCCTGAACGAGTCGGGGTCCAGGGCTTCCCCGTCCATGAGGCCGCCCTTGTAGGTCAGCAGCTCCCACTCGCTCCCGAGACGGAAGAGCGTCTTGGCCGCCAGCGCCGCGTCGCCCTTGACGAAGGTGAGCGCCGTGGGGCCCTCGAGGTACTCCTTGAGGGACTCGGTCCCAGCCTCGTCGGCGGCGCGCAGGGTGAGGCGGTTCTTCACGACCCGGAAGCGGGCGTCGGCGTCGCGGAGCCCGGACCGAAGCTCCGCGGCCTGCGGCACGCTGATGCCGCGGTAGTCGATCGCGAAGATCGCCTCCGCGTCCTTGAGCTCGCCGGCGAGCTCCCTCACCACCGCTGTCTTCTGCTCTTTGTCCATTTCGTTTCCTGTGCACCCGGGACACCGCGCCAAAGAAAAGACCCGCGCGCAGGCGGGCCAGAGCGGGCGGTCACGGGACCGGGCGACTCTCGCTCACCTGCGCCGGACTTCTGGACCTTGGTCCCGCCGGCGGTCTCGGGCGGCAGTTCTGTGCGGCTCAGTCTAGGCGGTAGCCGGCTCCTCCGCTTCTTCGGCCTTCTCGCTTGCGGACTCATCGCCGCTCGGCCCCCCGTCTTCAACCTCCTCTCCACCATCGGAGGCAGCGGCACCCGCTCCCTGCATGATCTCGGAACGGCGGGTGCGGGTCGGGTCGACCCGGATCCCGGGGCCCATCGTGGTGGTCAGGGTGATCGAGAGGATGTAGCGGCCCTTCGCCGCGGCGGGCTTGGCGCGGATGATCTCCTCGATCACCGCCGCGTAGTTCTCGAGCAGGTCCTGCTCGGAGAAGCTCGTCTTGCCGATCGCGAGGTGGACGATCGCCTGCCGGTCGGTCCGATATTCGATCTTGCCGGCCTTGGCCTCCTCGACGGCCTTGGCGATGTCGTCGGTGACGGTGCCGACCTTGGGGTTCGGCATCTTGCCCTGCGGCCCGAGGATGCGCCCGAGCTTGCCGACCTTCGGCATCTGGGACGGGTGGGCGATGGCCACGTCGAAGTCGGTCCAGCCGCCCTCCACCCGTTCGGCCAGGTCGTCGGAGCCCACGAAGTCGGCGCCGGCGTCGTTGGCCTGGCGTGCGGCGTCGCCCTCGGCGAAGACGGCGATCGAGACGTCCTTGCCGAGGCCCTTGGGCAGCGCCAGAGTGCCGCGCAGCTGCTCCTCGGCGTGGCGGACGTTCACACCCAGGCGGATGTGGAGCTCGGCCGTCTCGTCGAACTTGGCTCCGGAGGTCTCCGTGATCAGGTGGATCGCCTCGACCGGGGGATAGGCCCGCGTGCGATCGATCTTCTCGTACGCCTCCCGGTATCTCTTGCCGCGGGCCATCACAGTCCCTCCACGGTGACGCCCATCGAGCGGGCGGTGCCGGCGATGATCTTGGTCGCTGCGTCGAGGTCGTTGGCGTTCAGGTCGGGCATCTTGCGCTCGGCGATCTGGCGGACCTGGTCCACGGTGATCGAGCCGACCTTCTCGGTGTGGGGCTCACCCGATCCCTTGTCGATCCCGGCGGCCTCCTTGATCAGGACCGCGGCGGGCGGAGTCTTGGTGATGAAGTCGAAGGAACGGTCCTCGTAGACCGTGATCTCGACCGGGATGATCGTGCCGGCGTCCTGCTGGGTCTGGGCGTTGAACGCCTTGCAGAACTCCATGATGTTGACGCCGTGCTGGCCCAGGGCAGGGCCGACGGGAGGGGCGGGGTTGGCGGCGCCGGCGGGGATCTGAAGCTTGATCTGGGTGAGGACCTTCTTGGCCATGGCTAGATCTTCTTGACCTGGTCGTAGTTGACCTCGACAGGCGTCTCGCGGCCGAAGATGGAGACGAGCACCTTGAGCTTGGCCGCGTCCTCGTTGATCTCGGCGATCTCGCCGGAGAAGTCGGCGAGCGGGCCAGAGACCACCTTGACGGACTCTCCGATCGAGAACTGGGCGCGGGTGCGGGGCCGCTCGGCGGTCTCGCGGTGGAGCAGCCGGTCGACCTCGACCTTGGAGAGCGGGATCGGCTTGTTGCGGGAGCCGACGAACCCGGTCACGCCGGGGGTGTTCTTGACCAGCCCCCAGGCGTCGTCGGTCATCTCCATGTTGACCAGGACGTAGCCGGGCATCGTGCGCTTCTCGGTCTGCACCTTCTGGCCGTCCTTCATCTCCGAGATCTGCTCGGTGGGGACGACGACCTGGCGTACGTTGCGCTCCTGGCCCATCGTGTGGACGCGGTGCTCGAGGTTCTGCTTGACCTTGTTCTCGTGCCCCGAGTAGGTGTTGATCACGTACCAGCGAAACATCGTTCTAATTCTCTGCTCCTAGATCAGGCGCTGGATCAGCCAGTTGAAGAGGGCGTCGAGGCCACCGAGATAGGCGGCCATCACCGCGACGAAGATGAAGGTCACGGCCGAGGCCTGGACCAGCGTGTCGCGGTCCGGCCACTGGACCCGCTTGAGCTCGGCCCAGCAGGAAAGCAGGAAACCGAGGACGGGGCCGCGTCGCTTCTCGGCCTTCTCCGCCTGGCCCTTCTGAAGCTCCTTCGCTCGCGCCTTACGGCGCTGCTCCTTCTCCCGCTGCCGGCGCTCGCGGCGGCTCTCGCGCGGCTCTGCGGGAGCCTCCGCCACCCCGTCGGCGGGACGGCCGACGTCGGCGCGCGACGGCGCGGGTGCCTCGGTCTGCGGCATGACCGGCTCGGGCAGGACGCCCGGGACCGGTGAACCGGCATCCTCGACATCCGGCACCTCGCCCGGCTTCTCTACGACCCGCTCCCCGTACTCGTCGACGCGTGCGCCGGTTTGGATGGCCGCCTCGGCCTCGGCGACCTCGCCGGAGACGCCGCGCTGGGTGTCCTCCCGGGCCTGCTCCTCGCGCTCGCTGGAGTCGCCGCTGCGGGCCTGGCGTTCCCTCGCCTGCTGCTGGCGGCGGCGCTCGGCCTTGCGCTGTGCGCGCGTCTTCGCCACTAGCGGGTCTCCTTATGTGGGGTGTGGCGGCCGCACCAGCGGCAGAACTTGCGTATCTCGAGACGGTCCGGCGAGTTGCGCCGTGACTTGTTCGTCTCATAGTTGCGGCGCTTGCACTCCTCGCAGGCGAGCGTCACGCCGATTCGAACATCAGAGGCCATGTCTCCTCAACTTCACTGCTTCGATTCTTCGCGGTGCCGGGCTTCGCCGCGGCGGTTGTCGCCGAACTACGGCCGGACAGAAAAAAACCCCCGGCCCCAGGCACGAGGTGAGCCGAAGAATAGCGACCGCTTGCATGAACCGCCGGGCTATTGTGCCGGTTGACGGGTGAAGGCCGCGGCGCGCTGGTACAGGTGGTAGAGCTTGAAGCCCCGGGCGAAGCTCTTGGAGCACCAGCCGTTGAAGAGGTCGTAGGCGTCCTTGTCGTCCAACACCGCACCGGTGCCGGACGGCGACGAGGCGTTGTTGCCGACGACAGGGCCGCCCGCGAAATCCCTGATCTGGTGGATGGTGCCGAGGCGCTGCTCGATGTTCGCCTGCTCCCAGTCGTTGCAGTCGGCGAGGTTGATCGGCTGCCCCACGTTCGGCCCGACGTCCACCTGCGGTTGCGTGTTCGGTCCGCCGCCGCAGCCGGCGATCAGTGCTCCGGCCGCCAGCGCGCTCAGCGTTCCCGCGACGCGGCGGGTACGAAGACCTCGGCCGATGCTGGCTATGGCTTGGGCGGGGTCGTGAACCACGGGCAGCTCGGATCTCCCTTCGGGACCGTGCTGCACGTTAGAAGCTCGGTGACCTGGTTGTTTGGCGGCGGCGCCATGGCGCCAACGGATGGACTGTGGGCGCAGTCGGACGGCAGGTTGTTCGGTGGAGTGCCGTTCGGCGAGGGCAGACCGGTCACGCTTCCCGCGGTGCCGTCCGGCCCGGTGTTGTTGTACCAGCAGTTCCCTGTGTTGAGGCTGGGGTCGATCGAGAGCCCGCCCTGGTCCCACCAGAAGTCAAGTCCGTTTCGCTGGACGGAGCCGTTCGGCGCGACCCCCATCTTGTTGTTGTAGAACTGGTTGCGGTAGGAGGTCGCCGGCGGGTTCGCCGTCGGATTACACCCCGGGATCTGGTTGTTCGGGTCGTCGCAGACGAACGAATCGGGGACCTGGTAGAGCATCGCGCCGCGCCGCCAGTTGTCGTAGAAGCGGTTGTTTCGGACCACGTTCGCGTTGCCGCCTGCGATCCACATCCCGGTTCCCACCGGAACGGGGATGGCGGGGACGACGTCCGAGCAGCCCTGGCTCGGCCCGTTCGGGCCCGGCTTCTGGCCGCCCGGACACTGGGGCAGGTAGGCGTTGAAGTTGTTCGAGTAGAAGTCGTTCATCTCGAGCAGGTTCGAGTCTTGGGGGAAGCCCGGATGGCCCGCCGCGGTGAAGACGTCGGTCGAGTAGCCCATCGAGTTGTCGTAGATGGCGTTGTTGTGGAACCAGACTGCATTGGCGGCGGTTCCCGAGAAGCCGAGCGTGCTGTGGTGCATGTCGCAGTTGCGAAGCTCCGTCCCGTAGCGCCGCTGGTCGGGTGGCACGGCCTCGCCGAGGTCTGCGCTGGCACCCGGATAGAGAGCCGAGTCTCCCGCGCCCCAGGCGTCGCAGTTCTCGATCAGCGAGTGGTCGGCAACGAAGGTGAGCACCCCGTACTCACCCGCGTACGGCGCCTTGAAACGGGTCAGGTGCGAGCCGTCGGTCTCGGGCACGTAAATGTCGTGCTCCCTGGCGTGGCGGACCTTGACGTTGTCGAGCACGAAGCCGTCGGCGCGGTCGGCCCGGATGCCGACGTCCTTGACGGAGCCGATCGGCCCGGAGTCGCCGGCGGCGGTGTTGCCCGCATCGATCGTGACGTCATCGGGCGAGACTCCGGTCCCCTGGATCTGCAGGTTGCAGCGGATGCAGGGCCCGGCATCCGGGATGTTGTGGCGGTCGAGCAGCGGCGGCTGTGGGACCGGCGTGCTGCTGAGACCACGGCCGATGACCGCGATCAGGTTCTGGTCGTTCGGGCAGTGGAACTGGTAGGCGTAGGAGACCGCGCCCGCCTGGTTCCTGTCGTTGGTGATCTTGTACTGGTTGCAGGCCGGGTCGTTGGTCGGCTTCGCGCGCGACTTCGGCTCGGTGTAGAGCCCCGGCATGATCTCGACGCGGTCGTTGTTGTGAGCGGCGGTGACCGCCTCCTGGATCGACTTGTACTTGCACTGGCGCAGCAGCTTGAGGTTGAACTTGCGGAGCTTCTTCGCCTTCTTCTTCTTCAGCTTCAGAGGCGGCTGCGACTCGCGCAGCTTGTAGCCCTTCTTGCGCGCCTTCTTGATCGACTTGTTGAGGGCCTTGATCGACTTGTTCTTGGAGAGCTTCTTGTCGCTCCCGTGCTTCCGCAGCTTCTTGCTCGGCACCTTCGCGCAGACGACCCTGGTCTTGCCGGGCTTCTTCTTGTCGAGGGCACTGAACAGCTTGCGGACCGCCGGAACGGAACCACCGGCGGCCGGCTTGACCGAGGTGTCGGGCGCCGGATTGGGCCAGTAGGAGGCGCGCTCGATGTGCGCAACGGCGAAGGCGGGAACGAGCACCGCGACGAGCGCGACCGCGCTAGCGATTACGACGCTGCGTCGCCGATGTCTTGGCTTCCTGGCTCGCATCCCTCTCCCGCCGGCTCCCTTCTGCGGTCCCTCTCCTCTGACCCGAATCTAACAGAGCGGAACCCGCCGGGCCGTACAGAGTTGCGTTTCGGCGTTAGCCGATCTGCTGCGGCGAGCGGGCTCCGAGCGGGGCCCTGAACTTGGCGATGACGGTGGCCTCGGGCAGGCCGTGAGAGGTTGCCGAGCCGCCCACGAACTCCGAAAGCGCGGCGCGGCCGGTCGACTGGTCGCCGGTCGTGTAGGCGGTGCCGGCGAAGAACGTGCGGATGTCGCCCGTGATCGCGACCACGTTCTGGACGTTGTCGTCGAGGATGTGGTCGAGGATCTGCTTGCGCTCGTAGCCGTACCCGTCCCAGGCGTCGAGCTGCGCGAACACGCCCGGCGCGACCCGCGTCCCCATCACCATCAGCTCGGTGGCCCACAGCTTCCAGGTCGTGGGCGCGCCGACCAGGCGGCTCTTGAGCCAGGCGAGCTGGCGGGCGCCGAGCATCGTCCGCGGTGAGTCAGCGTCGGCGCACGCTGAGAGCTGGGCGTCGTTGCAGGGCTGGCGGTCCGGGCATTGGCGCTCGTCGATGAGCAGGAGATCGACCAGCCTCCCGAGCCGGTACTCCTCATAGACGCGCTTCCGGTCTCCCTTGAAGCGGGCCCGGGGCATGTGGTTGAAGAAGGCCTGGTGGCCGTTGGCCTCGCGCTGGGCGAAGGGGACGCGCCGTGGGTAGCCCTTGAGCTGGGTCTTCGAGGGGTCCTGCTGATGTGAGCTGGGCTGGCCGTCGGCGTAGTTGTCCTCGACCTCGCGGTCGTCCCAGACCGAGAGGAAGGGATGCGCGGCGTGCATCGCCTTGAGGTCCTTGTCGGACTTGTAGAGCCGGTACTTCTGCCAGTACTCGCTGAGCAGCTGGGTGTCGCCATCGTGGTTGTTGCCGCTGGTGTCGAGGCGGACGCCGCTCCCATCGGAGTACTCGTAGATGTAGTCGCCGAGGCAGAGGACCAGGTCCAGGTTCGGCTCGTTGGCGATCGCGCGTTGCGCGTTGCAGAAGCCGGCCTCGTAGTGCTGGCATGAGTAGAACGCGATGCGGACGGGCTGCGACGAGTTCAGGGGTGGCGCCGTCTTGAAGACGCGATTCCCTGGTGGAAGGAGCCGTGCTTCGCGGACGGGACGCGCCGCTTGCGGGCAAGGGCGGCGTAGTTCACGGGTCCCGCGACCGCCGCGCCCGTCGCCAGGGCGCCGCTCAGGAAGCTTCGTCTGCCGAGCCGGTGCGAGCCCTCCAGTGACTCGAGGTCGGGGCGCGCCTCCTCAAAGCTCTCCAGGTCCATCCCTTTCTCCTCTCCCCGACTGGCTTCTCTCCCGGGGCCGGAAGGCAGTACCAAATCACCGCCGAGGGGCCGGGCGATACCGAGAATTCCCTGCCACTGGCCGAACGACGGTTGCGCGCACCCGTTGTTCCGGATA
>DATIDP010000159.1:0-7072 GCA_035456265.1 Solirubrobacterales bacterium | reverse complement strand
CGTCGGAGCGGCGATCGATGAGCGAGCGGATGAAGGCGATCGCCTCCTGTGCCTGCTCGGGCGTGGCAGTGCGGCCGGTGCCGATCGCCCAGATCGGCTCGTAGGCGATCACGACCTCGCTCAGCCGGGCGTCGGGGACCTCGGCGAGGTCGGCCTCGAGCTGACGGGTGAGGACCGCCTCGGTCTCCTCGGCGTCGCGCTGTTCCTCGTTCTCGCCGACGCAGAGGATCGGCTCGAGGCCCGCCCCCAGAGCGACGGGCACCTTCCGCGCCAGCGCCTCGTCGGTCTCGGCGAAGTACTGGCGCCGCTCCGAGTGACCGAGGATGACGCCGTGGACCCCCAGGTCGATCAGCATGGGGGCAGAGACCTCCCCCGTGAAAGCGCCCTGGTCGGCCTCGTGCATGTTCTGCGCTGAGACCCGGACGCGGGTCTGAAAGCAGTGCTCGATGGCCGTCTGCAGCGAGGTGAAGGGCGGGCAGACGACCACCTCCGCCTGCTCCGAATCCGGGACCCGGGGCAGGAGCTCGGCGAGGAAGCGCTCGGTCTCCTCGGTGGTCTTGTGCATCTTCCAGTTCGCAGCCAGGTAGGGCGTGCGATCAGCCACGGGCGCCCTCGCTCGCGTCCAGCAGGGCCTCGACGCCCGGGAGCTCCCGGCCCTCCATCAACTCGAGCGAGGCGCCGCCGCCCGTCGAGAGCCAGTCGACGGCGTCGGCCAGCCCGAATCGCTGCAGGGCCGCCACCGAGTCGCCGCCGCCGACCACCGTGTGACCCGAGGCGGCGGCGACGGCCTCCGCGACGGCTCGCGTTCCTCCCGCGAACGACTCGAGCTCGAAGGCTCCCATCGGCCCGTTCCAGAAGACCGTCCCGGCCCGGGCGATGCGCTTGCCGAAGTTGGCGATGGTGTTGCTGCCGATGTCGAGCCCCATCCAGCCCTCGGGGACGTCGACCCCGTTGAGCAGGCGGGTCTCGGTGTCCGCGCTGAACTCCCTGCCGAGGCAGAGGTCCTCGGGCAGCTCCATCATGGTGTCGCTGCCCTTGGCCTCCTCGAGGACCTTGCGGGCCGACTCGACCCCCTCCTCCTCGACGAGCGAGTTGCCGGTGTCCCGGCCCTCGGCCTTGAAGAAGCTGAAGCACATCGCGCCGCCGATCAGGATCTCCTCCGCGAAGCCGAGAAAGCGATCGATCACGCCGAGCTTGTCGGTCACCTTGGCCCCGCCCAGCAGGATGACCAGCGGTCGCTCGGGATCGTCGCGGACGGCGGTGAGCTCGACCACCTCGCGCTCGAGCAGAAGGCCGGCGTAGCCGGGCAGGCGGTGGGCGACGCCCTCCGTCGTCGCGTGTGCCCGGTGGGCGGAGCCGAAGGCGTCGTTGACGTAGAGCTCGGCGAGGGAGGCGAGGGCCTCCGCGAGCGCCGGGTCGTTCTTGGTCTCCCCCGGCTCGAAGCGGCTGTTCTCCAGCAGCAGGACCTGGCCCGCCTCGAGCTCTTCCGCCATCGCGGCGACCTGATCGCCGACGACCGCCGGGGCCTGCTTCACCTCAACTCCGAGCAGCTCGCCGAGCCGCGCGCCGACCGGCGCCATCGAGAACGCGGGGTCCGGCCCCTTGGGCCGGCCGAGGTGGGAGACCAGCACCACGCTCGCGCCGCGTCCGCGGAGCAGCTCGATCGTCGGCAGCGAGGCGCGAATCCGGGTGTCGTCCGTGACCTCCCCGCCCTCCAGGGGGACGTTCAGGTCCGCGCGCAGCAGCACACGGCGGCCATCGGCATCTGCGTCTCTGACGCTCGCCTTGGTGAACGAGCGCGCGGTGCTCGCGTCAGGCACCGACCGCAGCCGGCTGCAGCACCTTCTCCGCCAACTCGACGCAGCGGTAGGCGTAGCCCCACTCATTGTCGTACCAGGAGAGGAGCTTGACGAAGGCCCCGTCGATCACCCTGGTCTGCTCGGCGTCGAAGACCGAGGAGTGCGAGTCGGTGACGATGTCGGTCGAGACGATCGGATCCTCCGTGTACTTGAGGATTCCGGCGAGCGGCCCCTCGGCCGCCTCCCTCACCGCCGCGTTGATCTCCTCGGCGGTGGTCTCCCTGGAGAGGTCGCAGGTCAGGTCGACCAGCGAGCCGGTGATCACCGGCGCTCTGACCGCCATGCCGGAGAGCTTTCCCTGCAACTCGGGGAGAACGAGCCCCACCGCCTTGGCGGCGCCGGTCGAGGTCGGGATCAGGTTGACCGCCGCGGCGCGGGCCCGGCGGTAGTCCTTGTGGGGCATGTCCTGCAGCCGCTGGTCCGCGGTGTAGGCGTGGATCGTGGTCATCAGGCCGCGCTCGATGCCGACCGTGTCGTTGAGCACCTTCGCGACCGGCGCCAGGCAGTTGGTGGTGCAGGAGGCGTTGGAGATGATGTTGTGCCGCTCGGGGTCGTAGTCAGACTCGAAGTTCACCCCGAGGACCACGGTGATGTCGGGATCGGTCGCGGGGGCGGAGATGATCACCTTCTTGGCGCCGGCGTCGAGGTGCTTCTGCGCGCCCTCGCGCTTGGTGAACAGCCCGGTGGACTCGATCACGACCTCGGCGCCCATCTCGCCCCAGGGGAGGGCCGCGGGGTCCTTCTCGTTCAGGACCCTGAGCGGCTTGCCGTCAACGCTGATGCCGCCGTCGGTGACCTCGACCTCGCCGGGAAAGCGCCCGAGAATCGAGTCGTACTTGAGCAGGTGGGCGATCATCTCGGCGTCGATCAGGTCGTTGACCGCGACGAACTCGAGGTCCGTGCCCGCCTCGTGGGCGGCGCGGAACAGGTTCCGGCCGATGCGCCCGAATCCGTTGATGCCCACCTTCACTGCCATTTGGAGTCCTCCTCGGGGATCAGAGCTTTGTGTCTACCCAAAGTATCGAGCCGCGGCCGCATCGTGGCCCGTGGTCGCCACGGATATCGATCAGCGGTCGTGCGAGACCGACACCTCGACGAGGTAGCCGTCCGGGTCGCTCAGCCGGCAGCAGTAGTTGCCGGACCCGAAGGCCGGCTGGCTGCCGGGCTCGGCCACGGGGTCGCCGCCGTTCGCGGTCCCCGACTCGAAGGAGGCCTTGACGGCCGGGATGCTCTTCGCCGGGAAGGAGATCAGGCCGTAGCCGGGCCGCGGCGAGTCCTCCGCAAGCTCGATGTAGAACTCCGCCTTGACGAAGCCCCAGCTGACCGCGTTCGCGGGCGCGTCCTGTCGGCGCCACCCCAGTGGGGCGAGGATCGAGTCGTAGAACGATCCACTCCGCTCTACATCGGAGACTTTTACGGCTGCGTAGTTGAGCATCGGGTCGCGGTTGGGGGACGAGACGATCCCAGCGGGACGGCCACCTTACATCGGAAACCGCTGCTGAGTCCTAGCGCCGGGGCTCCCAGCGGAAGAACCTGACCGCCACGATCAGGCCGAAGACGCCCCAGGCGGCCACCACGGCGAGGTTCCCCCACTCGAATCCCGGCCCGGTCGTGTTCGGGTCCCAGGCCGTGAACATCGCCTCGAAGAAGTGACGGATCGGGAACAGGTCGGCGAAGTCGAGGACGCCGTTGGGGAGCTCGTCCTGCGGGATGAAGACTCCAGATAGAAAGTAGAGCGGCAAGACGGTGGCGTTGGTTACGGCCGGGGCGGCGTCCTCCGTGGGTATGACCGCCGCGAGCGCGAAGCCGAGACAGGAGAAGGAGAACGCCCCGACGGCGAGCGTGACGAGCAGCGCGGGCATCGTCCCGGTCGGGATGTCGACTCCGTAGACGAGCGCCCCGATCACGCTGACGAGCACGACCATGATCAGCGAGATCACCAGCGAGTTGCCGACCCGCCCCGCGACGAAGATCGCCGGCGGCAGCGGCGTCCCGCGCACGCGCTTGAGCTGACCGGCCTCGCGCTCGGCCGGCAGGTTGGTCGCGAGCTTCACGGTGGTGGCCGAGATCACCGCCAGGGTGAGGATCGCCGGCACGTAGTAGGTCGCCCCCTTGACGTCGAGCCCCGAGATCTGGGCGTTCTTGAAGACGCTGGCGAGGATGAACAGGAAGATCAGCGGCAGAAGCGCGGTGAAGAAGACCGCCGCCCGATTCCGCCAGAAGATCTTCTGGTCGAAGCGGAACTGGTGGAGGACGAGCGCGACGCCGCTCATCAGCCCTCCCCCGCCCCATCCGCCTGGCGGGTGAGGTCGAGGTAGACGTCCTCGAGGCTCGGACGCCGGACCTGCAGGTCGGGCAGACCGACACCGCGGTCGCTCGCCCAGACCGTCAGGTCGCGCAGAACCGGCACCGGGTCGTCGGCGGTCACCGAGACGGCTCCCGCGTCGATGCGGGCCACGGCGCGGACCGGCTCCGGAAGGTCGGGTGAGCGGACGCCGTGCGGCAGCCTGAAGGTGATCTCGGTGCGCGCCTCGCGGTCGCCGCCAACGTCCTCCGGCGAGCCGATGGCGACGATCCGCCCCGCCGAGAGGATCGCGACCCGGTCCGCGAGCGCCTGCGCCTCGTCCATGTAGTGGGTGGTGAGGAAGACGGTCTTCCCGAGGTCGCGCAGGCCGCCGATCACGTCCCAGGCCTGGCGGCGCGCCGAGGGGTCGAAGCCGGTGGTCGGCTCGTCGAGGAAGAGCAGCTCGGGGTCTCCGATCAGGGCGAGCGCGACGTCGAGCCGCCGCTGCTGTCCACCCGAGAGCGTCGAGGTGCGGGCGTTCGCCTTCTCCCCGAGGCCGACCAGGTTGACCGTCTCGTCGATGTCCCGCGGCGAGGAGTAGTAGCCCGCGTATTCCTCGACCGCCTCGCGTGGAGTCAGCTCCGGGACCAGCCGCGACTCCTGCAGGACGAAGCCGACGCGGTTGCGCCAGGCGCGATCCGCCCGCTGCGGGTCGATTCCGAGGACGCTCACCTCGCCGGCGCTGCGGGTCCGGTAGCCCTCGAGGATCTCGACCGTCGTCGTCTTGCCGGCGCCGTTCGGCCCGAGAAAGGCGAAGATCTCCCCCGCCCCGACCTCGAGGTCGATGCCGCGCACCGCCTCGAAACCGTCGTAGGACTTGCGCAGGCCCATGACGCTGATGACGGGCGCACTCACGGAGGCGATCTTAGGGACGGTTCAGAGTCCGGCGACTACCGCGCGGCCGCGCGCGGTTCGAGCTCCACGTCCCGGTGCACGACGCGCAGCTTGACGTCGCCGCGACCGCGGAGCTCTCGCGCGATCCGATCCGCGACGGTTACCGAGCGGTGGCGGCCGCCCGTGCATCCCACGGCGATCGTCAGGTGCTGCTTGCCCTCCGCGACGTATGCCGGGAGCAGGAAGTCGAGCAGCGGCATCAGCCGCCCGTAGAACTCCCCCGCCTGCGTGCCCGACTCGATGTAGTCGCGCACCGGCTCGTCCAGGCCGGTGAGCGGGCGCAGCTCGTCGACGTAGTGGGGGTTCGGCAGGAAGCGAACGTCGAGGGTCAGGTCCGCGTCCAGGGGCGGCCCGTTCTTGAAGCCGAACGTGAGGATCGTCAGCGCGAGCTGGTTCTCGCGGGTGTCGCGGCCGATCAGCTCGATCGCGATGCGCCGCCGCAGCGCGCCGCCGGTCAGCGCCGAGGTGTCGATGACCACGTCCGCCTTCTCGCGCAGCGGCGCGAGCGCCTCCCTCTCCGCCCGGATCCCGTCGACGATCCGGCCGCTGCGGGCGAGCGGGTGCCGCCGCCGGGTCTCCTTGTAGCGATTGAGCAGCGCCTCCTCCTCGGCCTCGAGGAAGACGACCTTCACGTCGAGCAGCTCGGTCGCCTCGAGCTCGTCGAGCACGGCGAGCAGGTCCTCGAAGTACTCGCCGCCGCGGACGTCGGTGACCACCGCGGCCTTCTCGACCCCGCTCCCCTCGTGCTGGAAGAGCTCGCCGAGCCCCTCGATCATCCGCGGCGGGAGGTTGTCCACGCAGAAGTAGCCGCCGTCCTCGAAGGCGGCGATCGCCTCCGACTTGCCGGCGCCCGAGTAGCCGGTGATCACGACCAGCTCGACCCGCTTCTCGCTGGGTCTCGAGCCGTCTCCCCCTAATGACCCATCCCGGGACATCAACCCGCTCTGTGAAGTTGACGGTGAATCTCGCGAGCGAGCTTACCGGGGACGCCGGGCACCGCTTCGAGCTCCTCCCGGCTCGCGCTCAAGAGGCGGTCCGGCGAGCCGAAGTGGCGCAGCAGGGCCCGCTTGCGGGCCGGGCCCACTCCGCGAACGCCGTCCAGGACGGAGGCCGTCATCGCCTGGTCGCGGCGGCTGCGATGGAAGGTGATCGCGAAGCGGTGCGACTCGTCGCGCACCCGCTGCAGCAGCCGCAGCGCGTCCGAGCCCTTCTCCAACAGGATCGGCTCCTTGCGCCCCGGCACGAAGACCTCCTCGATCCGCTTGGCGAGGCTGATCACCGCCACCCCGCGCTCCAGCAGAGGCTCGAGCGTCTTCATCCCGGCCGAGAGCTGGCCCTTGCCGCCGTCGAGCACGATCAGGTCGGCAAGCGCCGCGAAGCTCGCGTCGCGGTCCGAGTCGTGCGGCGAGATGTCAGCCTGCTGGAGGTACCGGCCCAGCCGTCTCGACAGCACCTCCTGCATCGCCGCGAAATCGTCTGGGCGAGCCCGCCTTCCGCGCTTCGGGGCGGCCCCGTCCCCGTTCGACTCGTCGAAGTCACCGCGGATCCCGAACTTGCGGTAGTCGGACTTCTTCGGCGCCGCACCCTCGAAGACCACCATCGAGGCGACCGTGTGGGTCTCGCCGAGGTTGGAGATGTCGAACCCCTCGATCCGGACCGGCACCCGCTCCAGGCCGAGCGCCTCCTGGAGCGCCGAGAGCGACTCGACCCGCTGCTGGCGGCGGTGCTCGCGTCGCAGCTTGTCCTGGGCGAGGGCGAGGTTGGCGTTCTTCTCGGCGAGCTCCCTCATGCGGCGAAGGTCGCCGCGCGAGGCGACCCGCACCTCGACCTGCGCGTCGCGCTGGCTCGAGAGCGCCTCGGCGAGCACTTCGGTGCGGCCGCGCAGCTCCGGGCCGACGATGACGCGCCCGGGGATCGCCGGGGCCGCGCCGTAGTACTGGAGCAGGAAGGTCTCGGCGACCTCGGTCGCGTCGCG
>DATIDP010000158.1:0-2413 GCA_035456265.1 Solirubrobacterales bacterium | reverse complement strand
GTCTCGGTCGCGGGTCTCTAACACACGTCAACCTCCCGCATAACCCGAGTGCAAGCGAAACGCCAAGTCAGGACAAAGCAAAACACCCGATTCAGGGCATAGATGCACGGAGGAGGTCACTCCTGCCTTGTGGAGTTGGTTCCCCGCTGGGGCATCCGAGCCCCTCCGGCCCCGGCCTCATTCCGTTTTGAACGCCGACCGAATCGGCCGCTTCACCTGATCCAGGATGAGGGCGAACGCGATCGCGGCGGCGTACGAGCCGCCACGGCAGCGGCGTCATGCTCCCTCGGCACGTAGAGCAGCGCCTGGTTGCCGAGCACGAGCGTCACGAAGGTGAGCGTCTGCAGCTCTTCCGTCCCGAGGCGACCCCACAGGCCGACGCCCAGCATCGCGGTGGAGAACCCGAGCTTGCACACTCCGAGGAGCACCGCCGCCGCGGTGATGCGCGGCATGCGCCAGACGCTCGGCCGTGGCGCGAGGCTGGCCCGGTCCGTGGTGAGCGACATGGGAAGAAATCGTTCGTCACCAGCATCACACCATGAGGACCGGCGTCATGACCGGCTGCCCGGTGATGCCGAGCCCGATCCCGAGCAGGAGGACGATCTCGGTCTTCTTGACCAGCATGTTGAGCGTGTTCGGCGCCCTCGTCGCGGTGGCCCGACAGCCCGCGCTGTTCGACGAGCTCGGCCGGATGGCCTTCCGCTTCCGGTTTCCCCACTTCGCACTGGCGGGCCTCGGGTGGGAGGACCCCGCTGGGGCGGTCCATCCACAGGTGGGGCAGCGTACGGACACCCCGGTGAAGCTGTCCGCCGCTATTTCCCTTCGTATTCGATGCGGGTTGCAGCCACCGGAACGGGGGCATGGGCATTGCAAGCCTCCCCTCCTGCTGAGCCGCGTCACGGGACGAAGGGAGAAGCTCGATGGATTCCGTGAGATCGGGATGAATGCGTTGGCGATGGCGGGGCAGCCGACGAGGCGGATCGTCGCCGCGGGTGCGTTGCTGCTCCTCGTCCTGGCCGGTTGGGCCGGCTGGCAGTACTTCACGGAGCCGGGCCTGCTCCTCTCCCGGGCCATCCGATATTTCAGGGGGCCCGTGCTCCCGGCGGGCTTCGCGTCGGGGAACGGCCGCATCGAGGCTACCGAGTACGATATCGCCACCAAACGGGCCGGCCGGATCGCCGGCGTCCTCGTCGCCGAGGGCGACATGGTCGAGGTCGGCCAGACACTCGCCCGGATGGACACGCGGGATCTCGAAGCAGATCTGCGCGAGGCCCAGGCCCTGGCGATCCAGGCCCGCGAGGACAGACGGCGCGCCGTCGCCGCCGTCACCCAGCGCGAGAGCGAGCTCCGGAGCGCGACCGCCGCCATCGCGCAGCGGCAGAGCGATCTCCGGCGCGCCGACGCCGCCATCGCGCAGCGGCGAAGCGACCTCCGGCGTGCCGACGCCGCCATCGCGCAGCGCGAGAGCGAGCTGGTCCTGGCCCAGAAGGAGCTCGTGCGTACGCAGGTGCTGTTCGCCAAGGATCTGATCGCCAGCCAGAAGCTCGACGAGGACCTGAGCAGGACCCAGACGGCCGAGGCGGCACTGGCCCAGCAGCGAGCGGCCCGACAGGCCGCCGAGGGCGCCGTGGTCGAGGCCGAGGCCCAGCGCCAGACCGCGGACGCTGCCCTGGCCCAGCAGGAAGCGCAGAAACAGGCGGTCGACGCCACGGTGACGGCCGCGCGGATCGACGTCGACTACCGGGAGGCCGCCATCGCGGCGGCGGCGGCCAGGATCGAGAGGATCACCACCGAGATCAAGGACAGTACCCTCGAGTCTCCCGTCCGGGGCCGCGTCCTGTATCGGGTGGCCGAGCCCGGCGAGGTGCTGGCGGCCGGCGGCAAGGTGGTCACCGTGCTGCAGCTGAGCGACGTCTACATGACCATCTACCTCCCGACGGAGCAGGCCGGGCGGGTGATCGTCGGCTCAGAGGGGCGTATCGTCCTCGACGCCGCGCCCCATCTCGTCATTCCGGCCGCAGTGTCGTTCGTCGCCCCCCGCTCGCAGTTCACTCCGAAGGAGGTCGAGACGCGAACCGAGCGCGAGAAGCTCATGTTCCGGGTCAAGGTCAGGATCGATCCGGACCTGCTTGCCGACCACATGGAGAAGGTGAAGACCGGCCTGCCGGGCGTGGCCTACGTGCGCCTCGACCAGAGCGCGGCGTGGCCCGAGCACCTCCGCGTCAAGCTGACCCGATGAGCTCCGGCAGCCTCGTCGTACGGACGCGAGGCCTGAGCCACGCGTACGGGAGCCGGCTCGCACTCGACACGCTGGACCTCGACATTCCGGCCGGCGGTCTGGCCGGGATCATCGGCCCGGACGGCGTCGGGAAGTCCACGCTCCTCGGCCTCATCGCCGGGGCCCGCCGCGTCC
>DATIDP010000157.1:0-4849 GCA_035456265.1 Solirubrobacterales bacterium | reverse complement strand
TCGCCGGCCTGCGCTGGGACACCGGCGGGCCCGGGGGAGGCAACGGCCCCCGCTGGAGCACCGTGATGCGCGACGACGCCTCGAGCTTCGTCGCCAGGCATCCCGCCGGGTACTAGAGGACCACTACACAACTAACCAGTTGTGCTATTGTCTTGTTCCATGGCGACCAGGACGACGATTCCGCGCCCGCTTCCGGATGTGCTGGTGGAACGGGTTGCCGAGCGTTTCCGGGTGCTCGGCGAGCCGATGCGCATCCGGCTGGTCGAGAGGCTTCGCGACGGCGAGGCGAGCGTCAGCGATCTCCGGGAGGCCACTGGCGCCTCGCAGCAGAACGTCTCCCAGCACCTCGGGGTCCTGCTGCGCTCCGGCATCGTCAGGCGCCGAAAGCAGGGCAACTTCTCCATGTACTCGATTGCCGACCCCGTGGTCTTCTCGCTCTGCGATGACGTCTGCGACGGCGTGCGGCGTGAGCTCGACGAACTCGACTCCCTGCTGGAAGGAGGAAGCTGACATGCACGACTTCGACCTGCAGGGACCTGGACGCAGCTGGCCTCTCGAGCGCGTGCTCTTCGCTCTCGCCGGGACGATGGTGCTGCTCAGCGTGGCGCTGAGCGTGCTCGTCTCACCCTGGTTCCTGATCTTGACGGCGTTCGTCGGTGTCAACCTCTGGCTCTACGTGCTCGTCGGGGCCTGCCCGGCCTCGCTGATGCTCAGTCGCGCCTGCGGGCTTCGCTCGGTCGTCTATCCGCGGACTCATGACTGAGGTCGGCCCGATCGGGAGGCTGGGGCGGTACACGGCGACGCACTTCCGCGTCGTGCTGATCGGCTGGGCGGTCATCGCCCTCGGTCTTGGCTTTCTCGCCCCGAGGGCCGAGAAGGCGCTCTCCGGCGCCGGCTGGGAGGCCAGCGGCTCGCAGTCGGTGCAGGCCCGTCACCTGATCGACCGCAACTTCAACGGACTCTCGAGCTACGGCCTGATGGTGGTGGTCCACTCACCCGGCGCCCAGGTCGGCGACCCGAGCTTCGACGCTGCCGTCGCCGCCGTCGAGCGCAAGCTGCGCTCCGACCGCGCCGTCCGCGCCGTGGTGCCGCCCCGGCCCGGTGCCTCGATCTCGCCCGACGGCCACACGGCGATCGTGCAGACGGGAGTCGCAAAGGACTCCAACGCCATGGTCAAGGCGGCGGAGGACCTGAAGGGACCGCTCACCGCGCTCGGGCGCGACGGCGTGCAGGTGCACCTGACCGGGGCCTCCGGAATGTGGTCCGACTTCAACGCCGCCAACAAGAGCGCGATGCTGCGCTCCGAGGTGATCTCCTGGCCGGTGACCCTGGCGATCATGCTGATCGCCTTCGGCTCGCTGGTCGCGGCGGGCCTGCCCCTGATGCTGACGATGGTCGGCCTGATCGCCGCGGCCGGCTCGCTTTACCTCGGTACACAGATCCTGCCGATCTCGATCTGGGCGATGAACTTCGCTCTGATGTTCGCCCTGGCGCTCGGAATCGACTACGCCCTCTTCGTCGTTCACCGCTTCCGCGGCGCCTTCTTCGGCTCGAAGCTGCCGCCCGAGGAGGCGGTCGCCCAGACCATGGACACTGCGGGAAAGGCGGTGCTCTTCTCGGGAGTGACGGTGCTGATCTCGCTCGGCGCCGTGATGCTAGTCCCGAGCCCGGCCTTCCGCTCCGTCAGCCTCGGGATCATGCTGGCGGTGATCTTCGTCCTGGGGGCCACGCTGACCTTGCTCCCCGCCGTGCTGGCGAAGCTGGGGCCCCGGGTCGACAAGCTCGCGCTGCCCTGGGCGCACTCGGGAGAGCACCGCTCGCCGCGTTTCGCAGCCTGGGGCGAGCGGCTCTGGCGCCATCCGCTTCGCTACGGAATGCCGGCCCTCGCGGCCCTGGTTCTGCTGATCGTCCCGGTCACCCAGCTCGACACCGCGATGCCCTCGATCAAGGTCGTGCCCTCCAGCGATTCATCGCGGATTGGCTATCAGCAGGTGCAGGCCGCCTTCGGTCCCGGTGCGACCGGTCCGCTTCAGCTGGTGACGCCGGCCCGGAACGCCGAGCGGGTCGCGGCCATGACCCAGCGGGATCCGGGCATCCGCCAGGTCACGCCCCCGGCGCGCTCCGGCGGCCTCGCCCTGATCCAGGCGGTCCCCAGGCAGGATCCGTCCAGCCCGGCCGTTGGGGCGACGATCGAGCGCCTGCGTCTCGAGCTTCCGCAGGGCACCCGGGTGGGCGGCGCGGTCGCCGAGAACTACGACCTCCAGTCGGCGCTCTCGGGCAAGACACCACTGGTGATCGGCGTGGTCCTCGCTCTTGGATTCGCCCTCTTGCTCTTCGCCCTGCAGGCCCCGGTGATCGCCGCGGTCGGCGTGGTCACCAATCTGCTGGCCACTGGCGCCGCCTTCGGCGTGGCCAAGTGGATCTTCCAGGACGGGGCGCTCCACTCATTGCTCGGATTCGAGCCGCAGGGGTTCCTCGACGCCTGGGGCCCGGTCTTCTTCTTCGCGATGATCTTCGCCATCTCGATGGACTACACGGTCTTCCTGCTCTCCTCCGCAAAGGAGCACTGGGACCGCACCGGTGACGCCAAGGAGGCGATGGTCGGCGGACTGGCCCACTCGGGACGCGTCATCTTCGCGGCCGCCGCCGTGATGGTCGCCGTCTTCTTCACCTTCGCCCTCTCGGGGCCGCTGCCGCCGAAGGAGATGGGAATCATCCTCGGCATCGCCGTGCTCCTGGACGCGATGCTCGTCCGGCTGCTGCTGATGCCGGTGTTGCTCAGGCTGCTCGGCCCGTGGGCCTGGTACCTGCCGCGCTGGGCGGATCGGGTGCTCCCGGACGTCCGCTTCGGGCACGCATGAAGATGAGCAACGGGTCGAGAGTGGTGATCCTGGGAGGCGGCTTTGGCGGGCTGGAGACTGCCTTCAACCTGCGCCTGCTGGCGGGCGATACCGCACAACTGACGCTGATCTCCGATCAGAATCACTTTCTGTTCAAGCCGAACTCGATCTATGTGCCGTTCGGGCTTGACCCCGAGAAGCTGAAGGTCTCGCTGGATAAGCCGACGAAGCGGCGCGGCATCGACTTCATTCGGGCGAAGGCCACGGCCGTCGATATCGACGCAGGCCGTGTCGAGACCGAGGCGGGATCGGTTCCATACGACCAGCTCGTGATCGCCACCGGCGCCGACATGCGTGCGAGCGAGGTGCCGGGTCTCGCTGAGCACGCAATCAGCACGTGGACGCCAGCCGACATGCTGAGCCTGCGATCAGCGTTCGAGCGACTTGTGGAACGACAGGACGCAATCCGACAACGCGTCCTCTTTCTTGTCCCGCCGAACAACAAGTGCGCTGGGCCCCTCTACGAGATCGTGCTGATGTTGGAGACCTGGCTGCGCGGCCGGGGCGCCCGGGAGAACACCGAGATCACGTGGTCGACCTACGAGGAGACCTACATCCAGGCCTTCGGGCCGCGGCTGCACGAGGTCGTTGAGAAGGAGTTTGCGCGTCGGGACATCAGCGGCCACCACAACTGGGTCGTCGAGAGGGTGGAGGCCGATGCTGTCCACTACGAGAACGGAGAGCAGCTTCCCTATGACCTACTGGTGTCGTTCCCGCCCTACATCGCCTCGACCCCATTCGAGGGTCTGCCGGCGGACGATCGGGGATTCCTGGAGACCGATCTCGCGACCCGGAAGGTGGTGGGCCATCCGGAGATGTACGCGGTCGGCGACGCCGGCGATTTCCCCGTCAAGCAGGCGTTCCTGGCCTTTCTTCAGGCCGATGCCGCAGCCTCACAGCTCGCGGGGCGCGAGCCCAAGCTCGACTTCGATCCCGTGAGCATGTGTGTGATGGAGCAGTTCGACAAAGCCACCTTCGCCCAGGTGCCGCTCCGGTTGACCGGTGACCCCTCCCGTCCGATCGAGGTCCGCCCGGACGCGGACGGCGCCTATCGCGTCGGCTCCTACAGGGCCTGGCGGGCGGGCAAGAAGATGCTCGGGTACTCGGTGCCGTGGCGCTTCCGCAATGGATTGCCGTTCCACGGCGGCAACTTCTGGCGCGCCATGGACGCCGGGTTGAAGGCGATGTCAAAGGTGTTGGCAGACTGAGGCCGCGCTCGCGTAGCCGGCGACGCGTGAGCAGCTATGGAGCCGGCTCGCTACTTGCTACTTCGCCGGCCAGCAGTAGCCGTATGAGGTGAGGCTCGAGACCGGCCCGAAGAACCCGTAGCTGCGCGTCGTGAACGTGCTGTTCGAGTTCATCGTGCCCTCGGCGAAGAAGGCGTTGCTGGAGCCGCCGCTCGAGAAGCCGCCCGCGACGAGGCGCTTGCCCTTCGGACAGGCGGAGGTCGTGGTGCTCCCCACCTGGTTGGCGGCGACCGGGGCGGGGCTCGAGCTGACCTCGGTCAGCTTCGGCTTCTTCATCCGCGCGCAGTAGGCGATCGCGGTGAGCTCGCCCTGCCCGGTGGGGCCGTAGGCGGAGCCGCTCACCGTCCACGCCTTCGGGCTGGCGGCCCTCGACTCGGTGATGTAGTCGCCGCCGTCGCTGCGGAAGTTGGTGCGCTGGAAGCCTCCCGAGACGAGGAACTGGCCCTTGGGGCAGCGGGCGGTCACGGTCTTGGTCTGGCCGGTCCTGATCCAGACCGTCTTGTGGGGAGTCGGCGTCGCCGGAAGCACTCCCTTGCCGCAGACCGTCTGCACCGTGACGGTGCGGGTGGTGGTCTGGGACGGGCTCGGATCGAGCACCACGACGCTGATGTGGTAGCCGAGCTGGGCGCCGAGCCGCTCGTAGGAGTGCGGATAGATCCCCTCGCCATCGGGCCCGACCCCGGGGCTCTGGCTCATGCCGCC
>DATIDP010000156.1:0-8840 GCA_035456265.1 Solirubrobacterales bacterium | reverse complement strand
CTACTGACAACGCTGTTCTTCGGGGCCTTGCTCCCGGCAATCGCCGTCGCCCCACCGGCAACGGCAATGCCGAGGGCCAACGTTGCCGCGACGTTCGCGTAACTGAGGTGCTTTCGGAATCCGCCCATCTCTCCCTCCTGTAGCTGCTCCTAACAACCCGGATCTCGGGCCGTCGTCTCGCTGACCCTATAAGTCGTCGAAGAAGCTGAAAGGCTGCGACCGTGAGCGGAAGGGAGCGGCTCTTTCTCGGAGCGACGGGGGCGATCACGGCTATCGCCGGCGTGCTGCGCTACTCGAATGCGACGGCCGTGCTCGCATTTGCCGCGGCGACCCTGGCGCTTGCCGGGCTCGCCTGGGTGGTGGCGCTGGCGACGGAGCAGGTCGGGCTCCGGTTCGGGCCTGCGATCACGGGTTTCCTGCAGTCCACGCTCGGCAACCTGCCGGAGTTCTTCATCGTCCTCTTCGCCCTCGGGTCGGGCGAGCTGGTAGTGGCGCAGACCTCGCTGATCGGCTCGATCTTCGCCAACGCCCTGCTCGTGCTCGGCCTGGTGATCGTCGCCGGCACGATCAAGGCGCCCGACGGCTGCATGCGGTTCCGGCCCCGGCTGCCGCAGGACACGGCGACCCTGCTCTTCGTCTCGATCTTCGTGATCGTGATCATCGGCCTGTCGGTCGCCTCCTCTGATAAGGCGAGCCATCACCTCGAGGGGATCTCGACGGTCGGGGCGATCTGCCTGCTCGTCGTCTATGCCGCCTGGCTGTGGCGCTACCTGCGCTCGGACCCCCAAAGCGACGAGAGCCCCGGAGAGCAGGACCGGCCGCGACTCTCGTTCGGCTTCGCGGTCGCGCTGTTGGTCGTTGCGGGCACAGGGGCCGCCTTCGTCTCCGACTGGTTCATCAACGCGCTCGACCCAGCGGTCGAGTCGCTTGGGATCTCGAAGGCCTTCGCCGGGCTGGTGATCGTCGCCATCGCGGGCAACGCCGTGGAGAACTTCACCGGCATCTTCCTGGCCGCCAAGGGGAAACCTGACCTGGCGATCTCCGTTGTGAAGAACTCCGTCGCCCAGATCGCCGCCTTTCTCTTCCCGGCGCTGGTGCTGGCCTCGTTCCTGTTCAGCACCCACCTGACCTTCGAGCTGGCTCCGGTGTACATCGGTGCGCTCTTCCTGACGGCGATCTCGATCTGGCAGATCACGGGCGATGGCGAGGCGCAGACGTTCGAGGGGCTGGCGCTGATTGCCGCATATGTCGTGCTGGCGGCGTTCACGCTTTACGACTGAGTCGCTCCCCCGTGTGGTGCGCGGGACTTCGGTTCCGTCTCAACCTCGAGCGGCTCGCCTCGCGCGGGCCGCTCGCTTTTCCGGCATAGAGCTAGCCGGCGACCGGCTCGGGGTGCGGGCAGAGCTCGCGGAAGCGGTCGAGCTGGGTGCGCGCCCACTCTCCATAGGTGTGCCAGAGGTTCTCCATCAGGTAGGTCGGGGCGAGGACGGTGTGGGGAACGCCGCTCGCCCGGATCGTCTCCTCCACCTCCCATTTGGCGCGGAAGAGCGGCAGCGGGCTGTCGGAAGCGGCGCCATCGGCGGAGACGAAGATGATGTGGGGAACCTCCGCCTCGAGCGCCGCGGCGACGAGGTTTCGAGCGTGTTGCGCCTCGCCGTCCGGGCCGGAGCGATGCGCCGTCCCTGACGCGAAGGCGGCGTCGACTCCGGCCCCCGCGACCTCGAGCGTCGCCGGATCGTCGAAGTCCGCCCGGATCGGCCGGGCTCCCAACTCCCTAAGTCGAGTGGCGCTGGGCGAATCGAGGTCCCGGGCGCCCGCACTCGGTGACCGCGCTCGAGGAGGCGCTCGGCGATCCCGCCGAAGCGTCCGGTGGCTCCGAGGATCAAGACGGTGCGGGGGATTGAATTCGTCGGTCATGTCGCCTCCTCCGATCGTCTCGCAAACCCCCTAGGGGTATGCTACGTTCACCCGGATCATATACCCCCTCCCTGTACAGGAGAGACGAATTTGGAAGCTGCAGCTCATCAAGGACGTGACCACCATCACGAGATGCCGACCTCCGGCGCGGCGCTGACGAGCGTCTCGATCAGCGCCACCCTCCACTGCCTCACGGGCTGCGCCCTCGGTGAGGTCGCCGGGGTCGCGATCGGTACCGCGCTGGGCTTCTCGAACGGCGCCACGATCGCCCTCGCGATTGGCCTCGCCTTCCTGTTTGGCTACTCGCTGACCAGTCTTCCCCTGCTGCGCGCGGGTCTGGCGCTCGGCGCGGTGATCCCGATCGCCTTGGCCTCCGACACGCTCAGCATCGCGACGATGGAGGTGGTCGACAACCTCATCCTGGTGGTCATTCCGGGAGCGATGGACGCCGGCCTGGCCGACCTTCTCTTCTGGGGCAGCCTTGCCTTCGCCCTGGTGATCGCGGGGGCGTTCGCGGTCCCGGTGAACCGCTGGCTGATCGCTCGCGGCAAGGGTCACGCCGTCGTCCACGAGACCGGGATCCACGGCGGCCCTCCCGTCAAGGTCGTCGCCTGGGCCGCGGCCACGGCATTCGTCTTCGGCAGTGCGGTGCTCGTCGCCGAAGCGCTGAACGGCGACGAGATGGGAACGCATGGTGGCGAGATGACCGCCGACGCCGAGGGCCACGCGGCCGACCCGGTCCGCGGTCTCTCGGTGGCCGAGGACGGCATGCGCCTCGAGATGGGGACCTCGACAGGACGCGCTGGGATTCCGACCACCCTCGAATACCGAGTCGTGGACGAGCGGGGCGAAGCGGTACGCGACTTCGAGATCGAGCACACGAAGCCGATGCACCTGATCGTCGTCCGCCGCGATCTGACGGGCTTCCAGCACCTCCACCCGACGATGCGCGCCGACGGCACCTGGACGACCGAGCTGAGCCTCCCCGAGTCGGGCAGCTATCGGGTCTTCGCCGATTTCGCCCATGACGGCGAGAACCGCACGCTCGCCGGCGAACTCAACGTCGACGGTCCGGTCGATTGGCGAGCGCTTCCCGCGCAGGCCGACACCGCCCGTACCGACGACGGCTACGAGGTCCGGCTCGCCTGGGGCGGATCGAGCGCCGGGGACGACCGCCAGCTCGCCTTCACGGTCACGCGCGATGGCGCTCCCGTCGACCTCCAGGAGTACCTGGGCGCCGGCGCGCACCTGGTCGCGCTGCGCGAGTCCGACCTCGCCTTCCTGCACGTCCATCCGATGGAGAGCGGGCCGGCCGAGGCCGCGGGAAGCGGGAAGATCAGGTTCATGACCGAGTTCCCGAGCGCCGGCGGCTACCGGCTGTTCCTCCAGTTCAAGCACGACGGCCGCGTCCACACGGCCGCCTTTACCCGAGAGGTGAGCGATGCCAGCAGCTGAGACCAGTGAGGTTCGCGGGTACACCGCGGACAAGGACGCGGTGCTGAAGCGCCTGCGGCGGATCGAGGGACAGGTCCGTGGAGTGCAGGCGATGATCGAGGAGGACCGCTACTGCATCGACGTGGTGACCCAGATCACCGCGATCGAGTCCGCCCTCGACAAGGTCGCCCTGGAGCTGCTCGAGGACCACGCGAACCACTGCGTGATCGGCGGCGAGCCCGCCAAGCAGGACGAGCGAACCGAGGAGCTGATGGGGGCGGTCCGCCGGCTGCTGCGGCACGGCTGACGTCCCCGATGGCGGACGTGCTCAGCACGATCGGGGAGGGCTTCAAGCAGTCCTTCCTGATGGCCTACGAGGTCTGGTGGGCCCTGGTCCTCGGCTTTGCGATCTCGGCGATCGTCCAGGCCTGGGTGCCGCGCGAGCGGATCGAATCGGCCCTCTCGGGCAGCGGGATCGGCCCGCTCGCCAAGGCGACCGGTCTCGGCGCCGCCTCCTCGTCCTGCTCCTACGCCGCGATCGCGATCGCCAAGTCGCTCTTCCAGAAGGGCGCCTCCGCGGCCACCTCGCTCGCCTTCCAGTTCGCCTCCACCAACCTGGTCTGGGAGCTCGGCCTGGTGATCTGGATCCTGATCGGCTGGCAATTCACGCTGGCGGAGTTCCTCGGCGGGATCGTTTTGATCGCCCTGATGGCGATCCTGTTGCGGCGCTTCGTCTCCCCGCAGCTCGAGCAGCGGGCGCGAGAGCACGCGCAGCACGCGCAGGCCAAGCACCAGCACCACGCCGCCGGCGAGCGGATGAGCTGGCGGGAGCGAGTCACGTCCACCTCCGCCTGGTCGGACGTCGCCCACAACTTCCGCGCCGACTGGAAGATGCTCTGGAAGGAGATCACGATCGGTTTCCTGCTCGCCGGCTTCATCGGGCTGCTCGGCGATGAGTTCTTCAACTTCCTCTTCGTCGAGGACGCGCCCGCGGCGCTGAAGACGATCGAGAACGTGATCGCCGGCCCGATCATCGCCGTGCTCAGCTTCGTCTGCTCGGTTGGGAACGCCCCGCTCGCCGCCGTGCTCTGGTCCGGCGGGATCAGCTTCGCCGGCGTGATCGCGTTCATCTTCGCCGACCTGATCGTGCTGCCGATCGTGGCCGCCTACATCAAGTACTACGGGCGCGAGTACGCGCTGCGCATCACTGCGCTCATGTTCGTCACCATCGTGCTCTCGGCCCTGGTGGTGGACGGGATCTTCGGCGTCACCGGGCTGATCCCGGACACGCGCCCGTCGCGCTCCGACATCTTCGGCTCTGTCGAGCTCGACTACAAGCTCGTCCTCAACCTGCTCGGGCTGGTGATCTTCGCGTCGCTCTTCTACTTGACCGCCCGCCGTGGCGCGACGGACCCGGTCTGCGGAATGAAGGTGGACCGTTCGAAGGCGTTGCGGGTCGAGCACTCGGGCCGCTCCTACCTCTTCTGCTCCGAGGCCTGCCGCGACCAGTTCAGGGCGGACCCCGACGGGTACACCAAGGGAAAGCCGGAGCCGGCCGGGACCCACGCCGCCGGGCACGCCCACTGAATGGAGGCCTCACCTCAGAGCCAGTCCCCCTCCGAGCTCAACGGGCTCGCGATTGCCGCGACCAACCACTGCCTCACCGGCTGCGTGATCGGCGAGGTGGCGGGGATGGCGATCGCCACGGCCCTCGGCTGGGGCAACCTCCCGCAGATCGCGCTGGCGATCGGGCTCGCCTATTTCTTCGGCTTCCTGCTCACCTCGATGCCGCTGATCCGAGCGCGCCTGGCACCGCGCACGATCGTCGCGACCGCACTCGCAGCCGACACCGTCTCGATCACGATCATGGAGCTGATCGACAACGGCGTCGTCATCGCGATCCCGAGCGCACTCGAGGCCGGACTGGGAGACCCCCTCTTCTGGGGCAGCATCGCGCTTGGGTTCGCGGTCGCCTATCCGTTCGCTTTCCTCGCCAACCGCCACCTGATCGGTCGCGGCCGCGGACACGCCGTGATGCATGAGCACCACGGCCACTGATCAGGTTTCCAATTGGCAATCGCTCGTGGGCATCCGTGCTGCCCACCGACTCATAACCGTCGCCAACCCCCGATGCAGCCGCAATCGCCCCTGCCTACGTTCGGTACATGACCTTGGCGTTGCTGCTGGCCGACACCTGGGACATGCACGGCAATGACATCGGAACGGGATGGATGATTGTGATGATGCTCGGAATGGTGATCTTCTGGGGGCTGGTGATCCTCGGGGTCCTCTGGCTGGTGCGCGAGTACGGACACCCGTCGCGCCGCCCGGACGGGCCCGACGATCCGCTGACGATCCTCGATCGGCGCTTCGCCAACGGCGAGATCACCGCCAAGGAGTACGAGGACCGCCGCCGGCTGCTCACCCGCAGCTAGCGGTCTCGCTCCAGTGCCGACCGACGCCGATCACGTCCAGGCGAACACCTTCCTCTTCGCCGACCTGGCGGGCTTCACGGCTCTGACGGAGGCGCACGGCGACGACTCGGCGACGGCGATCGCCGGGGACTTCGCCGCCGCGGTCGAGACGATCCTGGCCGATTACGAAGCCGAGGAGGTGAAGACGATCGGGGATGAGGTGATGATCCGGACGCCCGATCCCGCGACCGCGGTCCGGCTGGGGCTGCGGATCGTGGACGAGCTCGCCTTCCACGGCTCGCCGCCGGTCCGGGTGGGGATCCACTCAGGCCCCGCCATCAGGCGCGACGGAGACTGGTTCGGTTCGACCGTGAACCTGGCGTCGCGGGTCGCGGACGCCGCGGGTCCCGGAGAGGTCCTCCTCACCGATCGCACTCGGCGCGAGCTCGACGAGGGCAACGGCTTCGACCTCCGGGAGGGCGGCGCCCGCTACTTCAAGCACGTCCCCGAACTGGTCCCCGTCTACGTAGTGAGTGAGCCTGGCCGCATGGACCCGGGTCTCGAGATCGATCCGGTCTGCCGCATGGCCGTGGCCCGGGAGCAAGCCGACTCGATGAGGAAGCGGCGCGGCAGCCGGTACTACTTCTGCTCTGTCGAGTGCCGACGACGCTTCGACCAGGACCCCCGCCGGTACATAGCGCTGAGTCCGGGAGCGCGCGCCGCGCGCAAGGGGTTCCTGATCAACCTCGGCGCGTTCGCCACCGTCGGAGGAGCCCACCTCGCCGTCTGGGCAGCGCGAGGGTTCGCCGGCGCATCGATGGGGATGCTGCTGCTGTTCGCGGCCTGGGCGGCCGCCCTCCTCGTTCACTACCGCGCCGTTCGCGCGCTGCTCTGAGCTACTCCAGCGAGAAGGGTGGGTACTTGTCGGTGACCAGGATGAACGCGTAGGCGATCACCCGGAGCGCCCAACGCTCCACACCCATCACGAAGTCGAAGGCCGACCGCGGATAGCGGCCGGTGAACAGGATCGCGAACCAGGCGAAGATCACCACGAAGAACGCCGCTATGTAGAGGAACAAGAGCACGAAGTAGTGCGGGATCGCCAGGAACCACTTGACCAGCGGCATTCCGCGGGCCAGGTCGGTCTCGGCGTTCGGGTAGTCGATCTCGAGGTGGACGTACTGTTGCTCATCGGTCGACGGATAGACGTCGCTCATCAGCGCGCCGTACGCGGCCACCCGCTGGGTGAAGCGGAGCAGCTCGCGATTCCAGTCGAACCACCAGCGCGGGTACTTCTTCCGGAACAGGATCATCAGCAGCGGTCCCCCGAACAGAAGACCGCCCGCGGCGATATACGCCGTTCCGTTGTTGTCCCACCCGCCGTATGTCACGTGGGACACCGTGCCGAGCACGATCGCGATCGGGATCAACGTGAAGATCCGGAAGAAGGTGGTCAGCCGGTTGAGGTCACGGTCCGGGTAGTCCACCGAGTAGGTGAGGGGATAACGCTCGTCCATGTCTCTCTCCTGGTTGGTAACGCCGTTAGCGACAAAGTAGGGCGTGGCGGGGGCCACCCGGCACAATCGCGATCATGTGGCGATGACCCACCGGATCGCCTGGCTTGACGTCTTCGCGGAGCGACCGCTCGCGGGCAACGCCCTCGCTGTCGTCGACGGCGCGGACGGGGTCGACGACCAGACGATGCTCGCCTTCGCCAAGGAGATGGACCTCTCCGAGACCACCTTCGTCCAGTCCACGGACGCCGACGGCGCCGACTACCGAAACCGGATCTTCACGATCGAGAGGGAGATCCCGTTCGCCGGCCATCCCTCGCTCGGCACTGCCGTCGCGGTCGCGCGCTGGTGCGACCTGGACGAGGCGAGCTTCGTCCAGGAAACCGAGGCGGGGCTGCAGCCGATCGAGGTGAAGAAGGAAACCGAGCGCTGGCGGGCCGAGATGGTCCAGAACACCGCCGAGTTCGGCACCGAGCTCGACGTTGAGGCGGTGATGCATGCGGCCGGCCTCAATCCTGCCGAGGCTCATCAGGATCTGGCGCCGCAGGTCGTCTCGACCGGACTGCCGACGGCGATCGTGCCGCTGTCCGAACCATCGTCGCTGGGCCGGGTGAAGCCGGATTTCGCGGCGATCGATGGGGCGCTCGCGGGGGCCGAGCCGCGCGCCGGCGAGACACCGAACTTCTACCCCGCCTGGGTCGACCTGGACGCGGGCGAGGTGCGGGCGCGGATGTTCTCGACCGGCGCGCCGGGCGGTGAGGACCCGGCGACCGGCTCGGCGGCCGGGCCGCTGGGCGCCTACCTCGCCGAGCGCGCGGGACTCGAGCGCGTCAGGATCCGCCAGGGAGAGGAGATGGGCCGCCCGAGCGTCCTCGAGGTGGAGATGGTGGAGGGACGGCCCCGGGTCGGAGGCGGCGTGATCCCGGTGATCGACGGCGAGGTCAGCCTGCCGGGCTGACGCCGCGGCGCTTCACCGACCTGAGCCGGTCGCGGACGCGGCGGCGCCGAGCCTCGAGCTCCCCGGTGAGGTTCTCGATCTCCTCGCGCCGGCGGCGGAGGAGCTCCAGCTGGGAGTCGATGTGCCCGACCGCCTGCTCGAGCACCTCGCGCTGGCGGACCGGGTCCTCGATCCCCTCGTGCCACTCGCGCCGCAGCGAGGCTCGGGCGCTCTCGGCGGCGACCAGGTCGCGAAGCTCCTCGAGCGAGACGCCGAGCAGCTCGCGCAGGCGGAGCAGCTCGCGCAGCCTCTCCAGGTCGCCCTCACCGAAGACGCGATGGGCGCCCGGCTCGCGCTCCTCCTCGGAGGGCAGCAGCCCGATCTCCTCGTAGTAGCGGATCGTCCGCGGCGTCGTCCCGGTGAGCTTCGCCAGGTCGCCGATTCGGTAGCGCTTCTCGCTCATGCCGCGATCCTCTCGAGCCCGGTGTCGACGCCGGGCTCACGCGCCGGCTCATGCCGCGGACGCAGCAGCGAGACGCCGGCGCCGATCAGCGAGGTGATCGCCAGCACCCAGAGCGCCGTGTGCATGTTGTGGATGAAGGGCGCGAGCTGCGCGCTCGAGAG
>DATIDP010000155.1:0-6969 GCA_035456265.1 Solirubrobacterales bacterium | reverse complement strand
TCGCTGCCCGCCCCCCGAGAACCGGCCGACCACGGAGGAGCGGGACAATTGCCTGCCGTACCTGGTCCGTGAGCTGCGGCTCCTCCGGTCCGACCGGGTGCTGGTGCCTCTCGGGTCGTTCGCCTGGACGGGGACGCTTCTGGCGCTTGCCGAGCTGGGCGCGGACATACCGCGCCCGAGGCCGCGATTCAGTCATGCCGCCGAAGCGGAGGTATCGGCCGGGGAACGGAGGTGGTCGCTGGTCGGTTGTTTCCACCCGAGCCAACAGAACACCTTCACCGGCAAGCTGACGGAGCCGATGATGGACGTCGTCTTCGCCCGGGCCCGTGAGCTCGCCGGCCTCTGAGGGCGAGCCGGTGAACTGGCTCCGGCGGGGAGGTGATACTGAGGTCCGATGTTCCAGCTGAACCTGCCGAACGCGCTCACCGTATTGCGCATCCTGCTGGTGCCGGTGGTGGTGGTCGCCCTGCTCGACGAGACGCCGAACGGCGACGCCATTGCCGCGGGCGTCTTCGCGCTCGCCGCCTTCACGGACACGCTGGACGGCTACATCGCGAGGCACCGCGACGCTGTGACCACCTTCGGCAAGCTGATGGATCCGATCGCGGACAAGCTGTTGATCGCCGCGTCCCTGATCGCGCTGGTCTCGCTCGATCGCCTCGCCGCCTGGATTGCGATGGTGATCATCGCCCGGGAGTTCGCGGTGACAGGGCTGCGGATGGTCGCGGCCGAGCAGGGTGTGGTGATCCAGGCGAGCTGGCTCGGGAAGATCAAGACCAGCCTGCAGGTCGCGGCGATCATCTGTCTGATCGCCTTCGATCCCGCGCCGCTCGCCGTGGACCTGCTGGTCTACGCCGCGGTCGCGGCCACGGTGATCAGCGGGGTCGACTACTTCTTCGGGTTCCGGCGGATCAACCGCTCCACCCGACGAGTCCAGGGCACCTAGAGGGCCCCCGGCTAGCGGAGCGCTCGGTGGAGGCCTGCCAGCGAGGCATCGGGTTTTGCGGCGGTTGCCTCGGCGAGGCCTGCATACCGATCGACGAACTCACGGACCGCAACCGGGTCGTGGAGGTGGGCGTCGAAGGCGACCGCGCACCGGTCGCTTTCCTCACCCTGGTCGACGACGAAGCTGAAGCCCCAGGGCATAGCTGACGGCCCGGACCTCGGCGGTGTTTCATCGGCCTTCCCGAAGGTCAGCGCGGGCATGGGTGGGCGGACCTGAAAGATCGCGTTGACCTCAGGCGGAGTGCGGCCCGACTCGCGGAGCTCGTCGCAGAGCTGCTCGTAGGGGAGATCGCTCCGCGCCATCGCCTCGACGAGGATCGATTGGACCTTCGCGATCCATCGTCGCAAGGGAGCCCTCGGGTCGAAGGGGAGGACGAGGGTGACCAGGTTGGTGAAGTACCCGAACATCGACCGCGTCTCCGCCAGGCGGCGGGTTTCGACGTAGGCGCCGATCGCGAGGACGTCCTCGCCCGTTTCGCACGCGACCAGGGCCGAGAAGAGCGCCAACCGGACCGCGTAGTGGGTCGCCCCGGCCGTACGCCCGAGCCGGTCAAGCGCCTCGCACACGGCCGGATCGATGCCCCACCAGAGGTACCCGGCGCTCGACGGGAGGCCGGTGGTGGGTGTCTGCCGGGCGAACGGAAGGCGAAGCGGCGGCGGCGAGGGATCGAGCGCGTGGCGCCACCAGGCGACCTGTTCGCGATAGCGCGAGCCCTCGGGGTTCAACAGCCGTCGCTCCCAGACCGCGAAGTCGGCGTACTGGAGCCGGTCCTCGTCCATGGCCGGGGTCTCTCCTCGTCGGATGGCCTCATACGCGATGGCCAGCTCCGCGAAGAAGATCCGCCATGACTGCCGGTCCGTGATCAGGTGGTGGCTGATTCGCAGCAGGCGGTGGTCGCCCTCGCCGAGGCGGACGATGCGGAAGCGGAGCAGGGGGCCGCGTGCGAGGTCGAAGGGCCTGTCGGCCTCCTCCCGCAGGAGGTCGAGGGCGCTGTCCTCCGGGTCGGTCGCCTGGCTGGCGTCGATGAGCGGCACCTCCAGCGCGGCCGCCGGATGAACGACCTGCTGGGGCCTGCCATCGCGCTCGACGAACGTGGTGCGAAGGGGCTCGTGACGAGCGACCACGTGGTCGAGCGCAGCCCGCAGTGCGTCCAGATCGATGGGCCCTCGCAGCCGGGTCAGATTGGCCATCGTGTAGATCTCGGGTTGGCCGGCGCTGCGCGCGAACCGCCAGGTTCGCTCCTGCGCGAAGGAGCACGGCAGGGGGGCGTCGCGCGAGACGCGCTCGAGCGGTGGACCCGTTGAGGGGCCGGCGGTTCGCGATTGGCCGATCAGCGCGGCCAACCCGGCGACCGTGGGACGACGGGAGAAGGCGCGCATGTCGATCTCGACGCCGAGCCGGTCCAGCACGCCGGCGCCGATCTCCGCCGCGGTGAGAGAGTCGCCTCCAAGATCGAAGAAGTCGTCGTCGCGTCCCACGCGCTCGAGCTCGAGCGCCTCGGCCCAGATCTCGCTCAGGCTGCGCTCGAGGTCGGAGGAGGGCGGGGTGGAGGCCCCGGCTGCGAAGGCCGGACGCGAGTGGGCGCTCAACCGGTCGCGATCCACCTTGCCATGGGCGTTCAGCGGGAGTTGGTCGAGGAACGCGAAGGCGGTGGGAATCGAGGCCTCCGACAGCGTGGCGCGGAGCGCATCGCGGAGCTCCGCCGGCTCAGGGGTGCTGCCGGGCCGGGCTACGACATATGCGACGAGCCTCGGATCGCCATGTCGGGTCGGCTCCGCCTGGGCCGACGCGGCGGTCAGCTGGGGGAGCGAGCGCAGGGCCGCCTCCACCTCGGAGAGCTCGACGCGGTAGCCGCGGATCTTCACCTGGGCGTCCCGCCGGCCGACCACGATGAGATTGCCGTCCTCGTCGACCCGGCCCAGGTCACCGGTGCGAAGGATCCGTTGGCCGTCACGCCTCGACGCGAGCCGCTCCGCCGTGAGCGCTTCGTCTCGCCAGTAGCCCGGTGTGAGGTGAAGGCTTTGGACGACGATCTCGCCGGGTTGCCCGGCCGGGACGGGCTCACCGCGCTCGTCGAGCAGTTGGATCTCGATGCCCTCGGCGGCACGGCCGACGGGCAGCGGGCCTGGGCGAGGCTCCTCCCCGGCGGCCAGGAGGCAATGGGCCAGACCGCCGGCCTCTGTCAGGGAGAGGACGTTCGCGAAGGCGCAGTGCTCGCCGAAGTGGCGGCGGCAGCCATCGAAGTCGGCCCGGCGGACCTGCTCGGAGCCGAGCCGAACGAGACGCAGGTCGGGGAAGGAGGCGCCATCGAGTGCGCCGAGTAGGCGCCGGAAGAGGGAGGCGGAGAGGCCGAGGACCGTGATCCGATGCTCGCGCAGCCACTCGGGCAGGCCCGCGACGCCGCGATCCATGACGGGGAAGGGGCAGAGCGTCGCCCCACTCATCAAGGTCATCCAGGTGGTGCCCATTCCGTGCCCACCGCTGGGGGAGGCGACGAGGGCGACCCGATCGTCGGGGCGCAACCCCAGTGCGGTGGAATGCCGCAGGGCGGTGTGGAGCAGGGTGTGGTGCGAGTGCATCACACCCTTGGGGCGGCCGGTCGATCCCGACGTGTAGATCACCGCCGCGAGCGCATCCGGCTCGATCCGGAGCTCGGCTGCAGCGAGCGAGGCCGCCGGTGCGCCAGGCGCCTGGAGGACGCGCTCGAACCCGGACCGCTGTGCCAGGTCGCGGTGGCGCTCGTCGGTCAGGACCAGGTCGGGCTGGACCTGCCGGCGGATACGGTCGAGGCGCCCCGGAGGGTCGGTCGGGTTCAGGACCACCATCGCTTGACCCGCCCTGAGCACGCCCAGCATCGCCGCAATCAGGGGAGCGTCGTGGTCCAGGAGGAGCGCGATTCGCCCCGCCCCGGCGCCGTTTCGCTCGGTCAGGGCGGCGGCGATCGCGTCGGCCGCGGCGTCGAGCTCAGAGAAGCTCGGCTGCCAGCCGGTACCGGCGATCGCCGGCCGTCCGGCGCGGTGTCTGGCCACCTCGGCGTAGCGCGCCGGAACCGACTGCTGCGTCGCGGCGAGGTCCCAGGCCGGCGGGGCCGCGGCGTCGCTGGCGAGCTCCGCGCTCAGGGGTAGACCACCTGCGGACGGGTGTAGAAGTCCCGGTCGAAGGCGCCGTGCTCCGGGGGGCCGATACCCGACGCCTTCCAGCCCCCGAAGGGGACGTCGACCTCGGCGTCCGCCGTCGAGCGGTTCACCTTGACGATGCCCGCCGGAACCTCGCGCTCGAAGCGCTCGATCAGCTCGGGGGAGGAGCTGAAGATGGCCGAGGCGAGGCCCTGGTGGACACCTCCGACGAGGTCCATCGCCTCGTCCCAGTCGCCGGCTCGCTGAATCACCAAGACCGGGCCGAAGGTCTCCTCCTGGACGATCTCCGCCTCGGCGTCGTCGCAGCAGATGATCGTGGGCGGGTACCACGGGGCCTGCGGGGCGCCGCTGGACGGCGCGTTCGAGCCGTGCGGGACCTCGATCAGCGTTGCGAGGCCCGCCGCGTCGGCGACGGCGGCGGTGATGCGCTCGCGGGCGGGATCGTCCACGATCGGGCCCACCGTGACTGCGGGATCGCGCGGATCCCCCCAGCTCAGGGCGGCGGTCCGGGCGCGGAGCAGCTCGAGCAGCTGGTCGGCGCGCGAGGCATGGATGACGGCGCGGCGATTGGCCGTGCAGCGCTGTCCGGCCTGGGCGAAGGCCCCCTCGGCCAGCTCGGTGGCGGCGAGCTCGAGGTCGGCGTCCACCCAGACCAGGGCCGCATTGTTCCCGCCGAGCTCGGCCTGGAGCGGGATCCGCCGGCGTGCGCAGGCCTCCTGCGCGCTGTAGCCCGCGGCGGAGGAGCCGGTGATGGAGACCGCGTCGACGGACGGGTCGGCCATTGCGGCCTGGGCTGTCCCCCGCCCGCCGGCCACGACGCCGAGGACGCCCGGCGGCAGCCCCGCGTCGGCGATCAGGGAGGTGATTCGGTCGGCGATCGGCTGCGCCGCAGGCGCGGGCTTCCAGAGAACGCCGTTGCCGTATGCGAGCGCCGGGGCGATCTTGCCGAGGGGGATGTAGATCGGGTTGTTCCAGGGAGTGACGACGGCGACCACTCCGAGGGGGCGGTGGTGCAGGGAGGCGCCGCGGAGCCCGTCGGCGTTCGGTTCACGCGCACGGGCTGCGATCGCGTGGAGCATCTGGGCGGTGCGGTGCGCCTCCATGGACCCGAAGCGGACCGGCTTGCCGATCTCGGCGGCCATCTGCTCGGCGATCTCGGGGGCGGCCGTCTCGACGGCCGCCGCGAGCCGGCCGAGGACCTCGAGGCGGGACTCGAGGGGTTGCAGCGACCAGTCCGGTTGGGCCGCGCGACAGGACGCGGCCACGGCCGGGACGCGGTCGGCGGAGGCGGGACTCGAACTGGCCGATGAGGGGACGCGACCGGTCGGGTCCGGGATGGGCAAAGGCGGTTTGGCGGGGGTCGTGTCGTCGAGACCCGCGAGGATCCCCTCCACGCTCAGAAAAGATGCTGCGCGGGCCTCGAGGTAGCGGCGGGTGATCGCGGCGTGGACCGGATCGTTGCTGCCGACCGCGTCCGCCGCGACCTGAATCTGGAGGCCGCGCTCGTAGGCACCGAGCACGGCCTCGCGCACACAGCCGTGCAGGTGGACGCCGCAGAGGATCAGGAGGTCGGTTCCGCGCTCATTCAGGAGATCGGAGAGGGCGGGACGGGAGAACGGGCTGAAGTGGGTCTTGTGGATCACCGGCTCGCCGGGGAGGGGTTTGAGCTCGGGTGGCGGGGCGTGTCCGGGGGTTCCCTCCTCGCAGAGCCAGCGGCCTTGCCGCTTCCAGTGGGGCATGCGCTCGTCGGTCTCGCGGTTGACGGTGGTCCAGACGTGGGCCACGTCGATATCCGCGGCCCGGCAGCCCTGCAGAAGGTCCGCGGCGCGCCGGACGATCGCGGAAGCGGGGGGGCCCAGACCGAGGCTGTCGAGATAGTCCCGCTGAAGGTCGACGAGGAGCAGCAGGGGTTTCAAGTGGTTCCCCTCAGGCGGCGGGCGAGAGCTCGCCCAGCTCAATCGCGGCCGCCTCCGCGATCCGGGCGGCTATCTCCCGGGTGCCCACCACTCGATCGCCGGGCGAGCCGATGTCTGCGGTTCGCAGTCCGGTGGCCCAGACTGCACGGACCGCGTCCTCGACCGCGCGAGCCTCGCGTTCGAGCTCGAGGCTCTCGCGCAGAAGGATGGCCAGGGAGAGGATCTGTCCGATGGGATTCGCCATGTCGCGGCCGGCGATGTCGTGGGCCGCACCGTGGTTCGTCTGGTAGACGGCCGCGCCCTGTGGCGAGAAGTTGCCCGAGAAGGAGAGGCCGCGCGACCCCAGCAGGACGGCGGTCAGGTCGCTGAGCACGTCGCCGGCGAGGTTCGGCGCGGCGATCACGTCGAAGTCCTGGGGACGGCGGATCAGGTCGTAGGCCATGAGGTCGACGTCCACGAACGAGCAGTCGACTCCGGCGGCCTCGGCGGCCTCGGTGGCACAGGCGCGCCAGAGCTCGGCGAGCACCGGCGTTCCGCCCTGCTTGACGACCACGGTCAGCAGGCCCCTGCGGTCGCGCGCCAAGCGGGCGCCGGCGCCGAGGAACCGGTGCAGGCTCGCCTCTGACGTCTCGAAGGAATGACGGACGGTGCGGTGGCCATCGGGGTCGAGGGATTCCTCGGAGCGGCCCTGGTAGATCCCGCCGAGGTTCTCGCGGATCAGGATGAAGTCCAGGTTGCCCAGGGCGTCCGGCCGGAGCGGCGAGGCCTGCGGCAGCCCGTACCCGGTGGAGACGGGCACCAGCTTGAGGAAGAGATCGAGCCGGCGACGAAGGTCGTAGACGTAGCGGCCGCCGCCGGGGCCGGTCAGGATCGCGCCGCCGCGGTCACAGACGTTCTGGCAGAAGAGGGC
>DATIDP010000154.1:0-3730 GCA_035456265.1 Solirubrobacterales bacterium | reverse complement strand
TCGCTGCCCGCCGACGAGATTGTGATCGATCTTGAGGACTCAGTCGCGCCCGACGTGAAGGAGGCGGCGCGATCCGCGGCCTGCGCGGCGATCGTCGAGGACTGGGGCGATCGGGCCGTGGCGGTTCGCGTCAATGGGACGGGTACCGAGTGGTGGGAGCGGGACGTGAGGGAGCTGGCCACGGCCAACCGCGGTGCACTCGGCACCCTGGTGATCCCAAAATGCGAAACCGCCGCCCAGATCGATGCGGTCGAGCGCCTGCTCGGCCAGACGGAGGAAAGCGCCGGCTTCGACCCGCCGCGTATCGGTCTGCAGGCGCTGATCGAGACCGCCGCCGGACTCGTCCGCGTGGGCGAGATCGCCGGTGCGGGTCTTCGGCTCGAAACGATGATCGTCGGTTACGCCGACTTGGGCGCCTCACTCGGCCGCCCGCTGGAGGCGGCGTATCCGGGTGACCGCTGGCATTGGGTGCGCGAGACAATTCTCGTCAACGCCCGCGCCGCCGGCCTGGCGGCGATCGACGGGCCGCACCTGGACGTCTCGGACGGGGACGGACTGCGGGCCTCCGCCTTGAGCGCTCGCGCCCTCGGCTACGACGGAAAGTGGGCGATCCACCCGGGCCAGCTCGATCCACTCAACGAGATCTTCTCCCCGACACCGGAGGAGCTCGAGCGCGCCCATGCCGTACTCGAGGCGCTGGAGGCAGCCGGCGAGCGAGGCGCGGTGCAGCTGGATGGCGAGATGCTCGACGAGGCCAGCCGGAAGGGGGCCGAGCGGCTGCTCGCTCGGGGCAGGGCGGCGGGCTTGGGAGCGACCGAGGCCTAGTGCCGACGCCCCTTGGGTGGCTGCATCTGCCACCTCGGCCGCGGCGGAGCCGCAACTAGAATCGTGGCGGAGGTTCGAGACGAGCACCACAGCCTCGATCAGGTACGTCTACGAGTTCGACCAGGGCTCGCGCGAGATGCGCGACCTGCTCGGCGGCAAGGGCGCCAACCTCGCCGAGATGACCCGACTGCTCGGCGCCGACCGCGTCCCCGCCGGGTTCACGATCACCACCGAGGCCTGCATCGCATACCTGGGCTCTGGAGGGGAGATGCCGGAGGGGCTCGACGCTCAGGTCGATGAGGCCCTGGCGCGGCTGGAGCGGAGCGCGGGCCGCGCGCTCGGCGATCCCGGCGATCCCCTACTGGTCTCGGTGCGCTCGGGCGCGAGGACCTCGATGCCGGGCATGCTCGACACGATCCTCAACCTCGGACTGAATGACCGCTCGGTCGAGGGCCTCGCTGCTCACACCGGCAACGAGCGCTTCGCCCGCGACTCGCACCGGCGGCTCGTGCAGATGTTCGGAAACGTGGTCAGGGGCATCCGCGGGGAGCGCTTCGAGGACGCGATCGCCGAGGCGAAGAGCGAGGCCGGAGTGGACCTGGACACCGACCTCGACGCCGGGATGCTGCGTGCGCTGAAGGATCGCTTCGAGCAGATCTATCGCGAGGAGACCGGCGAGGATTTCCCCGAGGATCCGCGGGTGCAGCTCTCCGACGCGATCCGCGCCGTGTTCGGCTCCTGGAAGGGCAGGCGGGCAGTCGAGTACCGGCGGCTGAACGGGATCCCCGACAGTTGGGGGACCGCCGTCAACGTGCAGCAGATGGTGTTTGGCAACAAGGGCGCGGACTCCGGGTCGGGCGTCGCTTTCAGCCGCGACGAGATCACCGGAGGGCCCGAGCCCTCCGGCGACTATCTCGCCAACGCCCAGGGGGAGGACGTGGTCTCGGGCGTCCGCAACACCCAGACTCTCGACGAGATGGCTCAGCTGCTCCCGGGCGCCCACGGCGAGCTGATCGAGGCGCTGCGGACACTGGAGTCGCATTACCGTGACATGCAGGACGTCGAGTTCACGGTCGAGGAGGGCCGGCTCTACCTGCTGCAGACCCGCAACGCGAAGCGGCCGGCCCAGGCGGCGGTTCGCTTCGCGGTGGACGCCGTCGCCGAGGGCCTGCTCGACAAGACGGGCGCGCTCGCGACTATCGACGCCGGCAAGCTCGACGCGCTCCTGCATCCCACCTTCGACCCCAAGAGGGAGTACGAGGTCCTGACCCGCGGCGTGGCTGCCTCGCCGGGCGCGGCGCGCGGCAAGATCGTGTTCACCGCTGCGGAGGCCGTCGAGCGGGGCGGCTCGGGCGAGGACGTGATCCTGGTGCGCCCGTTCACGGAGGCCGAGGACGTCGCAGGGTTCGCCGCTGCCCGGGGGATCCTCACCTCCGAGGGCGGCAAGGCCTCGCACGCCGCGCTCGTGGCCCGCGGCATGGGGCGTCCGTGCGTGTGCGGCGCATCCGAGATCGACGTCGACGTCGACCAGGGCCTGGTGCACGTCAACGGCCGGGAGCTGCGCGGCGGCCAGATGATCGCCATCGACGGCTCCACCGGGGCGATCACGCTCGACGACGTGCCGCTGATCACCCCGGAGATCTCGGAGGAGTTCCGCACCGTGCTCGACTGGGCGGACGAGCTGCGCCGGCTGCAGGTGAGGGCCAACGCGGACACGCCGGAGGACTCGGCGCGGGCCCGGAGCTTCGGCGCCGAGGGGGTCGGCCTCTGCCGCACCGAGCACATGTTCTTCGGGGCTGACCGAGACCGGCTGGTGAAGGAGATGTTCGTCGCGGCCGAGGAGTGGCGGCGCGCCGGGCAGCGGGCCGGGAAGGCCGAGGAACGGTTCCGCGCCGCCCTTACTGAGCTGCAGCGCATGCAGCGCTCCGATTTCGAGGGGATCTTCCGGGCGATGCGCGGACTGCCCGTGACGATCAGGCTGCTCGACCCGCCGCTGCACGAATTCCTCCCCGCGGAGCACTTCGAGGCTGAGTTGGCTGCGATCGAGCGGCGGGGCGCCGACCCCCAGGAGATCGAGCGTCTCCAGCACAGCGTGGCGCTGGTCCGCGAGCTGCACGAGGCGAACCCGATGCTGGGGACGAGGGGGGTGCGGCTGGCGATCCTCTACCCGCCGTTGTACGAGATGCAGGTCCGGGCGATCATCGAGGCGGCTGCGGCGGCGCGGGACGAGGGCGAGGCCATTCGCGTGGAGATCATGATTCCGCTGGTCGCCTACGAGACCGAGCTCGAGCAGGTCCGCGAACTGGTGGTCAGGGCGGCCGAGGACACTATGCGGGAGCTCGGTGCCGATCTGACCTACCACGTCGGCACGATGCTCGAACTGCCGAGGGCCTGTTTGGTGGCAGGGTTGATCGCGCGCCACGCCGACTTCTTCAGTTTCGGCACCAATGACCTGACCCAGACGGCGATCGGCCTCTCGCGCGACGACGTCGAGGGCCGCTTCCTCGGCCCCTACATCGAGCGCGGCATCCTCGACGGCAGCCCGTTCGAGACGCTCGACGAGCCAGGGGTCGGGGAGCTGGTCAGAATGGGAGTAGAGCGCGGCAGGGCGGCCAACCCGGCGCTGACGATGGGCATCTGCGGCGAGCACGGCGGTGACCCGGAGAGCATCCGCTTCTTCCACCGGGCCGGGTTGGATTATGTGAGCTGCTCGCCCTACCGGGTGCCGATCGCGCGAGTGGCAGCCGCGCAGGCCGCCGCGGCTGAGAACGTCGACAGGTGACTACCTGCACCACCGGCTTGGAGCGGGTTCGCTCCTGGGAGGTGGAGTGCCCGACGGTGATGGCCCAGGGCGGCCCGACCGATGGCGAGCGCGCCCTTGAGCGTCATCCGATCACCTTCCGAA
>DATIDP010000153.1:0-14867 GCA_035456265.1 Solirubrobacterales bacterium | reverse complement strand
GAGGTGTTCGCCTCGATCCGCGAGTCCTACGACATCCCCTTCGACGACTCGCTGAAGCTGCGCGACTACCCGACGCTGAACCACGTCGTCGCCTTCGTCAGGGAGCGGGCCGGCGCAGCCGGCGAGCCGCGGCCGGAGGAGCCCGCCGCCGCGGACGGAGAGGCCGTGCCGACGGGGGAGCCGAGCGGATTCCCCCGGCGGGTGCCGGCGCCCGTCGTGCGACCACCCCTCCACCAGTGTGTTCCCACCGGCGTCTCGCTCGGTGAGGGAAGCCGCGTGATCGTGGCCCTCGATGCCGGCGGCGTGGGGAAGGCTCTCGTGACGAAGCTCGGGAAGCTCGGGGTCGAGGCGCTGGTCGCCGACCCCGCTCAGGACGGCGAGGCGCTCGAGCGAGAGATCGACGCCTGGAAGGCGGACGGGCCGGTGCATGGCGTCTACTGGCTGCCGGCGCTCGACGCCGAGGCGCCGATCGCGAATCTCGATCTCGAGTCCTGGCGCGGCGGGTTGCAGACACGGGTCAAGGGGCTCGCGACCGCCATGCGCGCGCTCGCCGACGAGATCGGGCCCGAGGGCACGTTCCTCGTGTCCGGCACCCGGCTTGGCGGCCGCCACGGCTACGACGCCGCTGGCGCGACCTCGGTCATGGGCGGCGCCGTGAGCGGTTTCGTCAAGTCCCTGGCCCGCGAGCGCCCGGACGCGCTCGTCAAGGCGGTGGACTTCCCGGCCAGTCGCAAGACCGCTGCGCTGGCGGACCTCCTGATCGCCGAGACGCTGCAGGATCCCGGAGGCGTTGAGGTGGGCCACGCCGACGACCTGCGCTGGTCGGTGGGCCTGCTCGCGCAGCCCGCGGAGGGCGACGAGGCGCGGGGGCTAGGCTCCGACACCGTCCTCTGCATCACCGGCGCCGCCGGGAGCATCGTCGCGGCGATCACGGCGGACCTGGCGGCTGCCTCAGGTGGCACCTTCCACCTGTTTGACCTCGTCCCCGAGCCCGACCCAGGCGAGCCGGACCTCGCTCGCTTCGTGGCCGACCGGGAGGGGCTCCAGCGCGAGCTGGCCGACCGGATCAAGCAGCGGGGCGAGCGCCCGACGCCCAAGCAGGTCGAGCGGGAGCTGTCGCGGATCGAGCGCGCTCGCGCCGCCCTGGACGCGATCGAGGCGATCCGTGAGGCTGGTGGGAGCGCCCACTGGCACCAGGTCGACCTCACGGACTCCGAGCAGGTGTCGAACGCGGTCGGTGCCGCCGTTCAGGAGAGTGGCCGCATCGACGTGCTCATGCACTGCGCGGGGACGGAGGTGAGCCACTACCTGCCGGACAAGCCGCAGCGCGAGTTCGACCTCGTCTTCGACGTCAAGGTGAACGGCTGGTTCAACCTGCTGCACGCCCTTGGCGACGCGAGCCCGAGCGCGGCGGTCGTCTTCAGCTCGATCGCGGGGCGGTTCGGCAATGCGGGCCAGACCGACTACGCCGCTGCCAACGACCTGCTCTGCAAGAGCGTCTCACAGCTCCGTGCGGGCGGCGAGACGCGCGGGATCGCAATCGATTGGACCGCGTGGTCCCGCATCGGCATGGCGAGCCGGGGCTCGATCCCGAAGATGATGGAGATGGCGGGGATCGAGACGCTGCCTCCCGAGACAGGAGTGCCCGTGGTGCGCCGCGAGCTGACCGCGTCGGGATCTGGCGGGGAGGTTCTCGTCGCCGGATCGCTCGGGGTGCTGGTCGAGGAGAGTCATCCCACGGGCGGGCTCGACCTCGAGGCCGCGACCAAGGCGCTCCACGACCATCACGGCCCGATGACCGGCAGGGTCGCGGGATTCAGCTCGACCGACGGGTTCAAGGTGCTGACCGAGCTCGACCCGGCCCATCAGGCCTTCCTCGATCATCACCGGATCGAGGGCACGCCCGTGCTTCCGGGTGTGATGGGGATCGAGGCATTCGCGGAGGCTGCGGCCGCCCTGCTGCCGGGCCGGCAGGTGACCGCGCTCGAGGACGTCGAGCTCAGCGCGCCGTTCAAGTTCTACCGCGACGAGCCGCGCGCGCTGGAGCTGCTGGTGCTGCACCGCGGCGGGAGCGGCGACAAGCTGGTTGCCGACTGCCGGCTTGTTGGCACCCGATCGCTGCCGCAGGGCGAGCAGCGGACCGTGCACTTCACCGGGCGAGCGGTCCTCGCCCCGGATCTGCCCGAGCCGCCCACCGAGGAGGATGCGCTCGGCGAGGCCGAGGAGGAGGACGGCGTCGGCCCCGAGTCGATCTACGAGATCTACTTCCACGGTCCGGCCTACCAGGTGCTCGAGCGAGCTTGGCGTCACGACGGCGAGGTGCTCGGACGGCTCGCCGCCGACCTGCCGCCGGACCACGAGCCCGCGGCCGAGCCTTTCGTGGCCGCGCCCCGGCTGATCGAGCTGTGCTTCCAGACGGCAGGGGTATGGGAGCTGGGAACGCGCGGACGGATGGCCCTGCCCACCCACCTGGATAGGGTCGTCCGGTACGCCGATGCGGATGCGCCGGGCAAGCTCTTCGCGGTCGTCCGCCCGCGGGAGGACGGATCGGCGATCGACGCCCGGGTGGTCGACGAGCAGGGCCATGTCAGGGTCCTGCTCCAGGGCTATCGCACCATCGAGCTGCCCGGCGCACCCGGCGCCGAGGCGCTCGAGCCAATCCGCTCGGCGATGAGCTAGGCGGTCCCGGTTGGACGGCGGGTTCCACCGGCTCGCGATCGTCAACCGCGGCGAGGCGGCGATGCGCGCGATCCGCGCGGTCCGGGAGCTCAACGAGACGTCGGGAGACCCGATCACCCTGATCGCGCTCTACACGGAGCCCGAGCGCCAGGCGATGTTCGTCCGGGAAGCCGATGAGGCCTACTGCCTCGACGACGGCGCAGGGGGTGATGAACCCGAACAGCCGAGCGGCTATCTCGACTTCGGCGCGCTCGAGAGGGCTCTGATCGCGACGGATGCCGACGCCGCCTGGGTGGGCTGGGGTTTCGTCGCCGAGCAACCGGAGTTCGCGGAGCTCTGCGAGCGGCTGGGGGTCGTCTTCGTCGGGCCGAAGCCGACCGCGATGCGGCTGCTCGGGGACAAGGTCGAGGCCAAGCGGCTGGCGGAGGAGGCCGGCCTGCCGGTGGCGCCCTGGAGCGGCGGCACGGTCGAGACCGCCGCCGAAGCGCGCGATCACGCGGAGCGCATCGGCTATCCGCTGCTGATCAAGGCGGCGGCCGGCGGCGGGGGTCGCGGGATTCGCCGCGTCGACGGGCCGGGGGAGCTTGAGGCGGCCTTGAAGAGCGCCAGGAGCGAGGCCCGTGACGCCTTCGGGGACGACTCCGTCCTGCTCGAGAAGCTGATCGAGCCGGCGCGGCACGTCGAGGTGCAGCTGATCGCCGACGGGCAGGGTGCGGCCTGGGCGGTCGGCGTCCGCGATTGCAGTCTCCAGCGCCGAAACCAGAAGGTGATCGAGGAGTCACGAAGCCCGGTGCTCTCCGCCGAGCGCGAGCGCGAGCTGGGTGAGGCGGCGGTCCGGCTCGTCCTGCGGGCCGGCTACGGGGGCGCGGCGACCGTCGAGTTCCTCTACCAGACCGACCAGGGCCTGCTCTCCTTCATGGAGGTGAACACCCGGCTGCAGGTCGAGCACCCGGTCACGGAGATGACGACCGGGCTGGACCTGCTCAAGCTCCAGCTCGAGGTCGCGGCCGGCCGGCGCCTCGAGGGCGAACCGCCAGCGCCCGTGGGTCATGCGATCGAGGCTCGGATCAACGCCGAGGATCCCGCGCTCGGCTTCGCTCCGGCGCCGGGACGCATCGCCCTGCTGCGGTTCGCCGCCGGACCGGGAATCAGGATCGACGCCGGCGTGTCCGAGGGGGATTCGATCCCGCCCCAGTTCGACTCGATGATCGCCAAGCTGATCGCCTGGGGGAGGGACCGCGACGAGGCCCTCGCCCGCCTGCGGCGCGCGCTCGCGGAGACCACCATCGTGGTCGAGGGCGGCACCACGAACGTGGGTTTTCTCCTCGACCTGCTCGCGCTCCCGGAGCTCCGCGCCGCGGAGATCGACACGGGCTGGCTCGACCGCCGGCAGCTCCGTGGGGGACCGACCCCGGTCCGTCATGCCGAAGTCGGGCTGATCGCGGCGGCCGTGCACTTCGCCGATGAGCAGACCGCCGTCGATCGCGCCACCTTCTACGCCCTGGCCCGCCGGGGACGCCCCGGCAGCCAGGCCCCGGCCCGACGCGAGATCGAGCTGCGCTACTCGGGTGAGCGCTACCGGGTAGCGATCAGCGAGATCGGTCCGAGCCTCTACCGCGTGACCTTCGACGGCATCTCGGTCGAGGTCAATGCCGAGCGACTCAATCCCCACGAGCGGCGGCTATGGCTCGGGGGGCACGGGTTCCGGGTCGTCACCTCGAGCCAGGGGGCGGACCTGCTGATCGAGGTGGACGGGGTCGCTCACCGGATCTCCCGGGACGACGGCGGGCTCGTGCGCAACCCCGCGCCCGCGGTCGTGGTCTCGATTCCGGTCGAGCCGGGGGACGAGGTCGCGGTGGGGGACGTGGTGGCCGTGCTCGAGATCATGAAGATGGAGTCCTCGCTGACCGCACCCGTCGCCGGCCGCGTACGCGAGGTGCTCGTCGGTCCCAACGTCCAGATGGGCGCACAGGAGCCGCTGCTCCGCATCGAAGCGCTGGATGCCGGCGAATCGGCGTCGGGCGTCCCACGGGTCCGGCTCCCGATCGGCGAACAGGTGAGCGCCGACCGGGAGACGTTCCGCCGCGAGGGACTTCGACGCCTCGAATGGCTCGTGCTGGGCTACGACGGCGAGCCGGGCGAGCCGGAGCGGATCCTGGCCGATCTGCAGGGCGCCTCCGGCGAGCAGGCGGTGTTCGACCTCGGTCTCGTCCCGGAGGAGCACCGGCTGCTCTCGGTCTATGCCGATGTCCAGGCCCTGAGCAGGCCTGCCCACGAGGAGTCCGACTCGGAGGCCGAGCCCCTGCTCAGCCCCCGCGAGCACCTGAACGCCTACCTGCGCTCGCTGGACGTCGAGGAGGAGGGACTGCCCGATCGGTTCGCCCAGCTGCTGCAGCGAGCCCTGGCGCACTACGGCGTCGAGGGACTGAACAGAACGCCGGAGCTCGAAGAGGCCGGCTTCCGGTTGTTCCTGGCGCAGCAGCGCGCCGAGCAGGTGCGAGTCGCCATCGTCGCCCTCCTGGATCGCCGGCTCGAGCAGGTCGATGTCCTCTCCGGGAAGGTGGGGGAGGAGTTCCGAGAGCTGCTGGACCGCCTCACGGCGGCCGCCGAGGGGCGCGACCCCATCCTGGCCGACCTGTCGCGAGAGGTCCGCTTCCGGTACTTCGATGAGCCGGTGATCGAGGCCGCCACTGCCGCGGCCTACCACGAGGCCGAGGCGCAGCTGGCGGAGCTCGCGGCGGATCCGCAGGCCCCGGCCCGGGCCGCGCTCGTCGAGGCGCTGGTCGAGTGCCCACGGCCGCTGGCACCGACGCTGAGCCTGCGCCTGCGAACGGCCGAGCCCCGGCTCCGCCGGGTGCTGCTCGAGGTGATGACCCGGCGCTACTACCGCAGGCACGCCCTCGAGGGCTTCGAGGAGCAGGAGGGTAAGGGTGAGTCGCTGCTCAGCTCGGCCCACCCAGAGGACGCAGGGCACCGTCGGGTCGCGACCGCCTACGTCACGCTGGAGGCTCTGCCGAGAGCGGTGTCCTCTCTCGCCAGCTACGCCGCCTCCCTCCACGGGGGTGAGCGGCTGGTGGCCGACTTCTACGCCGACTACGAGGGCGAGCCCCCCGGGGAGGGGGAGCTGGCGGCACGACTCGCAGCGGTGCTCGCCGACGCCGATCTTCCCGCGAACGTCGACCGGGTCGTCTTCGCAATCGCCGAGCCGGGGCGCGGGCGCGGGATGTCAGCGGTGGACATCTTCACCTACCGGCGAGCAGAGTCCGGGATGATCGAGGACGAGCTGCTCCGGGGCGTGCACCCCGAGATGGCCGACCGCCTCCAGCTCAAGCGGCTGGCCAACTTCGCGCTCGAGCGGTTGCCGTCCTCGGCCGAGGACGTCTACCTGGTGCTCGGCAGGGCGCGGGACAATCCCGAGGAAGAGCGGCTCTTCGCCCTCGCGGAGGTTCGCGATCTGACCGCGGTTCGCGACCGAAGGGGGCAGGTCACCTCGCTGCCCGAGTTCGAGCGCATGCTGGTCCAGGCCCTGGGCGGGATCCGCCACTTCCAGGCGCACCGCAAGCCGAGCCGGCGACCGCAGTGGAACCGGGTGCTGCTCTACGCGTGGCCGGTGATCGAGCTGGGCCCGGCCGAGATCGAGCCCCTGGTGACCCGGCTCGGCCCCTCGACACGGGGGCTGGGCATCGAGATGCTGCTGGTCAGCGGCCGCCTGCGGGAGGCGGACGGCTCCATTCGCGACAGGGTGATCCGGTTCTTCCCCTCCGGCTCCGGGGTGGTGATCGAGGTCGATGATCCGCCCGAGCGTCCGCTGATGCCGTATGACGAGGCCGGTGAGCGGATCGTCGCGGCGCGCCGCCGCGGGACCCTGCACCCCGCCGAGATCGTCAAGATGGTCGCGCCGGCCCACTCGGGCGACGGTACGCACGGCGACGGCGCGCCTCCTCACCAACCCACGGGGGACTTCACCGAACTGGACCTCGATGAGGATGGCCGCCTCGCCCCGGTCGATCGCCCCCTCGCGACCAACCCGGCGGGGATCGTCGTGGGGGTGATTCGCAACTACACCGAGCGCTATCCGGAAGGGATCGAGCGCGTGACCCTGCTCGGGGATCCGACGAAGTCGCTGGGATCGCTCGCCGAGCCCGAGTGCCGCCGGATCATCGCCGCCCTCGATCTCGCCGAGAAGCGCGGCGTCCCGCTCGAGTGGTTCGCGCTCTCGGCCGGCGCGAAGATCGCGATGGACAGCGGCACCGAGAACATGGACTGGATCGCCGCGGTCCTGCGCAGGATCATCGAGTACACCCAGCGGGGCGGCGAGCTCAACGTCGTGGTCGCCGGGATCAACGTCGGCGCCCAGCCCTACTGGAACGCCGAGGCGACGATGCTGATGCACGCTCGGGGCATCCTCGTGATGACGCCCGAGAGCGCCATGGTGCTCACCGGGAAGCAGGCCCTCGACTACTCCGGAGGGGTCTCGGCCGAGGACAACTTCGGGATCGGAGGCTACGAGCGGATCATGGGGCCGAACGGCCAGGCCCAGTACTGGGCCCCCGATCTCGCCGGCGCGTGCCGGCTGTTGCTGACCTACTACGAGCACGCTTACGTCGCCCCCGCCGAGCGCTTCCCGCGCCGCGCCGCCACCTCGGACCCGCTCGATCGCGACGCCGGGGAGATGCCGCACCACGACGGCGGGCGGCTCGCCCGGGTCGGGGACATCTTCTCGGAGGAGACGAACCCTGGCCGCAGGGCGGCCTTCGACATCCGCTCGGTGATGCGCGCGACGATCGACCAGGACCACCCCCCGCTGGAGCGCTGGGCTGCCATGCGGGACGCCGAGGGCGCCGTCGTCTGGGACGCCCACCTCGGCGGCTGGCCGGTGGCGCTGCTCGGGATCGAGTCCCGCCCGATCCCTCGCCGCGGCCAGGTGCCCGCGGACGGCCCAACCCAGTGGACTTCGGGCACGCTCTTTCCGCGCTCCTCGAAGAAGATCGCCAGGGCGATCAACTCCGTAGCCGGCCGCCGGCCGGTGGTGGTGCTCGCCAACCTCGCCGGCTTCGACGGCTCGCCGGAGTCGATGCGGGAGTGGCAGCTGGAGTTCGGAGCGGAGATCGGGCGCGCGGTGGTCAACTTCGACGGGCCGCTCGTCTTCTGCGTGATCTCGCGCTACCACGGCGGTGCCTTCGTGGTCTTCTCGCAGCGGCTCAACGAGCACCTGGAGACGGTGGCGCTGGAGGGCGCCCACGCATCGGTGATCGGAGGGGCGCCGGCCGCCGCGGTCGTCTTCGCGCGCGAGGTCAGGCAGTCCACGGATCGCGATCCGCGGATCACCGAGCTCGACGAGCGGATCGCCGGGGCCGAGGGCGCGGAGCGCACGAGCCTGCGCGCCGAGCGCGCGGAGCTGTGGGAGCGCATCCACGCGGAGAAGCAGGGAGAGCTCGCCGCAGAGTTCGACGCGGTTCACAGCGTCGAGCGTGCCGTCGAGGTGGGCTCGGTCAGCTCAATCATCCCGCCTGCCGAGCTGCGCCCCTTCCTGATCGGCGCGATCGAGCGCGGGATGCAGCGGATCAGCGGCGAAGGGGCTGGAGATGGCCGAACTCGGGTGGCTGACGCGCGACCTCGATGACGTGCCCTCGCACGATCGCTGGCTGAGCGAGCCCGAGCGCGCGGTCCTCTCGCGCCTCCGAACCCCCAAGCGCCGTGCCGACTGGCGGTTGGGGCGATGGGCCGGAAAGGCTGCCGTGGCGGCGTGGCGAGGGGTTGCCCCGGAGGCCGTCGTGATCATGGCGGGCGAGAACGGCGCGCCCGAGGCATTGATCGACGGTCAGCGTGGCGCCTCGCTCTCACTGAGCCATCGTGCCGGGAGGGCGCTGGCGATGGTTGCCGATCCGCCGATGGTGGTGGGCTGCGACCTCGAGCCGATCGAGCCCCGAAGCGGGGCGTTCCTCCGGGAGTGGCTTCGTCCGGTCGAGCGCGAGCTGGTCAGCGCCCAGACCGGTGAGGCCCGTCAGCTGACGGCGAACTTGATCTGGACCGCGAAGGAGGCCGCTTCGAAGGCCATGCAAGAGGGTCTGCGGCTGAACATCCGGCAAGCGACGGTCGAGGTCGACGGCCCGGCTCAACCGGCTGGATCGTGGTCTCCCCTTCGAGTCAGCTGGGAGAACGGGTCGGCAGAGCTCGGTTGGTGGCGTCGGGATGCGGGATGGGTCATGACGGCGATCAGCGATCCGGCGTCCGAGGCCGCTCCCAGCGAGCTCTCCCAGCGCTGCGAGTGACGATCGCGAGCTCGAGATCAGAACAGGATGTGCCGGTGCCCCTGGTCGTCGGTGTACTCGAAGACAGGTCCTGACTCCGCCGGACGCGTTGAGCTGCTGACCGCTGCGATTGCACGAATGGCGCCGGAGCGCACATGGCTCGACTCCGAGTCGAGGAACGGCACGAGCCGATCCCGCAGGCCGGGATCGCCAGCAGCCGCCAGCGCAGCCGATGCCTCTCGCCAGAGCTCGGGACGCTCGCCAAGGGCGGTGACGAGCGCCTCGACAGCGCGTGGATCGGGGATGCGCCCCAGGGCGAGCGTCGCCGCACGTCGTACCCCGGCGCGAGAGTCATCGAGCGCCGCGACCAGCGGCTCGACAGACTCATTGGATTCGCCGGTGACCCCGAGCGCTCGCGCTGCCTCCGCCCGGACCTCCGGCACCGGGTCCTCACGGAGCAGATCGCACAGGCGCTGGTGGACGGTGTCGCTCACGCGGCCATGGTAATTCCCACATGGGGGAGAAGTTCGCGGGTGGCGGCCTCATCTGGCTGTGCTCCCCCAGGTCGAAGAGCTCGCCACGGTGGTCGTCTGCGAGGACGACGACCCGACGCGCGAGCTTCTCTGCGACCACCTGACTGCCGACCGCTACCGGGCGCTGCCCGCCCCAAGCGCCTCCGATGCGCTTCGGATCTGCGGCTACAACCACCCCGACCTGATGGTCCTCGACCTGAGCCTGCCCGATGCGTCCGGGATCGACGTGCTGAGGGAGATTCGCGGAGCGGGGGAGCGCTTCGACCCCGACCTGCCGATCCTGGTTCTCTCCGGACGGACCAGCGAGGCGGACCGGCTGCGGGGTTTCGAGGCCGGTGCGGACGACTACCTCCTCAAGCCGTTCCACTATCCGGAGCTGCTCGCCCGAGTCGCCGCCGTGCTGCGGCGGCGGAGCGGCCGGAGGCGCGGGCCGATCAGGGTCGGAGACCTGAAGCTGGATCCGCTCAGGCGCCGGGTCGAGGTCGCCGGGCGGGAGGTACAGCTCGCGAACAAGGAGTTCACGCTTCTTCGCGCGCTGGCGGCGGAGCCGTTTCGGGTCTTCACCAAGGACGAGCTCCTGCGCGACGTCTGGGGATTCAGGTCTACGGGCCGGACGCGCACGCTCGACTCGCACGCCAGCCGGCTGCGTCGCAAGCTCGATCCCGAGGGCGCTCGCTATGTCTTCAACTGCTGGGGCGTCGGCTACCGGCTGTTGGAGCAATGATCACGCCTGGGCACAAACGCGCCCTCAACCGAGCTCTGCACGAGCTGCGCCGCCCTCTCCAGGCCCTGCTCCTCCTCGAGGACGGCAGCGCCCGTCCGGCGGCCGCAACGCCGCAGGCGACTCGGCGTGGGCTGCTCGAGCTCGTGACCACGGCGCTGCAGGATCTGGATGGAGCGTTGAACGGCGAGAGCACCTCCCAGCCGCCGCGGCGCTTCTCAACTCGGGAGTCGGTGATGGCCTGTCTCGAGCGCTGGCGCCCCCAGGCCGCCCACGCGGGGGGAGTCCGGGTGTACTGGGACGCCGGGCCGGCGATGGTGGAGGGGGACGCCTCTCGGCTCGCTCAGGCACTCGACAACCTGGTCTCGAACGCACTCGAGCACGGCGGGCCGCCGGTGGTGGTGACCGGTGCGCGGGTCGCGGGCCGCATCAGGATCACCATCGCCAATGGTCTGCGGGCCGACCGGCGGGTGCGGCGGCCCGATCCGCGCCGTGGGCACGGCACCGAGGTGGTCTCCCGGGTGGCGAGCGCCCACGGTGGACGATTCGCGCTCTGTCAGACGGGCAGCGGCTGTGTCGCTGCGCTGGAGCTGCCGCTGGCCGAGCCGGGTTACGCGCGCGCGGCGTGAGCCGCCGTGCTCGCGCGCTCGCCTTCCTGATCGCGGCCCTGATCTGCGCGGTGCTCGCGGCGACGGTCGCGGGCCGCTACCGCTCCCGTCTCGAGGCCCGGTACGGCCCCCTTCGGCCCGTGGTCGTCGCTACCACGGCGTTGGACGCGGACGAGCCCATCGGGCCCGACCGGGCACCAGCGGCACTTGCGGTGCGCCGGGTGCCGGCGAGCTTTGTGCCTCCGGGTGCGCTGACGCGACTCGGCGACGCAATTGGTCGGGCGCCCGCAGCGCCTATTCCGGCGGGCGCCTATCTGATCGGCGCACAGCTGGTCATCCCGCACGCGCGGGAACCGCGTGCTCCCGGGCTCGCGTCGGGGCTTCGCCCGATCCAGGTGGCCGTTGCCGGTGCCGAGGCGCTCACCGTCGGTGGCGCCGCCCCGGAGGGACACAAGGTGGACGTCGTCGTCTCGCGGCAGGCGGGGCTGGGCCGCTCGGCACGCGCCCACATCGCCGCGAACGGCGTCAAGCTGCTGGCGCTTGGGGCGCCGAACGGTCCTGGCGAGCCCTGGAACGCGACCCTGGCGGTCACCGAGCAGCAGGCGCTCTCGCTGATCGCCGCGCAGAGCGCCGGGCGCGAGATTCGCCTGCTGCCCAGGGCGTGAGTCAGGCGGCGCGCTACCCCGCAGGCTCCACACGTCCGTCGCGCGCCTAGGAGACCGTCGGCTTGCCCAGCCGGTACTTGTTGCCCGACGGGTCCCGGAACTCGGAGTCGAGCCCGTACGGCTGCTCGGTTGGCGCCTCTGTGAACTCGACGCCGCGATCCTTGAGCTCCTCGTAGCTGGCCTGGACGTCGTCGGCGGTCAGGAAGACCGTGCCGGCGAAGCCCTTGGACATCAGGTCCTCGACCTGCTTCTTGGTCTCCTCGTCCATCACGGGCGGACCGGGGATCGCCATCAGGGCGAGGGAGAAGTCCTGGCCCGGCGCTCCGACGGTCAGCCAGCGGAAGTCGCCGAGCTCGGCCATCGTGATGTCGGAGCGGACCTCCCATCCGATCTTCTTGGTCCAGAACTCGAGGGCCTCGTCCTGGTCATGCACCCAGACCTGTCCATTCGACACGGTGATCATTTCCTCTCCTTGTTTCGATTTCGAGGTCCGGGCCAAGCTAGTCGCCGCTCATTCCCCTGTCTTCTTGAAACGTGCTGTCTCCGGGCGCAGGTAGGTCCGAAGAACGCAGCTCGGCACCTTGGCGAACATCGCCGCGGGCGGCTGGCTTGCTCGGTACTCGGTTGGCGTCTGCCCGTAGGCCCGCTTGAAGCTGGTGGTGAAGGAGCCGATGCTCAGCAGCCCGACCTCGAGACAGACCTCGGCGACGCTCCAATCGGTCATCCGCAGCAGGGCGGCGGCGCGCTCGAGGCGCCTCGTCAGCAGGTAGTGGTGGGGCGACTCGCCGAACGTCCGGCGGAACTCGCGGCTGAAGTGGGCCCTTCGAGAGCCCGGCGGCGCCGGCCATGTCCGCGACCTCGATCGGCTCGGAGTACCGGGCGTCGGCGAGGTCCTTGGCGCGCAGAAGGTGGCGCGCGGGTGGGGCGAATGCCATCTCGCCCTATTAGACCCGGCTAGCGCTCCTGACTCATCGCCGACCGAAAGGCCGCCTCGGCCTCGTCCCCTCGAACCGCGAAGACGACGCGCTCCAGCCCGCTCCCTCGATCGAGATGGCGGCGCACCTCCTCGGCCTCGATCCGCGCCGCCTCCGCGACGGGGAAGCCGCCGACTCCCGTCCCGAAGGCCACCAGGGCGAGGCTCGTCGCCCCGAGCTCGTCGGCCTTGGCGAGCGTGCTCGCCGTGGCGTTCCGGATGATCTCGGCGGAGGTCGGGCCGCCGAGCTCCATGGTCGCCGCGTGGATCACCCATGTGCACGGCATGTCGCCGGCCGTGGTCTCGACCGCCTCGCCGAGCCCGATCGGGGCCCGCTCGTCGCTCTCGGCCTGAACCGACGGACCTCCGGCTCTGGAGATCGCGCCCGCCACGCCGCCGCCATGCCGGAGGCCGGTGTTGGCCGCGTTCGCGATCGCGTCGACCTCGAGCTTGGTGATATCCGCCTGCTCCACCTCGATCCGGGCCACGTCCGTCTCGCAGGCTACCGTCGAGAGGTGGCTGAGGAGCCGGACCGCCAGGCGCTGCTGACCGCGCTGACGACGGAGCATTTCGGGCTCGCCGGCGCCCGCGCCCAGACCGTCAGCGAAAGCTCCGCCAGGGCGGCCCTCTACATCAGCGCTGTTTCCAGCACGCTCGTCGCGCTGGGATTCATCGGCCAGATCTCGGAGGTCGGCGACACGTTCAACGTCTTCGCCCTCACCGCCCTGCCCACGCTCTACGTTCTCGGGCTGTTCACGTTCACCCGGCTGGTGCAGAGCACCGTCGAGGACATCTTCTACGGCCGCGCGATCAACCGGATTCGGCACTACTACCTCGAGCTGGCGGGAGAGCAGGCGAGGCTGTTCATGCTCTCGGGCAACGACGACGCGCCCGGGGTGCTCTCGAACATGGCGCTCAGGGCGAGCCCTTGGCAGAGCTTCTTCACCGCCGCCAGCATGGTCGCCACGATCAACAGCGTGGTGGGAGGGGCCGCCGTCGCGATTGCGGTCGGCGCCGTCTCCGACGCGCCGCTGGGAATCGCATCGGCGATCGGAGGAATCGCGGCGATCGCATCCTTGGTCGCACTGCGCCGCTATGAGACCGGGCTGCTCGAAGCGGGCGCCGCCGGCCACGGCGAGGTTCTTTTCCCGTCGCCCGGAGACGGGGGCGAGTAAGCCGACCCTCCCCGCTTAACCCTGCGTGGACGAACGTGTCCGCCGCAGGCACCTCGATGGGCTCGCCGCCGAACTTCGGCGAAGGCTGATCGAACGCCGGCGCGCGGAGGCGGCGGCCGGTGCCGAAGCGCTGGGAGCGCTGCCGGAGGCCGTCCGCGAGCTCGTGGACGAGGACGCCGCCGTCCTCGAGCCCTCCACCCGCGGGCGCCTCTGCGAACTGATCCTGCGAGAGGCGGTTGGCCTGGGCCCACTCGAGGAGCTGCTCGCCGATCCGGCCGTCGAGGAGGTGATGGTGAACGGACACGAGCGCGTCTACGCGGAGCGCCGGGGCCGGATCGAGCGCACCGATGTCAGCTTCCCGTCCGAGGTCGCTCTCCGCGACGCCATCGAGCGGATCCTGACGCCACTCGGCCGGCGGGTGGACGAGCTCAGCCCGATGGTCGACGCGAGGCTCGAGGACGGCTCCCGGGTCCATGTGGTCATCCCGCCGCTCGCGGTCGACGGCCCGACGATGTCGATTCGGCGCTTCTCGGCCGCCCGCCCGGGGCCGCGGGGGCTGGTGGAGCTCGGGACGCTCACCGAGGAGCTCCATGACCAGCTTGCCGCGGCGGTCGAGGCCAGGCGCAGCATCCTGGTCAGCGGCGGAACCGGCTCGGGCAAGACAACGCTGCTCAACGCGCTCTCCGCCTTCATTCACCCGGATGAGCGCGTGATCACGATCGAGGACGCCGCCGAGCTGCGGCTGCGGCAGCCGCACGTCGTCAGGCTCGAGAGCCGGCCATCCAACGTGGAGGGCCGCGGCCGGGTGACGATCCGGGAGCTCCTGCGAGGGGCCCTCCGGATGCGCCCGGACCGAATCGTGATCGGGGAGGTGCGCGGGGGAGAGGCGCTCGACCTGCTGATGGCTCTCAACACCGGTCACGAGGGTGCGCTCTCGACCGTGCATGCGAACTCGCCCGAGGACGCGCTGCGGAGGGTCGAGACGCTGGCGCTGATGGCCGGCGTCGGGCTGCCGCACGAGGCGATCCGGGAGCAGCTCGGCCGCGGCCTGGACCTGGTGATCCATCTGGCGCGTCTCAGCGATGGCTCCCGCCGTGTCATAGAGGTGGCCGAGGTGATCAGGACGGCAGGCTCCGTCGGCGTGCGGGAGCTCTTCCGCCTGGGCGCAGCAAGCGAGCCGAACGCATGGGCCCGGCGAGCCTGACCGCGCTGGCGGCGCTCACCGGTGGGCTCGTCGCGGTCGCCATCCGCGAGGCGGTGCT
>DATIDP010000152.1:0-9071 GCA_035456265.1 Solirubrobacterales bacterium | reverse complement strand
CTTCGGGCGCATCTCCTTCTTCGTCAACGCCGGAGTCCGGTTCATCGAGGAGCACGCCAAGCTGCGTGCCATGGGCCGCCTCTGGGAGGAGATCGGCCGCAACCGCTACGGCGTCACCGAGCCCAAGTTCCTCCGCCTCCGCTACGGGGTCCAGGTGAACTCGCTCGGCCTCACCGAGTCCCAGCCCGAGAACAACGTGCCGCGGATCGTCCTCGAGGCGCTCGCGGTGACTCTGGGGCGGGACGCCCGCGCCCGCGCGATCCAGCTCCCGGCCTGGAACGAGGCGCTCGGGCTGCCCCGCCCCTGGGACCAGCAGTGGAGCCTCCGGATCCAGCAGATCCTGGCGAACGAGACCGACATCCTCGACTACCCCGACATCTTCGAGGGGTCGGTGGTGATGGACGGCCTGGTCGATGAGCTGGCCCAGGGCGCGGATGCCGAGATGAAGGAGGTTGCCGATCGCGGCGGCGCCGTGGAGGCCGTCCCCTACATGAAGGCTCGCCTCGTCGAGTCGAATCGCGAGCGGATCGCCAAGATCGAGCGCGGCGAGATCACCGTCGTGGGTCAGAACGAGTTCACCGAGTCGGAGGACTCCCCGCTGACCACGGGCGAAGACGGCGGCATCCTCACCCCCGACCCCGAGGTGGAGCGCGAGAGGATCGCGGCCCTCGAGGAGTGGCGCTCGCAGCGCGACCAGGCCGCCGTCGACGCTGCGCTCGAGAAGCTCGCCGACGCGGCTCGCGACGAGGCCGCCAACATCCTGCCGGCGACGATCGAGGCAGCGAAGGCGGGCGCCACCACGGGCGAGTGGGCCGGCGTCCTCCGGGGGGTCTTCGGCGACTATCGCGCGCCCACGGGCGTCTCTGAGGCGGCGGGGGGCGCGGCCGTGAACGGGGATCTCCTCGGGCAGGTGCGCGACCGGGTCGCCAAGGTGGCCGAGGAGATCGGCCATCCGATCCGCATCCTGGTGGGCAAGCCCGGCCTGGACGGGCACTCGAACGGCGCCGAGCAGATCGCGGTTCGGGCCCGGGACGTGGGGATGGAGGTGATCTACCAGGGCATCCGGCTGACGCCCGAGCAGATCGCCAGCTCCGCCGTGCAGGAGGACGTCGACGTGGTCGGACTCTCGATCCTGTCCGGCTCGCACCGCGAGCTGGTCCCGCGCGTGGTGGAGCTGCTGCGCGAGCAGGGCGCCGACATCCCGGTCGTGGTCGGCGGAATCATCCCGGCGGTCGACGCGGCCGCCATGCGCGAATCGGGGGTCGCCGGCGTCTATACGCCCAAGGACTTCGAGATCAACCGGATCATGCGAGAAATCGCGGAGCTGGTGGCGGAGCGCCACCGCGCCGCCCAGCCGGCCTGAGGGAGGGCACATGGGACGACTGCTGACAATCGCCGCACTCGCTTGCCTGGTCTGCGTGGGCCTGCTGATCGCCGCGGTGCCCGCCGGTGCGGTGAACTGCGGCGGCGGCGTCACCGTCAAGGGCGGGACGGCCTGCTGGAAGGCCAAGTCGATCGTCAAGGAGTACAAGAACCGGCGCAAGACCCACGTCCAGGGATTCGACTGCAGCGGCAGACGGTCCGGCGGACGCTGGATCGAGGTGAACTGCAAGCTGCAGAACAAGCGGATCCACTGGGAGGCCTGAGCAGCTGAAGGGGACAGCGCTGGCGCCGGAGGCTGCGGGGCGCTTCAATAGGGAGAGATGAGCGAGCTCAACGGAGACCGCTCGGCGTGGCTTCGCTGTTACCGCTGCTGGGCCCGGGACCTCGAGGTGCAGATGCACTACGACGCGATCCTCCGGATCGACCCGGAGAGCGGCGAGCCCGCGGAGCGCCTCGACGAGGTCCAGGAGGCGGTGGTCCAGTGCCTGCGCTGCCTCCACGACCAGCCCCACCTGACGATTCAGGACGACAGGGTCGTCCCGGTGGAGGATCGCTGGGAGCGGATGGTCGCGGGCACTCCCTGGGTCGCCTCCTGCACCGTCACGGTCGACCAGGACCAGGTCGAGAGCTGCTCTGGGCCCGAGGCGGCGGAGTCCCTCACCTACGGCTCATTCGGCGAGGCCGGGACGCGCGAGTTCTTCACCCACGTCCGCTTCCACAAGCACGATGAGGAGCGGATCATCGTCCACCTGCTCGTCGAGCTCTATGCCCGCTCGGCCGAGGAGGCGACCGAGGTCCTGGAGGAGGCCTCGCGCGGCGTGCTCGAGATCACCTCGCTCGCCGAGGAGTCACGCCCGCCGGCGCACGCGCCGGATGAGGCCCACTGATCTAGAGCCCGAGCCGGCTCCGGCAGTGGAGCTCCCCCTGCTGAGCTCTACCGCTGGGTGGGCTTCTTCTCCTCCTCGCCGGGCTTCCCCGGATCCTTGACTGCCTCGCCGGCGGCCTTCGCCTTGTCCTTCAGGCTGCCCTTGCCCGTGGCGATGTCCTTGAGCTCCTCGGCATCCCCTTTGAGGGCTTCGGTCCCGCCGCGCTTGTCGACGATCTTCTTCGCCTGATCGGCAAGCCTTCGGAAGTTGACCATCACTCCTCCTTTATTCGGCCTCTTTGCGTGGCACCAGCACTGCCCGCTTGAACTCGGCCACCAGTGTCCCATCCTGGTTGTAAGCGCGGGTGTGGACGCGGACGACGCCGCGGTCCGGCTTCGACTCCGACGGCCGGACCTCGAGCACCTCGGACTCTACGAACAGGGTGTCGCCGTGGAAGACCGGGTTGGGATGGCTGAGCTCATCCGTCGCCAGGTTGGCGATCGCCTTGCCCGACACGTCGTTGACGGTCATCCCGAAGATCAGCGAGTAGACGTACGGGCCTGCGACGACGTTCTTGCCCTGCTGCGAATTGGACGCGTAGACGTCGTTGATATGGAGCGGGTGATGGTTCATCGTCAGCAGGCAGAAGAGATGGTCCTCGGACTCGGTGATCGTCTTCGCCGGCCAGTGCTTGTAGACAGCCCCGACCTCGAACTCCTCCAGGTAGCGCCCGTACTCGTGGGCGCCCGAGGCCTCGCGCTCGGCCTGGTTGGTGGTCAGCTGATGGTTCTCGTCGCTCATCGGGTGAATCGATCTCCTTGAGTCGTTGGTGACTCCTCCCCAGGATCGGCGCGGGATGGTACCCGGGCGCCGGTATTCGAGGCGGCACGCCGTCGGCTAGGCGACGAGCCCGACCTCCGTCCCCTCGAATCGCCCGAGATCGGCGATCTCCGCCTCGATCTTCGGCCGCAGCCGATCGAGCTCGCGCTTGGGCAGGTTGAGCGTGAGCTCGACGCGTCCCCCCTTGCGAGCCGAGCGCCAGCCGCCCACCACGATGCCGTCCTCGACGATCACGGGGCGGATCCAGCCCCCGCCACCGGCCTTGACATGGAGGGCGTGCTCGCCCGCGACGGAGAAGCTTCGGTCCTTCCAGCCGAGCAGGTAGGTGTCGAAGTTGCCCAGCATCCGGACCTGACCGGTTCGTGGCAGCCGTGGGAGGCCGCCTCGTGGCGCGAGCATCGTCTCCGCCTCCACCCGCACCTCCTCGAGCTCCGAGGAGATCGCCTCGAGCCCGCCCCTGACGTCGCGGAGAGGGAGCCCGGACCAGTAGGCGAAGTCCCGGTCGGTGGCTGGGGCGAAGGCCCTGAAGTAGACGCGAGCGAGCTCCGCCATCGCCTTGTCACGGTCGAACCGTGCCAGCCTGCCGAGCCAGTCCTCGCGCCGCACCAGGCAGGACTGCTTGCCGCGGTCGGGCCCCAGGCAGGCGATGCCGGAGACGACGGCCATCAGGGCGATGTGCATCCCGGTCTGCGAGTTCAACTCGATCCCCTCCCGCTGGATGCGCTCGCGGACCTCGCTCCGGGCGAGAGGTCCCTCCTCCGCGAGGGCCCGCGCGGCGACCCCGAGCGCCCTGTCCTGCTGCGCCTCGGGCACCCCGAGCTGCGAGAGCCTCCGTCGAGACCAGCGCTCGATCCCGGGCTCGAACAGCGGCAGCCACCAGGCGGCGTCCTCGGTCGGGATCAGGTGGATCGTCATCCGCATCACCCAGCTGCGCAGCAGCGACCGATCGTCGGTGCGAGCCCGTGCGATGTCGGCCGCCCTCAGCCTGCGGCTGCGTGAGCGGAACTGCTGCGGGCCCGCGTAGACGTCCTGAGCCTGCGCTCCGCCGATCGCGCGGGCGATGGCCGCCGGATCCTTGGCCGACGGCGGTCGATGGAGAAGCTGGGTCCCGGCCCGCAGACGCGCCAACCCCTCCGGGTCGAACCCCCTGCTCACCGACTCAGTGGACCTTCTTGGTGCGGGCCCGCTGCTCGTGGCGCTGGACGACCTGGGCGATCAGCTTCTGGATGTTCGTGTCGCCGCTGGCACGGATGTGCCCCTTCTCCACCGCCTCGATGTAGTCACCGACCTGTCCCTGGGTCGCCAGCTCGTTGAAGTGCGAGCGAGGGATCGCAACGGTGACGCGCGCGTCCTCGGTCGAGGCGGCCTTGCTGATCTTCGGGCCCGGCAGCTCCACCCGGAACATCTGGACGTCCCCCCTGCCCCGCAGCTCCAGCTCGAAGACGAGCTTCAGCTGCGCCAGGGCCGGCACCTCCGCCTGGAAGCGCTCGATGGCGGTCTTGATCAGCTCGGTCGTGGACGCCACGTCACCACGGTATTGGCTTCCGGTCGCGGAAGAAGCCTCCCGTCGGGCCGTCGTCGGGAAGGGTGGCGAGCCAGACGGCGGTGTCCGCTCCCTGCTCGACCGATCGCGTTGCGGCTGAGCCACCCATATCGGTGCGGACCCAGCCGGGGCACATCGTGTTCACCTTCACCCAGCGCTCATCCGAGGCGAGGGTCCTGGTGAGGGCGTTCAGGCCGGCCTTCGAGACGCGGTAGGCCGCCCGCCCGCCGTTCATGTCGGAGAGCTGCCCGGCGCCGCTCGACACGTTCACGATCCGAGGCTGGGAGCTCTCCCTCAGCAGCGGCAGAAACGCCTCGATCAGGCGCCAGGGGCCGAAGGTGTTGACCTCGAGCACGTCGTGAGCGCCATCCAGGTCGTACTCCGCCGCGCCGACCGGATCGCCATAGACGCCCGCGTTGTTGACCAGGCTGTCGAGCCGCCGCGCGTCCCTCCTGATCCGGGCGCGCGCCGCATCGATGCCCTCCTGATCGGTCACATCGAGCCGGACCGGCTCGACGCCCTCGGTCCTCTCGACCTCGTCCGGATCCCGCGCTCCGGCAAAGACCAGGAAGCCGTGGTCGGCGGCGAGCTCTCGCGCGATCTCGGCGCCGATGCCCCTGCTTGCCCCGCTGACGAGCGCAACCCTGCGGTCCGTGGCCACGTCCCCAGTCTAGGAAGCGTGCAACTTCGGCCCCGGGCGAGAAGAAGCGGAAGAGGCGAGCGGCTAGATCCTGTGCCGCTCGAGCAGCTTCTTGCCGATCACCATCCGCTGGATCTCGGAGGTTCCCTCGCCGATCAGCAGCAGAGGCGCGTCGCGGTAGAGCCGCTCGATCTCGTACTCCTTGGAGTAGCCGTAGCCGCCGTGGATGCGGAATGACTCCTCGACGACCTCCTTGCCGGTCTCGGAGGCGAGGAGCTTGGCCATCCCAGCCTCGAGATCGGAGCGCTGGCCGGCGTCCTTCATCCGGGCCGCCTTGCGGGTGATGAGGCGGGCCGCCTCGACCTTGGTCGCCATGTCGGCGAGCTTGAACTGGATCGCCTGGTGCTGGGCGATCGGCTTGCCGAACGTCTTTCGCTCCTGGCTGTAGCGAAGCGCCAGCTCCAGGGCGCGCTGGGCGATGCCGACACCGCGAGCGGCGACGTTCACCCGGCCGACCTCGAGCGCGTCCATCATCTGGACGAAGCCCTTGCCGAGGCCCTCTTCCTCGCCGCCCAGTATCCGCTCGGGCGGGCACTTGTAGCCGTTGTAGACGAGCTCGGTCGACTCGACTCCCTTGTAGCCCATCTTCTTGATCTTCGGAGGGATCTCCAGGCCGGCGTACGCGCCCTCGTTGCTCTCCTTCCAGGGCTCCTTCTCGGTGATGAAGCAGGTCATGCCCTTGTAGGGCGGGTCGGCCTTGGTGTCGTTCTTCATCAGCACGAAGACGACGCTCGAACCGAGCCCGTTGGTGACCCACATCTTCTGGCCGTTCAGCTCCCAGTTGCCGTCGTCGCCCTTGGTGGCCGTTGACTTGATGCCCTGCACGTCCGAGCCGACCTCGGGCTCGGAAAGCGAGAAGGCGGCACGGATCTCGCCGGTCGCCATCTTCGGCAGGAAATGCTGCTTCTGCTCGTCAGTGCCGAACTTCATCAGCAGGTACGAGCCGATGAAGTGGGTGTTGACGACGCCGGAGATCGAGATCCAGCCTCGCGAGAGCTCCTCGACGATCATCGCGTAGGTCGTCAGGTCGAGGCCCATCCCGCCGTACTCCTCCGGGATGGTCACCCCGAACAGGCCGAGCTCCTTCATCTGCTCGACGATCGGCTCGGGGAACTAGTCCTCGTGGTCATACTCCTCGGCGTTCGGGATGATCTCGTTGTCGACGAAGTTCCGGACCATCTCGACGATGGCCTTCTGCTCGTCGGTCATCTCCTGGTAGGTGCTCTCCTGCTGATCGGTCGCTACGGCCATGGCTCCTCTGAAAGATCGTGGGCTTTGAGACCCCTCCCGAACCGCAGGATACTGGGGAGGTGAGCATGAACCCGCGGACGAACCTGGCACGGCTGGGCGGCGCGCTCGAGCCATTCCAGGGCTCGGATCTCGTGCTCGTGTTTGGAGACGAGAGCGCAACCGAGGAAATTCGCAAGTCCCTGGAGGAGGTGGCCGCGCCCGATCTCGTCACGCTGATGATCGGGGCGGACCGCGGACTGACCGGCACGTTCCACGGCGTCGACGGCTTCATCGAGGCCTGGGCGGACTACTGCCAGACCTTCAAGCAGCTTCGCGCTGAGATCACCGAGCTGAACGAGGCGTCTGCCGACGTGGTTTACGTCGAGACGAGGCAGATCGGCGTCACCGCGACGGCCGGCGTAGAGCTCGACTACCAGGCCGCCGCGGTCTTCAGGTTCGCCGACGGTGCCCTGCAGCAGGCCGAGTTTCACCTCGACCGGAACGCGGCGCGGAGGGTGGCCGGTCTTGAGCCCGACCACCCGTCCGGCGGCTGACCTACTCCTCGGCGAGCAGGCCGTAGAGCTTGCGGCGCGCGTCCTTGAGGATCTCCGTCGCCTTGTTCAGCTGCTCCTCGTCATCGGCACGCGCGAGCTGCTTGGCGGCGCCCATCAGCTTGAACATCTCCTTGCGCGCCTCGTGACGTGGCGAGTCCTCGTCGCCCTGCTCCCAGGGCCGGCCGCCCTCGGATCGCTCCGGTGCGGCCTCCTTGCCGGCATCGGTGAGCGAGTAGACCTTGCGGCCGTCGACCTCCTCCGGCGTGACCAGGCCCTCGTCCTCGAGCAGCTGGAGGGTCGGGTAGATCGAGCCGGCGCTCGGAGTCCAGCGACCGCCGGTGCGCTCCTCGAGCTCCTGGATCATCTCGTAGCCGTGCATCGGCCTGTCGTCGAGCAGGGCGAGGATCGCGCTGCGGACGTCGCCGCGACGGACGCGATGACGCCCGTAGCCGTGTCCGCGACCGCCTCTCATCTCGTGCCGCCCGTAGCCGTGGCGGCTTCTCTGTCCGTGCATCTGCGTTGTTCCTTTCGATGGATCATGAACTAACGCGATATATCGTAACGCATCGAAACGGGCGTCTTGATGGCGGCCCCCCGTCCGTTGATCGGTCCACCCCACTGATCGGGCATTGGAATACTGGCCGGAATGCCGGAGGGGCTCTCGACTCAAGAGGTCGGCAAGGAGATCAGCGAGCACGCGTCAATCGGACGCAGGGGCCAGGCGAGGGAACGTCACTTGAGGACCATCTCGATTCTCGAGGCCATCCTGCTCTCGCTCGTCGCGCTGACGGCGGCGTGGTCGGGCTACGCCGCCGCGAAGTGGAGCACCGAGTCGCGGGTCAAGCTCGCCGAGGCCGCGACCAAGCGATCGGAAGCCAACCGGGCGAACCTTCAGGCCATGACTCTCCGCAACTTCGACTCGTCGACCTTCGACGCCTGGTTCGCCGCATACACGGTCGGGAACAAGCCGGCGATGGCGCTCGCGGAGCGCCGCTTCCGGCCCGAGTTCCGCGTCGCGTTCGACGCCTGGCGTGCCACGCACCCCGAGACCAATCCGAACGCACCCAAGGGCCCGACCTATGTGCCCGAGTACCACCAGCCGCGTCTGGAGGAGGCGACCGCGCTCGATCAGCAGGCGACGAAGGCATTTTCGGACGGGGAAGAGGCGGGGTCCACCTCCGACAAGTACGTGAGGGTGACCGTGTTCCTGGCGAGCGTCCTGTTCCTGATCGGAATCAGCACCCAGTTCACGCTGCGGGGAGTCCGATTCGCGCTCGTAGGGTTCGGCGCCGCGCTGCTCATCTTCTCGGTGGTGCAGTTGACCCAGATCCCAGGCCCACCCTGATCGGCTCTCCGCCTAGAGCCCCCAGGCGAAGCAGCGCGAGGTCCAGCTCGGCCCCTCGCGCTCGTAGAAGCGGTGGGCATCGGCGCGGGCATCCCCGCTATCGAGCTCGAGGTGCGTCGCTCCCCGATCGCGCGCCCAGTCCTTGGCCGCCTCGAGCAGGGCCTTCCCCACCCCCTGCGAGCGATGGTCCGGGCTGACGGCCAGGTCCTCCACCCAGCAGCGCGCGCCGAAGCGAACCGAGTTCAGGTCGAGATAGGCGGTGCACAGTCCGAGCAGATCGCCGCGGTGCTCGGCGACCAGGACCGCGGACTCGGGGTCCTCGATGGCTTGGGCGATCGCGGCCCGCGCCCGGTCCGCGTCCCAGCGCGGCGGCACCGATCCCGGAGGCGCGAAGAGCCACTCGTACATGCCCAGCACTCGCTCGACCTCCGCCGGCACCGCCTCTCGGACCTTGGCCACGCCCCCACGTTATCCACGGCGCGTCCGGCCCAGCGACCCAGGTAGCGTTCCGGGCATGAGAAATCCAAGAGACTTCTTCGAGCCCCTGGCGATCGGAGCCCCCGAGCCGCCCCGCGAGATCCCGTTCAAGCCCTCGCGGATGATCCACTTC
>DATIDP010000151.1:0-13344 GCA_035456265.1 Solirubrobacterales bacterium | reverse complement strand
TGAGCTGAGCGCGAAGCAGGCACAGGGCCGGTTCCAGCGCATCGAGCGCGGCGTCGCCGGCTACGCCGTCCGGATCGCCGCCGTGGAGGATGTCCCGGACGAGCTACGCGCCGCGCATGACGCCTACGCCCACACGTTCGTCCTGCAGGACACCTACCTCAGCGCCCTCGCCGCGGCGCTGCCGACCCGGTCGTTCGACGAGCTGCCCCACTTCCAGAACGCGCAGCGCGCGGCGATCATCGCCTGGCGGACGCGGCTCCAGGTGCTCGCGGATCGTTGGGGCGCGACGCTGCCCGGCGATCTGCAGGTCGCCGGCCGGGGCGAGATCTCGCCGTCGCCGACCGGAGACTAGGGACCGGGGGCGCCGGCAGTACCACCGCTTCGGAGGAGAAGCGGGCAGTTGGCGCTTGATGGCCGCAGAGCGGCCAAAAGGCGCCAACGGCGGCCATTTTCTCCGCTATCCCACCAGTCCCTGAGGGGGAGAGCGGCAGCGGGCAGCGCCTTAAGCGCCTCGGTGGCCTTGTGAACGCGCTTGTCGACTCGAGTGCAGCCGGACCGGCGTCTAGCGTTTCGCTGTGGCCAAGGAGCGGCTCAAGAGCCCCAGGGCTCGCCTGTTCGTCGCCCTTGACCTGCCGGATGACGTGCGCGCCGGCATCGTCGACTGGCAGCGGACGGCGCTGTCGGATCCCGCGCTGCGGATCGTCCGGCCAGAGGCGCTCCACGTGACGCTGGTCTTCCTCGGCTATCAGGCCGAGAAGGACGCGAAGGCGATCGCCAAGCAGGCCTTCGACGTGGACGCCCGGGCGCCCGCGGTCGAGCTGCTCGCCGAGCCGGTCGGCGTCCCACGGGGCAAGCGCCCCAGGCTGATCGCGCTGGCGGCCAACTCCGACGAGACCGTGGCGCTGCAGAAGCAGGTCGAGGAGCGGCTCGTGGAGGCGCGTTTCTACGAGCCCGAGAAACGCCCGTTCTGGCCGCACCTGACGGTGGCGCGCGTCAAGCCCGAGGCGCCGAAGAGCCGAAAGCCGGCGCTGCTCAGAAACACGCCGCATCCGCTACCCGAACACATGTTCCGGTTCTTCCGTCCGACCCGTCTGGTGCTCTTCAAGTCCCACCTGCGCCGGACTGGCGCGGAATACGAGTCCCTGGCCGAGTTGGAGCTTCCGACCGCCAACGACGACTGAGAGCAGAGAGGTGACCCAATGGCAGATCAGAAGCCCAATCTGAGAGAGGCCGGCGAGAAGGACGCGAAGGCGCGCGACCAGGCGCTGCAGGCCGCGGTCAAGCAGATCGAGCAGAACTTCGGGCAGGGAGCCCTGATGAAGCTCGGGGACGTCGGCGCACTGGACGTGGAGACGATCTCGACGGGAGCTCTGCCCCTGGACATCGCCCTCGGGGTGGGCGGGGTGCCGCGCGGCCGCATCGTCGAGATCTTCGGCCCGGAGTCCTCCGGGAAGACGACCCTGATCTACCACATCGTCGCCGAGGCCCAGGCGCGGGGCGGCGTCTGCGCCTTCGTCGACACCGAGCACGCGATCGACCCCACCTACGCCCGCAGGATCGGGGTGAATACCGACGAGCTGCTGATCTCGCAGCCGGACTACGGCGAGCAGGCGCTCGAGATCGTCGACGTCCTCGTGCGCTCCGGCGCCGTCGACGTGGTGGCGGTCGACTCGGTCGCGGCGCTGACGCCGCGGGTCGAGCTCGAGGGCCAGATGGGCGACTCGCACGTCGGTCTGCAGGCGCGCCTCATGTCGCAGGCGCTGCGCAAGCTGGCCGGCAACCTGAACCGCGCCAAGACGGTCTGCCTGTTCACCAACCAGATCCGGGAGAAGATCGGGGTGATGTTCGGCAGCCCGGAGACCCAGCCGGGCGGCCGGGCGCTCAAGTTCTATTCCTCGCAGCGGCTCGACATCCGCCGCATCGAGACCCTCAAGGAGGGGACCGAGGCGGTCGGCAACCGGGTCCGCGTCAAGGTCGTCAAGAACAAGGTGGCGCCGCCGTTCAAGCAGGCGGAGTTCGACATCGAATACGGCGTCGGCATCTCCAAGGAGGGCGGCCTGCTCGACATGGCGCTGGAGCACGGGCTGATCCAGAAGTCGGGGTCGTTCTTCTCCTACGGCGAGACGCGGCTGGGTCAGGGTCGCAACAACACCAAGGAGTTCCTGCGCGACAACGCGGAGCTGTCGGCCGAGCTCGAGCGTAAGGTGCACGAGAAGCTGGGGGTCGGCGCTGATGCCGAGGCGCGGCCGGAGGCCGAGAAGGAGGCGGACGCCGCGAAGGCCGCTGAGGCGGTGAAGGGCAAGTCGGAGCCGGTCGAGGCGGTCAAGAAGAAGGCCGCCTAGGCGGAGTGCTCGACGACGCCTACGACCTGGCGCTCAAGGCGCTCGGCTACAAGGAGCGAACCGAGTCCGAGCTGCGCGCCTGGCTGGACGAGCGCGGGGTGGAGGACGAGGAGATCGACGAGGTCATCGCGCTGCTCGCGGAGGTCGGGGCGATCGACGACGCCGGTTTCGCCCGCCGCTACGCCCAGGACAAGCAGCTGCTGGCCGGGTGGGGGCCCGACCGGATCGAGGTCGCCCTCGAGAGTCGAGGAGTCGCCCGTGAGCACATCGACGCGGCGCTCGCCGGCGAGGACGAGGAGGCCCTGCTCGAGCGGGCGACGTCGATCCTGCTGGGGCGCGGCATGGCCTGCGACAGCGAGCGGGAGCGCGAACGTGCCCTCGGGCTCCTGGTGAGGCGCGGTTTCCCGCTCGAGCTGGCCTATGACGCGGTACGGGCGGCGGAGCGCCGGCTGGGCAAAGCCGCCTGATCGCGCGGGCACGCGCCTGAGCTCCTGCCCGCAGGGGTAGGATCCGCGCCGGATGGACGGCAATTTCTTCTTCGTGATCGGGATCATCCTGGTCCTCGCGGCCGTGGCGATCGCCTTCGTCGGCATTCGGGAGAGCGATCGGTTTCCGAGCAGCCGCGCGCTGCTGGTGGGCGGGACGGCCCTCTTCGCCGCCATCGTCGTCACCACGATGGCCTTCGCGGTCGTCAAGTCGAAGGACGAGCAGAAGAGCCGGAACGAGAAGCTTGCGAAGGAAGAGAAACAGGCCCAGCCCGAGAACAGCGGACAGAACGCGGCACCCCCGACGACGCCGGGCGGTCAGCCACAGGCGAGCTCGGGCGGAAATCAGCAGACCCCCACCACCGGGACCACGGGAACGACGGCGGCCACCGGAGGCGCGGAGTCCCTCGCCGTCAGCTCACCGGCCGATGGCGGTCTGATCTACCAGCCGGATGGCCTCACGGCGAAGCCCGGCAACCTGACGATCACATACGACAACCCCTCGCCGGTGCCCCACAGCATCGCCGTGGCGACGGCGAATGGGAACGTCCTCGGCGAGGTGCAGCCGTTCACGAACGGCAAGCAGTCGGTAGAGCTCAACAACCTCGCCCCCGGCAAGTACATCTTCTACTGCACGGTTCCGGGCCACCGCGAGGCCGGCATGGAGGGGAATCTCACCGTCGGAGGCTGACTCGCTCCCGTCGGCTCGGGTTCGATGAGGACGCGCCACCGCAGGAGCTCCGGGCTCTCGCAGGGCCGCATCCAGCAGATCGTGAACTCGCCGTCGGGGTGACGGCGGCGCCGCTACATTGACCGCGATGCGCCGCTATCACGTCACCACGTTCGGATGCCAGATGAACGAGCACGACTCCGAGCGGATGAAGGGAATGCTGGACTCGCTCGGCTATGTCGAGTCCGAGGACCGCGACGGCGCGGACCTGATCCTCTTCAACACCTGCTCGATCCGCGAGTCGGCCGACAACCGCTTCATCGCGCACCTGGGGGAGGCGAAGAGGCTCAAGTCCGAGGACCCGGCGCGTGTGGTCGGCGTGGGCGGCTGCTGGGCTCAGTCGGTGAAGGACGAGGTCTTCCGGCGCTTTCCGTTCGTCGACGTCGCCTTCGGCCCCGGCCAGATTCACCGCCTGGCGGAGTTCCTGACCTCCGACTCCCTCACGGCGCAGGGCTATTTCGAGTTCGAGGACGTCTCCGGGCACCTGCCGATGAAGCGCGAGCGCGAGTTCCAGGCCTGGGTCCAGATCTCACAGGGCTGCAACTGCGTCTGCTCATACTGCATCGTTCCCTCGGTCCGGGGCCGCGAGGTGAGCCGCGATCCGAAGGAGCTGCTCACGGAGATCACTCGCCTCGCCGCGGACGGCGTCCGCGAGGTCACGCTGCTCGGCCAGAACGTGAACAGCTACGGGCGGGACCTGCCCAAGGCGCGCCGCACCGGCTTCGCGGATCTGCTGGCCAGGGTCGACGCGATCGAGGGAATCGACCGCATCCGGTACACGAGTCCGCACCCGAAGGACACCCGCGAGGAGGTGATCCGCGCGCACGCCGAGCTGCCATCGGTCTGCGAGCACATCCACCTGCCCCTGCAGTCCGGATCGAGCGCCGTGCTCAAGCGGATGCGGCGCACCTACAACCGCCAGCGATACATCGACCGGGTCGCGCTGATTCGCGAACACGTCCCGGATTGCGCGATCACGACGGACATCATCGTGGGCTTTCCGGGCGAGACCGACGCGGACTTCGCGGAGACGCTCGAGGTCGTCGACGAGGTCGGCTACGACGGCGCCTTCACTTTCATCTTCTCGCCACGGCGGGGCACCGAGGCGGCGGAGCTCGACGATCAGCTTCCCCACGCCGCGAAGCGCGAGCGGATGGAGCGCCTCGTGGAGCTCGTCCAGCGCAGGGCGCGCGAGCGCGCCGAGCGCTTCCTCGGGCGCACGATGGACGTGCTGGTCGAGGGTCCCAGCCGCACCGATGCCACCCGCCTTCGCGGCCGCACACGGCACAACAAGACCGTCAACTTCGACGGCACCGCCGCTCCCGGCGAGCTCGTCGATGTCGAGATCAGCAGCGCCACCTCGACCACGCTGAGCGGATCCGAGCGCCTGCTCAGCCGCACGGCTTGAAGATCCTCGCGCTGTTCGGCCCGACGGCCGTGGGGAAGACGGGGGTCGCGATCGCGGTCGCCGAGCGGCTGCGCGAGCGCGGGGAGGATCCGGTGGCGGTCAACTGCGACTCGATCCAGGTCTACCGCGGCCTCGAGGTTCTGAGTGCGGCGCCGGACCCTGAGCAGCAGGAGCAGCTCGAGCACCGCCTGCTCTCCTTCGTCGATCCGACCGAGGAGTTCAGCGCGGGCCGCTACGCGGAGCTCGCCCACGCGGAGATCGACTCGCTGCTGGCCGAGGGCTGGCGGCCCATAGTGGTCGGCGGAACGGGCCTCTACCTGCGAGCGGCACTCGCCGACCTCGATCTTCGGCCGCCCGTGCCTCCGGAGATCCGGGAGGAGGTGGAGCGCGAGATCGAGCAGCGCGGGCCCGAGGCGCTGCACGCGGAGCTCGACGAGGATCTCGCCGCCGGAGTCGATCCCAACGACCGCAAGCGGATCGCCCGCTTCACGGAGCTGACGCGCGCCGGGATCGAGCCGGCGCGCAGCAGCGAGCGGCTCTGGACGGCGGACCTGCGGCATCCGACCGTGCTCGTGGGCTTGTCCATGGCGCGCGGGCAGCTCGGGGAGAGAATCGACGAGCGGGTGGACGAGATGGTCGCCTCGGCGGCCGCGGACGAGGCGAGGCGGGCCGCTGCCGCCGGAGCGTCGCGGACCGCGCGAGCGGCCCTCGGATTCGAGGACCTGATGGACGGGAACCCGCGGGCGATGAAGCGGGCCCATCGCCAGTACGCGCGGCGTCAGCTCACCTGGATGCGCCGGATGGAGAACGTCGTGGTCGTTGACCGGACGGGCCGGGACGACGACGATGTCGCGAGCGAGATCGTGAGGCTTCTCGACCAGGAGGAGTGATGGACTTCACGAGCGGGAAGCGGTCGTGCGCGCCTCGATCGAGGGCTGGAACTCGGCCGGTTGGGAAAAGGGGCTGAGCCGAATCCGGGATCCGGAGGGAGTCGTAGTCGCGCCGGAGGGTTGGCCCGGATCCGCGACCTTCAGGGGCTGGGGGGCGATGGTTCAGCAGCGGCGTCGTCTCAAGGACTCCTCGGCGAGGCCGCCCGCGCAGCGACCGGATGCCTCGGATCGTGACGTACGCCGAATAGGGTCCCGCCAGTGAAGTTCGAGAAGTGGACCGCGCTCGGCAACGACTACCTGATCGTCGAGGCCGCCGCACTGCCCTGGGAGCCGACGCCGGCGAGGATCAAGCGACTCTGCGACCCGCACTTCGGCGTGGGCTCCGATGGCCTGCTGCTGCTCTCGCCGGTCGAGGATCCGGCCTATGTGGCGGAGCTGCGCATCTTCAACCCCGACGGTTCCGAGGCGGAGCTGTCGGGCAACGGCGCCCGCGAGGCCGTGCTCTACCTGCGTCGCTCGGGTTGGACCGACGAGGACGAGTTCACGATCCTGACGAAGGCCGGACCGATCACGCCGAGGATTCGCTCCGAGCGCGAGGCGACCCTGGAGATGGGCAAGGCGAGCCCGACTTCCCCGGACTACCCCTCGGGCGCCGGGGACGGGCGGGGCGAGGTTCTGGCCGCGGGCCGGACCTGGGACTTTCGGCACCTCTCGATCGGCAACCCTCAGTGCGCGATCGATGTCGGGGCCGAGCTCGAGTCGCTTGACCTGCGGACGCTCGGCCCCGAGATCGAGAACAGCCCGCTGTTCCCGAACCGGACGAACGTGAGCTTCTATCGGGTCGATGGCGCGCGGGTCCGCGCCCGGATCTTCGAGCGCGGAGTGGGGGAGACGCTGGCCTCCGGGACCGGCGCCGCCGGAGCGGCCCTGGCGGCGCACCTGGACGGCGCCCCGAGCACGCTGACGGTGGAGCTGGACGGCGGCGAGCTCGAGGTCGAGCTCGGCCCGGAGCTGTCCGTGCGGCTGACAGGCTGGGCCGAGCCGCTCTTCAGCGGCGAGCTGTCGGCCGAGTTGCTGCGGATTCTCGAGACGATCGGTTGAGTTCCGCCGGCGCCGGGCTCACTCGGGACGGCCTCTAGTCTTCCGGCTTCGCATGGCCGCACCGACGAAGAAGAGGGGGCTCGCCGCCCCATCCGAGCGCCTGGAGGCGATCCCGCCGTACATGTTCGCCGAGCTCGAGCGGCGGATCGAGGCGAAGCGCGACGAGGGCATCGACGTGATCAGCCTCGGCATCGGCGATCCGGACATCCCGACCTTCCGCTACATCGTCGAGGCGATGCGCGAGGCGGTGGGGGATCCCGAGGCCCAGCGCTATCCGAGCAACCGCGGTCGCAGGGAGTTCCGCGAGGCGTTCGCCGACTTCTACCTGCAGCGCTTCGGGGTCGAGATCGACTCGATCAACGAGGTCATTCCCGCGATTGGGGCAAAGGAGTGCATCTACAACCTCTGCTTCGCGTTCCTCGATCCCGGCGACGTCGCGCTCGCATCGGACCCGGGCTATCCGGTCTATACGGGCGGTCCGGTGCTCGCCGGGGCCGAGGCGCATCTGCTCCCGCTTCGCCCCAACCTCGGCTTCACGCCGGACCTGGACGCGATCCCCGAGGAGAAGCTCGAGGCGGCCCGGCTCCTGTTCATCAGCTACCCGAACAACCCGACCGGCGCGGTCGTGCCCGACGGCTTCTTCGAGCGGGTCGTCCAGCTGGCGCGGCGCCACGAGTTCCTGGTCGTCCACGACAACGCCTACTCCGAGATCACGTACGACGGCTATGTCGCCCCGAGCTTCCTGGCGACGCCGGGCGCGAAGGAGGTCGGAGTCGAGGTCTTCTCCCTGTCCAAGGGCTACAACATGACCGGCTGGCGCTGCGCCGCGATTCTCGGCAACGCCGAGGCGATCAGGACCTACTGGCGCCTGAAGACGAACGTCGACTCCGGGCTGTTCGAGGCCGTGCAGCTCGCCGGCGCCGCGGCGCTGCGGGGGCCGCGCAAGGACGTCGAGGAGATGTGCCGGATCTACCAGCGCCGCAGGGATCTGGTCGTCGGGGCGCTCCGGGACATCGGAGTCGAGGTGGAGCCGCCGAAGGGGACGATCTACATCTGGGCGCCGGTTCCCGAGGGGCACACGTCCACCTCGTTCGCCGAGAAGGTGCTCGAGGATGCGGCGGTGGTCATCTCGCCCGGCTCGATGTACGGGCCGAGCGGCGAGGGGTTCTTCCGGATCTCGCTGACCACCCCGGATGAGCTGCTCACCGAGGCGGTCGAGCGCCTGAGAGTCCATTTGACGCCTTAGGCCCGGCGCATCCGGTTCAGCTCCGCCCGCAGCGGGTAGGAGCGGGAACCGGCGCGCGGTGGACGGCAAATCCGTAGGGTGCCCCGGGGACGGGCCGCGGGGGCGAAATGGCCTTTATCGCCCGCTCAGCTAAAGGCACGAGCCTGGACGGCCGACCGACCATCCAATGAACGAAATCGGACTGATACTGGCACTCGGATGCGCCGCCTTCTCGGGCGTGGCGATGCTCTGCAAGCATCGCGGTGCCGTTGCGGCCCCCGATGTCGCCATGCGCAGCCCCCTGCGGAGCGCGGCGGCGCTCTTCCGCTCGCGCTGGTGGGCGATCGGGTTCGGGCTCGCCACGCTCGGCTGGGCCATGCACGTGGTGGCTCTCTCGATGGCACCGCTGTCGCTGGTCCAGGCGGTGATCGCCGGCGGGCTCGCGATCCTGGCCGTGCCCGCCCGCCGCTGGTTCGGGCTCGCCGTCGGCACCCGTGACCTGCTCGGCCTCGGGCTCTGCGCGGCCGGTCTGAGCTTCCTGGCGCTGACCGCCGGGCACGGGCACGAGAGCGGCACCTTCACCAGCTCGACGATGCTCGCGTTCGAGGGCGGCACGCTGGCCCTGGTCGGCGTCCTCCTCTTCGCCTCCGCTCACAGCCGGCTCGTCAGCCGCGGATGGATCCTGCTCGCGGTGGCCGCGGGCAGCTCGATCGGGGTCTCGGACGTCGCGATCAAGGCTCTCGCGGTGACCGTGCCGGGATCGCCCCTCGCCATCGTCAGCCCGTGGACTGCCCTGGCCATCATCGGCGGGATCGGCGGCTTTCTGGCGCTCGCGCGCGGGCTCCAGCTCGGGGAGCCGGTCGCGGTGATCGTCGCCTTCTCCGCCAGCGCCACCCTGGCCGCGATCACGGGTGGAATCCTCGTCTTCGGCGATCCCCTCGGTTCCGACGCTCTCGACGTCATCGCGCGCTGCCTGGCGTTCGTGGCGGTGATCGCCGCGGCCGCGTTGTTGCCCATGGTGCCGCAGAAGGCCGGCGACGCGCCGGTCGCACCCCAGCCGGCGGCCTGACCCTCCCTACGGGCGCCTGACGGCGCTGCACGTACCATCAAGGGAGTGCAGAGAAACCGCAACGGACGCCTGAACGACACGCGAGGGCGCTCCGCAGGCGACAGCCGAGGAGCGACCCGATTGATGGGGGACGACGGCTCGGCCGGTGTGGTCAACCCGCGCGCCCGGCAGCGGGCCTTTGCGATTGGCATCGTCCCCGACGGCGAGCATCGGGAGGATCCGCTCGCGGAGCTGAAGGAGCTGCTGCGGACGGCGGGGGTGGCGACCGCGGGCGAGATGACACAGGCGCGGGCAGCGCCCGACCCCGACCGCTACCTCGGGCGCGGAAAGCTGGCCGAGCTGAAACGCGAGATCGCCGCCGCCGACGCGAACCTGGTCGCCTGCGACGACGAGCTCGTCCCGCGTCAGGAACGGAACCTCGAGCAGGAGCTGGGGGTGCCGGTGATCGACCGCACCGCGGTGATCCTGGACATCTTCGCCGACCACGCTCACACCGCCGAGGGCAAGCTCCAGGTCGAGCTGGCACAGCTCGAGTACAACCTCGCCCGCATGAGGGGCCTGTGGACCCACCTCGAGCGCCTCGGTGCGGGTCGAATCGACGGCGGTATCGGCACCCGAGGCCCCGGCGAGTCCCAGATCGAGACGGATCGCCGGCTCGCGCGCGACCGAATCACGGCCCTGCGGCGCAGGCTTCGTGGCGTGGAGCGCAACCGGGCCGTGATGCGGGCCGAGCGAGATCGGGCGGCTCTGCCTTCGGTCGCGCTCGCCGGGTACACGAATGCCGGCAAGTCGACGTTGCTCAACACGCTCACCGGCGCGGGAGTCGGCGTGGGGGAGAGGCTCTTCCACACCCTCGATCCGACGACGCGTTCGTTCACCCACGAGGGGCGGCGCTACCTGCTCACCGACACCGTCGGCTTCATCAGGAAGCTGCCGCATCAGCTGGTCGAGGCCTTCAAGGCAACGCTCGAGGAGACCGTGCTCGCCGATCTGATCCTGCACGTCGTCGACGGATCGGAGCCCGAGCCCCAGCGCCTCGACTCGATCTCCGCCGCCGACGCCGCGCTCGTGGAGATCGGTGCGGGCGACTCGCCCCGGCTCCTCGTGATGAACAAGGTCGACCTGCTCCGCGGGGAGGATCGCCGTGATCTCCGCCTGCGCCATCCCGATGCCGTCCTGGTGTCGGCGGAGACGGGCGAGGGGCTCGACGAGCTCAGGGCGAGGATCGCCGATTCGATCGGGGCGACACTTTCCCGTGTGGAGCTCCTCGTACCCTTTGACGCGGGTGATCGGCTTTCGGAGCTTCACCAGATCGCTGGCGACCTCGAGCGTGAGGATCGCCCGGACGGGGTTCTCGTTCGCGCGCAGCTTCCTGCCGCGCTCGCCGAACGGTTCGCCGATCTCGAGGTCAACGGCCGCGGAGGGCCACGGCGACGCGTCCGCGCGGGCGGGGGCTGAGCCCGAGGAGAATGCGGTGGTCGCGGTGGCCGTCGCCGAGGAGGAGCTCTCGGCGGAGCCGGTCGGCGCGCTGAAGTTCGTCAGGCTCAGGGAGGGTGCGACGCTGCCCACCCGGGCTCATGACAACGACGCGGGGCTCGATCTCTACGCGGCCGAGTCCGCCCGCCTGGCGCCGGGTGCGAGGGTGAGCGTCGGCACCGGGCTGGCGGTCCAGATCCCGGAAGGCGTCGGCGGGCTGGTCCTGCCCCGCTCAGGGATGGCGCTCAAGCACGGCGTCACCCTGGTCAACTCGCCCGGCCTGATCGACCCGGGCTACCGGGGGGAGCTGCGCGTGCTGCTTCTCAATACCGATCGCACGCTCGAATTCCAGATCTCTCCCGGGGACCGGATCGGGCAGCTTCTCCTCGTTCCCGTCGCCCATGCCAGCCCGCGGCTGGCCGACGCGCTCGATGATTCGACGCGCGGCGAGGGCGGCTTCGGCTCCAGCGGCTTCTAGGGGCGCTCAGTCGTCGCCGGCGAGCGAACTTCTCCGCAGGATGGACAAACTCAGCTGGCGGGCTGTTCCGGGGAGCTGAACGAGACCTGCGGAGCCTCGCGCTCGGTGGGCTCTTCGATCGCGAAGTACTCCTTCTCGGTGTAGTGCATCCGGTTCGCGACGACCGAGCTTGGGAACTGCTGGATGCGCGTGTTGAACTGCTGCACGTTCGAGTTGTAGATCCGGCGCGACGCCTGGATCTCGTCCTCGAGCTCGGAGAGCTGGCGCTGGAGCTGCTGGAAGTTCTCGGTTGCCCGCAGCTGCGGGTACTGCTCGGCGACGACCCGCAGGCCGCCGAGAGCCGCGGTGAGCTGTCCCTCGGCCTGGCTCGCCTCCGCGGGGCCGCTGGCCTGCATCGCCGCCGCCCGCGCCTGGGTGACCTTCTCGAAGGTCTCCGACTCGTGTGAGGCGTAGCCCTTGACCGTCTCGACGAGGTTCGGGACCAGGTCGTGCCGGCGCTTGAGCTGCACGTCGATGCCGCTCCACGCTTCGCCCACCCTCTGGTTGAGGCTGACCAGGCTGTTGCGGACCAGGACGTAGATCAGCCCGATCAGGAGCAGCAGCGCGATGATGATGATCACGATGACCACGGGGTGGGGATCCTACCGGGGAACCGTGTCGGCCCGAATCCCCCCTAGCCGCGTTCGGCTGCCCGCAGCGCCGAGGCGTGAGATGCGACCTCGAGCTCGTCCGCGAGAGGCTCGAGCTCGGGCTCAGAACCGGTGCGGCGCCCGATGGCGAGCGCGATCAGGCGGTCCGCGAGCCAGGCGTTCTTCGGCAGCAGGGGGCCGTGCAGATAGGTCCCGATCATGTTGAGGCGCCTGACCCCCTCGTAGCCGTCCCGCCCGTTGTTGCCGTGCCCGTGCAGGACACGCCCGAGGGGCTCGGCGGCGGGCCCCAGATGAGTCCGTCCGCCGTGATTCTCGAACCCGGCCAGCACCCGTGGTCCCTGGCCGAGGTCGACCTCGATCGACACGTTGCCGATCAGCCGGGGGCCCGGTTCCCGGACGGTCTCGAGATCGGCGATGCCGAGGCCCGTGATCGATTGCTCGCCGAGCTGATAGCGGTGTCCGAGCAGCTGATAGCCGCCGCAGACCGCGAGCAGGGCCGCGTTGTCCTCGACGGCCGAGGCGAGCGCATCGCGCTTGCTCTCGAGCATGTCCCGGGCAACCAGCACCTGATCGCGGTCCTGTCCGCCGCCGATGTAGATCAGGTCGTGCGCGGAGGGGTCGAATCCCTCTCCCGGGCCGGCGGCGGCGTACTCGAACGGGATGCCCCGCCACTCGCAGCGGCGCTGGAGAAAGAGGATGTTCCCCCTGTCCGCGTAGATGTTCATCTGCTCGGGGTAGAGGGCGAGGAGCCGCAGGCCGGCGTCGCTCATGGGCGCACCTCGAGAAGGACGACGGTCGAATCGGCCTCGTTGGGGCCCGAGCTGATCTGGCGCCGGCCGGTGGGGCGCAGGTGGGCCTCCTCGGCCTCGAGCTCGAGGCGGTCGGGGCTCACCCGGTGGAGGACCTCGTCCCGGACGGTGCGCTCCATCCGGCCGTCGGGCGAGACGCGCTCGCGCAACCGCCGGACGGTGAGCGCGTCGTCACCCACCTGAACCCAGAGGGGCTCGCTCGAGTACACCCAGCCGTCGATCTCACGCATGTCCGGCAGGATCTGCCTCGCTGCGGTTCCGGCGCTCAGCAGGGTCGACTCGTCGACGACCGTCAGGGCGATCCTGCCGCCGGGCGCCACCACCTCCGCGAGGCGGCGGAGGAGGGCGGGCCGTGAGCCGCCGTCGAGGATCTGGATGAGATGCAGCGGCCCGATCGCGAGCCCGGGACTCCCGGGTGGGAAGAGCTCGCCGGGCGCGCCCAGATCCGCGACGACCATCGTCACGGGGACGCCTCGCTCGGTCGCCGAGGCCTCGAGCTGCGCCGCGAGCCCGGCGTCGCGCTCCACCGCGATCACGTTCGTGCCCTGCTCTGCCAGGTGGAGGGCGACGCGCCCCGCGCCGGCTCCGAGCTCGAGCACCGGCCCATCGGCTGCCGCCGCCAGCTCCCGCCAGACGGGGAGGTCGGCCGCGTACGAGCCGAACTCGACCTGTTGCCAGATC
>DATIDP010000150.1:0-3874 GCA_035456265.1 Solirubrobacterales bacterium | reverse complement strand
GGAGCGCCTCGAGGTGACGATCCCAGACGTCGACCTGCTCGTCCAGACGATCATCGTGCTCGCCGAGCAGGCGGGGCGCCTGCACCTGGACGACCCCGAGCGCTATCCGCGCGAGCGGCTCAAAGGCTTCGCCGCCAGCCTGCTTCGCTGATTCGAGTCGTCCCCACGGGCTCAGACCTCGATCCCCTCGGTGGGGGCGCCCTCCGGGTACTCCTCCTCGCGGACGCCGACGCGGCCGGCCGCGGTGGCCCTGCGGCCGGTGGCCGGGGCCAGGCTGGTCGCCTCGCCGAGGCCGATCGGCGGCATGTTGTTGTAGACGCAGTCGTAGGCGCCGTCGGGGACCAGGTAGGTCTCGTGCCAGATGCCGACGTCGCCGTTCGAGCCGATCCGCTTGTTGAAGGCGACCCAGGCGGGCCAATCTGCGCGCGTAGGCCTCGAGGTGCTCGAAGGAGCGCCAGTACTGGACCAACATCGGTCGCCTCGGACTACCGACGTACTGGTGGGCGCCCAGGAAGCCGGACTCCGGCCGCTCCTCGAGCTCGCGCAGCATGCGCGGCATCGCCATGAAGACCGGCAGCCATTGCCAGACCTTCCAGAACCGGTTGATCCGCATGCCGATCAGGAAGACGACGAAGTCGCCCTCGATCTCCGCGGTCACGCGCCTGGGGATGACCGGTGCCACAGGCACCGATCCTACGTCGTGCGGTAGTGGAGGTGGACGGCTCCGTTGGAGAAGCGGCGCTCGTCCAGCAGCTCCAGGTCGAGTCGGAGGCCGTGGGGCAGCCAGTGCGTGCCGCCCCCGACGATCACCGGGACCACGACCTGGTGGAGCTCGTCGACAAGGCCGGCGCGGAGCGCCTCGGCCGCGAGTTCCGCGCCGCCCACGCTGAGGTCGGCGTCGGCGGTCTCCTTCAGCTCGCTGACCGCCGCCGGGTCGAACTCCGACTCGATCCGGGTCCTCGGGGTCGATGGCTCCTTGAGCGTTCTCGAGTAGACGATCTTGTCGGCGTCCTGCCAGATCGCGGCGTATTCGCGGATGTAGGCGTCCGCGGACTCCAGGTCCGGGGGGTCTTGCCAGTAGCGCATCGTCTCGTACAGGCGGCGGCCGTAGAGGGAGGTGCCGATCGAGCGCTCGAGCTCGTTGAAGAAGGTGTGCACCTCCTCGTCGGGCTCCGTCCAGTCGAAGTTGCCCTCCTCGTCCTTCATGTAGCCGTCGAGCGAGGTGTTGAAGGAATAGATCAGCTTGGCCATGTCATTTGAGACCCCCGAAACGGAAAGAACTCATCGGTACTGCCCCGGCAGAGTAGGCTGCCGCGCTCACTTCGAGGTCAGAGGAGGTCGCATGTCAGTCGAAGCAACGCTCGAGCAGTTCAAGGAGACCGAGGGCGCCGAGCCGTTCCAGCTGCAGGGCTCGAAGATGCTCAAGGTCAAGCTCGCGGACGAGACGATCCAGGCGAAGCTCGGCTCGATGGTCGCCTACCAGGGCGGCGTCAAGTTCGAGCACGCCGGCTCCGGCGGCCTCAAGCGGATGGCGAAGAAGGCGATGACCGGCGAGGGCGCCGAGCTGATGAAGATCTCGGGGTCGGGCGAGGTCTTCCTCGCCGACCTCGCCCAGGAGATCCAGCTGGTCAAGCTCGACGGGGAGGCGATCACCGTGAACGGCGCCAACCTGCTCGCCTTCGACGCCGACATCGACTGGGACATCAAGAAGGTCGAGGGCGTCTCCGGCTTCATGGGCGGCGGCCTCTTCAACACCCACCTCTCCGGCTCCGGCTACGTCGCGATGCTCTCCGACGGCCCGCCGGTGCTGCTCGAGCTCGACGGCACGGAGACCTTCGCCGACCCGCAGGCCGCGATCACCTGGTCGGAGGGGGTGAAGACCTCGGTGAAGACCGACGTCAACCTGAAGACCTTCATCGGCCGCGGCTCCGGCGAGACGGTCCAGATGGCCTTCAGCGGCGAGGGATGGGTGCTGATCCAGCCCTCCGAGGGCCGCGTGACCGGCGCGGCGGCGGGAGGCCAGTCGAGCGGATCGAGCGCGAGCGGCGCGCTCGGGAAGCTGCTCAGCGGCTGATCGGCCTGGGCGGCGCTATGCGCCGCGGGCGAGGATGGCGGCGATGATTCCCAAGAACCCGGCGCCGACGACCCGGAAGATGGTCAGGCGGAGGGCATCGACCTCCGCCCGTAGGGCGGTGAAGTCCGCCCGAAGGGCCCCAGCCTCGTAGCGCAACGATCCACTCTCTCCTCGGATCTCTCGGTGGATCGAAGCGAACTCGGTATGCATCTCGGCGCGTAACTCCCGGATGTCCTGATCAGTGCGCGCGAATCCGGTACGCACTGTCTCGGCGAGATCGTCGAGACGTTCGTCGGTCCAGGCGGCCCGCTCCATCCGCAACGCAGGATAGACCCGACGTCTCGCGAAACGGTGGATCTCGTAACTAAGCGCCGGCCGATCTATGTCGGCTTCGTCGTCATCGCCCAGACCGCGACCAGGTAGGCGACGAGGACGAGCGAGACCAGCCCGGTGACGATCCGCGCCGCGATCGGGGAGGGCTCCCGGCCGCGGTTCATCCGTCGCACGGAGATGCCGCCGATCACCAGGGCGATGATCAGCAGCAGCGCGCCGAGGTCGCTGACGCCGTAGCCGACCCCGATCCAGGCCAGGTTGGAATCGGTCAGCCCCTCCTTGTTGGCGATCCACTCCGCTCCGGCCCGGAAGACGATGTAGCCCGGGAGCGCCGCGTAGAAGAGGCTCAGGTAGGCGGAGCGGATGAGCGCGGCGGAGCCGCTCCTCCAGGAAGCGATCAGGAAGACCGAGGCGAGCGTCAGGGCGCCGACCAGCACCATCGCGCCCGCGATGTGGAGGAAGAGCGCCCAGAACCAGGAGTCGGGACGGATGACGGCGAGCACGCTCACGCCCCCGGCTTCCAGACCATGACGACGAGCAGGGCGACCACGTAGAGCACCCGCATCCAGTGGGCGAACGCCGTCCGCCGGTCGATGGCCACGGCCGAGTCGTCGCCTGCGGGCTGAACGCGCCTACTGACCTGGGCGCCGGAGCCGGTGGCGAGGACCCAGAGGACCAGCGCGGCGATGATCCAGCCGTTCCAGAGCTCGTACTCGGGGCGGTTGAGGGCGAGCCAGATGCCGAGGACGAGCGTGCCGAGGCCGCCGACGCCCCAGAGGATCTCCGCGACTAGGCGCGTCGGACGGTTCACCGGGCCGCCGAGCACGAAGGCGGTGTAGATCACCACGGCGGCGGCGAGGAAGAAGGCCGCGAGCACGTGGAAGAAGAGAAGCGCGTGGTACATCCGGCGGCGCGATCCTAGCCGCGCCCACGGCGGCAAGCGCATCGCGAGAGCCTTCTCGGTGGCCCGCAACGGGCGTAAGGTAGGCCGCAGGAGAGGAGGCATATGGCGATCTCGCCCACCAGTCAGGATGTGCAGCAGGCCGTCGTCGTCGATGCCGCGCAGGCCGATCGCCTGGACGGCTTCGTGCTCAGGGCCCAGGCCGCGGCGGAGAGCTTTCGCCGGCTCGACCAGGAACAGGTCGACGCGATCGTCTGGGCGATGGTCGTCGCCGGGCTCGAGAGCGCATTCGAGCTCGCCCAGCTGGCCATGGAGGAGACCCAGTTCGGGGTGCTCGAGGACAAGGTGGTGAAGAACTACATCGCCACCGAGTTCCTCTACGACTACCTGAAGGACAAGCCCTCCGTGGGGGTGATCGAGGAGGACCCGAAGCACGGCATCCAGCGCGTCGCCGAGCCGATCGGCGTGGTCCTGGCGCTGCTGCCGATCACCAACCCGACCTCGACGGCGCTGTTCAAGTCGATCGTCGCGGCCAAGACCCGGAACGCGATCGTCTTCCGGCCCTC
>DATIDP010000149.1:0-72004 GCA_035456265.1 Solirubrobacterales bacterium | reverse complement strand
CGGCATGGCGACCAACATCCCCCCGCACAACCTGCGCGAGGTGATCGGCGCCGTCAACGCCTACATCGACGACCCGGAGATCGACCTCAAGGGCCTGATGAAGCACGTCAAGGGCCCGGACTTCCCCGGCGGCGGCACGATCATGGGCACGCAGGGGATCCGCGACGCCTACCGCTCCGGCCGGGGGTCGATCCGGGTGCGCGCCAAGGCCCACGTCGAGCCGCTCAAGGGCGGCAAGGACGCGATCGTCGTGACCGAGCTTCCTTACATGGTCAAGAAGGGCGGAGAGGGCGGCCTGATCACCAAGATCGCCGACCTCGTCCGCGACAAGAAGATCACCGGGATCTCCGACCTCCGTGACGAGTCCGACCGGACGGGCATGCGCCTCGTGATCGAGCTGAAGCGCGGCGGCGATCCGGCGCAGGTGGTCCTCAACCAGCTCTACAAGCGGACCGCGATGCAGCAGGCGTTCGGCATCAACATGGTCGCGCTGGTCGACGGAGTGCCGAGGACCCTCAGCCTCCGCGAGCTGGTCGAGCAGTACGTCGGCCACCAGAAGGAGATCATCACCAGGCGGACGCAGCATCAGCTCGCCCGTGCCGAGGCCCGCGCCCACATCCTCGAGGGACTGCTGATCGCGCTCGACAACCTCGACGCCGTGATCCGGCTGATCCGCCGCTCCAAGGACCCCGACACCGCGCGCGATGGGCTGATCGACAAGTTCGAGCTCACCCGCGCGCAGGCGCAGGCGATCCTCGACATGCGCCTGCAGCGACTCACCGCGCTCGAGGCGAACAAGATCAAGGACGAGCACAAGGAGCTCATCAAGCTGATCAAGGAGCTCCGCGCGATCCTCGCCGACGAGCAGAAGGTCCTCGGCCTGGTCAAGGCGGAGCTCTCGGGGATCGCCGAGAAGTACGGCGACGAGCGCCGCACGGAGATCACCGCCGCGGAGGGCGACCTCGACATCGAGGACGTGATCGCGGACCAGCAGATGGTGGTCTCGATCACCGCGTCCGGCTACGCGAAGCGGACGCCGCTCACCACCTACCGCCAGCAGCGCCGCGGCGGCCGCGGAGTTCAGGGAATGAACATGAAGGAGGGCGACTACATCGAGCACCTGCATGTCTGCTCGACGCACGACTACCTGCTCTTCTTCACCAACCAGGGGAAGGTCTATCGCCTCAAGGTCTACGAGCTGCCGGAGGGCTCCCGCGCCGCGAAGGGCCGGGCCCTGATCAACGTCCTTCCGCTCAAGGACGGTGAGAAGGTGATGACCGTGATCCCGACCCGTGACTTCTCCGAGAACGACTTCCTCGTCTTCGGCACCGCCCAGGGGATGGTCAAGAAGACGCCGTTCAAGGACTACGACACGCCGATCCGGGCCGACGGCATCATCGCGATCAACATCAGGAAGGGCGACGAGCTCGTCCGGGTCCGGATGACCTCGGGCAAGGACGACATCATCATGGTTTCCAAGTCGGGTCACGCCGTTCGCTTCCGCGAGCAGCAGGCGCGGCCGATGGGCCGGGCCACCGCGGGGGTCAAGGGCATGAACGTCTCCGACAAGGGCAATCGCGTCCTCTCGCTCGACGTCGTCGACCACACGGACACCAAGGGCGACCTCCTCGTCGTCACCGAGAACGGCTACGGCAAGCGGACTCCGCTGGTCGACTACCCGGTCAAGGGCCGGGGCACGAAGGGCGTGCTGACCATCAAGCTCGTCGCCAAGAAGGGCGGTCTCGCCGGCGCCCGCGTCGTCAGGGACGGCCAGGAGCTGCTCTTCATCTCCCAGAACGGGATGGTGCAGCGCACCTCCGTCGACGGCATCTCCCGCATGGGCCGCCCGACGCAGGGGGTCCGCGTCATGAACCTGAAGAAGGGCGATCGCGTCAGCGCCGTGGCGCTCGTCGTCGAGTCCGAGAACGGCAACGGCAACGGGGCCGACGCCAAGGCGCCCTCTCTCGAGGATGAGGCTCCGACCGCGGCCACACTCGCCGACGAGGCGGCTGCCGCCGAGGCGGCCGGCAACGGCGAGGCGAAGGTCACCAAGGCGCCGCGGCGGCGCTCCTCCGGCTCGAACGCGCCGTCGACCCGCAAGGCACGGGACTCCGCGCCGAAGAAGTCGAGCGCCAAGCCCGCGGCGAAGCCGAAGGCAAAGCCGGCACCGAAGCAGAGCTCATCGGACCGCGGGCAGTCCTCAAAGCCGAAGGCGGCCAAGCCCAAGGTGAAGCCGAAGCCCACGGCGACGGCCAAGCAGCGGGCCGAGGCCGATCGGAAGAAGCGGAAGTAGACGCGGTTGGCGCGAAGGTCGCGCTATGCGCGCCCGAGGCGCCAATCCACTACGCGGTTAAGAGGTAGGGCTCCCAGGTCGCCGGCGTTCGCGGCGCGGCGATCCGGATGAAGACGGTCGGTCCCGGCGGGCGGGGCCGGCGCTTCGGATGCATGCGGATCTCCTGGGGGAGCCGGTTGCCCTTCTTGCGGTTGCAGGGCGCGCATGAGGCGACGATGTTCTCCCAGATCGACTCGCCTCCGCGGCTCCGGGGAATGACGTGGTCGACGGTGAGGCCGTGCTTGTCCGAGCCGCAGTACTGGCAGGTCCACCCATCGCGGGCGAGCACGGCCTTGCGGGTGATCCGGCGGCGGTGGATGTCCCGCGGAACGCGCACGAAGCTGATCAGCCTGATCACCTCGGGACGGTCGATCCGCATCGTCTCGGAGCGCAGGACGTCGTCGCCTCGCTCGAGGATCTCCGCCTTCTCCTTCAGGATCAGGACGAGCGCGCGGCGGACCGTGCAGACGTTGAGCGGCTCATAGCTGGCGTTGAGGACGAGCACACGGCCCCGCGTCAGGCGCCGGAGGGCCGCTACAGCTACCTCGCCCTCCGCATCTGGGTCATGGGCGACGCCGTTGCCGCTGACGTGCGTGGGTTTGTGGCCGTTGTTCGATGTCCGACCGCCGGCCGGCACTGCCTCGTGCGCGGTGGCCCCGTTGCCCATGTCCCGGGCGATTGTAGACGAGCGCCTAGGTTGCTCCGGGGATTCCGGGGGGCGCGGCGATCGGCCAGCTGCCGAGCACCCTGACGGTCTCCGCCTTGGAGCGGAGCACGTCGATCGCCGCGGCGAGCGGCTCGTCCGCGGCCGCGCCCTCGATGTCGAGGAAGAACTGGTATCGCCCGAGGCCGCGACGCAGCGGGCGCGATTCGATCCGCGTCAGGTTGACCTCGCGGCTCGCGAAGACCTGGAGAGCGTCAACCAGCGCGCCGGGGTGGTCCTCGCCCAGCTCCGAGAAGACCAGCGAGGTGCGCCACGGGCCGGACCCCGACGGGTTGGTGCCCTCGCGGGCCACCCAGACGAACCGGGTGATGTTGTCGGCCTCGTCCTCGACGCCGGCTCGCAGCACCGCTGCGCCGTAGAGCCGGGCGGCGGATTCGGCGCCCAGCGCCGCCCAGTGACGGTCCGACTCGGCGACGGTCCGCACTGCCTCGGCGGTGCTCGGCGCCGCCCGCACCTCCGCCTGCGGCAGCGTCTCGCGGATGAAACGGGCGCACTGCGCGCTCGCCTGAGGGTGGGAGAGGACGACCTCGATGCGCTCCAGCGGCATCTCCTCCCGCGCGATCAGGCAATGCCGGATCGGCAGGTCGAACTCGCCCACCAGCGCCAGGCCGTCGGCGTCGAAGGCGAGCGTGTCCAGGGTCGCGGTGACCGCTCCCTCGATCGAGTTCTCGAAGGGAACGAAGGCGCGGTCGGCGGTGCCGTCGCGAAGCGCCACGATGGCGTCGTAGACGGAGGCCGCGGGAATGGCCTCGACCTGCTCGTCTCCGACCGCCGCCCGCAGGGCATCCTCGCTGAAGGTGCCCGGAGGGCCGAGATACGTGACCCGCATCAGGGGCCGAAGATGACCGTGTACGTGGACTGGTTGTTGGTGGTGATCTGCTCGCCGGGCACCGGCTGCACCACCACCTGAAGGGTCGTGTCGGTGCCGGTGGCCGGCTTGCTGGTCAGCGGGATCTTCACGGTCCCCGTCTCGCCGGCGCTGAGGGCCTGGAGCTGTCCGGTGAGCGACGCGCCCCCGAGCGTCACGCTCACGTTGATCCCGGTCTCATCGTTGTCCCCGGAGTTGGTCACCTGGATGTCGATCTCCTGGCTGTCCGCCGGGACGGTGTTGGAGGAGTCAGGGGTCAGCGTCTGGCCGCCGATGGAGGTCGACTCCAGCTGCAGCCCGTGGGTGCCGCCGGTCGTGGTGGTCTGTCCGGTGACGGCGTTCAGCTTGGTGACCAGGCTGGTCTGGTTGAGGAAATCGGTTGCGTTGGCCGGCATGAACTTTCCGCCCGGCAGCGGGGGCGCGTCCACGCCCTCGTCCTTGAGCACCTTCTCCATCTCCGGCTTGCCGATCTGGGTCCAGAGGACGTCGCTGGCGTAGAGCGAGCCCATCGCGTCGCTGATCGCCTTGATCGCATTGCCGGTCTGGGTCCGCGCGGTGGCCTGCGTGACGTTCTGAGCGATCGAGCTGAGGGCATCGCGCCGCAACGTCAGGGTCTGGATCACCGCGGTGTCGGCGTCGTGCATCTGGCCCGGGGTGCTGACCTGGTTGGCCCGATCGAGGAGGGTCTGGGAGGTGTCGCGCTGGCGCAGCACCTCCTGCTGGGCATCCAGCGAGCTCGAGGTGCCTCCCGAGCCGTTGAGCAGGTTGAAGAAGTCCTTGCCGCTCTGCTCGGATTGCTGCATCACCGAGGCGATGTCCGAGTCGTAGTTGCGAAGGGCTCGGTCGGAGCGCGCCTCGAGACAACCCCTGATCCCGATCACGATCAGGATCAGGAACGCGAGGCCGACGCCGACGCCGATCAGGCGTCGGACCAGGAATTGCTGGCGCCGCCGCTGGGGCCCCCCGACCCTGCGCCGCGGACGCTCCGGCGGCTCGTCGGCGACGACCAAGTCGTCTTGTTCCTCGTCGAGGAATGCCAAGTCGCGCCTCAGTATGAACAGGGGTCGTGACGCATGTCTATGCGAGGGTGATCCGAGGCGGAGCCGAGGAGCAACCCGTCTAGCGGCGAAGCCGTGCCTAATCGCCTTTAGGTACTGCGACAGGAATGGGTCGTCCGGGGGCGAACTCAAATCAGCCATGGTCGGTGAGGTGGTTCTGGGGAGATTCCGGATCGAGGACCGGATCGGAAGCGGCGGCTTCGGAACCGTCTATCGAGCCTGGGACGAGCGCCTCCAGCGCCCGGTCGCCGTCAAGGTGATCGATAGAGAGCACGGGGCCCCCCGCGTCACTCGCGAGGCCCAGGCGGTCGCGCGCCTCGCGCACCGCAACATCGCGACCCTCTACGAGCTCGCCTCCGACGGCGAGCGCGCCCTCCTCGTCTCCGAGCTGATCGAGGGCGAGACCCTGCGGGCGCTCGGGCGCCGCGGCGACCTCAACGATCGCCTCGTGGCACAGGTCGGCGCCGACGCCGCGGCAGCCCTGACCGCTGCGCACCGCGCCGGGGTCGTCCACCGTGACGTCAAGCCCGAGAACATCCTCGTTGTGTGCGAGGGCGGGCGTCAGCGCGACCCGTCTGATTCCGTGCAGGCGAAGCTCGTCGACTTCGGCATCGCCCGCATCGCGGGTGAGAAGACGCTGACCGCCACCGGCGCGGTCGTGGGCACCCTCGCCTACATGGCGCCGGAGCAGGCCGACGGCCTCCGGCCAGGGCCGGCCGCTGACGTCTACTCGCTCGCCCTGACGCTGTACGAGTGCTTCTGCGGGGAGCACCCACTGCTGCGAGAGGGGCCGGCCGCCACGGCACGAGCGATCGGAGAGCCGATCGCGCCGCTCGGTGCGGTCCGACCGGAGCTGCCCGAGGCGATGACCGAGGCGATCGACGCCGCTCTGGACCCGGATCCCGAGGAGCGCCCTCTCTCCTCCGAGCTCGGCGCGGCGCTCAGCGCCCACGTCTCCCGGCTCGACGGCGACCCCCTCCCGCCGATCGCCGGGATCGATGGCGAGGCCTTCCTCGAGCCGAGGCACCGGCCGGACCGCGCCCGATTCCTGCCGGGTGCCGGCGTTGCGGCCCTCGGCCTCGCCGCCCTGATCGCCACCGGCGCCCCGGCTCCGGTGGCCCTCGCCGCGCTGCTCCCCGGCGTTCTCGCCCTCGGTCGCCCCCGTCCGGCGTACGCGCTTCAGCTCGCCCTCGTTCTGATCTGGGTCGTGATCGGCGCCGGCGAGCCGGGGATCGCAGCCCTGATCGCCGCGCTCGGCTCCCCGCTGCTTCTGGCCGCGATCCAGCCCGAGGCGATCGCCCTGCCCGGCCTCGCACCCCTCCTCGGCCTGGCCGGGCTCGGACCGGTGTATCCGGCTCTCGCGGGGCTCACCCGAGGCGCCGCGGGCAGAGCGCTCCTCGGAGGCATCGGCTACCTCTGGCTCGCGGCGTGGGAGGAGCTGGCCCATCGCACCCTGCTGCTGGGGCCCGTCGCCGACCCGCCGGCTCACTGGACGGGGTCCGCCGGCACGGCCCTGTCCGACGTGGTCGCCCCACTGGTCGATGGCTCGGTCCTGGCCGGCGCGGGCATCTTCGCCCTCGCGGCGTGGGCGCTGCCGTTGCTGATTCGCGATCGCGCGCCGCTGCTCGATGCGCTCGGCGCCCTGGTCTGGGCAGCCGGGTTGATCTCGGCGCTGCGCCTGGTGGACGGCGGCTCCAGCCCGCCTGGGCTGCTCTTCGCCGCTCTGCTGGCGGCCGTGCTCGCCGCCCTGCTGACGCGACGCCTCGGCCCGTCGGAGCCCTATCGCCTGGGCGCTTCGGACGCCTATCAAGAGGGAGGCTTCGAGGAGCGCGGCTCCGACGCGCTCGCGTAGCGAACCCCACTAGCATTTCGCGTCGGCGACGCGAGGTGCGCCGCCAGGGGCAATCCGTCAACAGGACGCCGCCAACCCGACCCGAGGAGTTTCCGATCAGCGTTCTGCGCAACCTCGAAGCCCGGATAGAGGGCCTCGTAGAAGGCGTCTTCAGCCGCGCCTTCAGCTCCGGCGTGCAGCCGGTGGAGATCGCGCGCAAGCTCGCGAAGGAGATGGACGCCCACAAGACGGCGTCGGTCCAGCGGGTCTACGTGCCGAACGAGTACACCGTCTGGCTCTGCCCGGATGACTACGAGCGCTTCAAGGACTACGAGTCCTCGCTCGCCCAGGAGCTCAGCGGGCATCTCCTCGAGCACGCCCGCCACCACGACTACGACCTGCTCACGCGACCCGTGGTCCACCTCGACCAGGACGAGCGCCTGCGGCTGGGCGAGTTCGGGATCCAGACCCGCCTGGTCCGGCCGCCGCAGAGACAGGGCGCGGAGCCGGAGCAGGGCGAGCACGGGCACACGATGGTCTACTCGGCGACCCAGGCACAGAAGGCGCGCTCGAAGCGCCGTCCGGACGCCGCCTTCTCGGAGACCCGGGCGATCGTCTCCGTGGATGACCGCCGTTACGTCCTCGACGGTCCCACGGCGACCCTCGGCCGCTCCAAGGAGAACGACTGCGTGATCGACGATCCGAACATCTCGCGACGCCACGCCGAGCTGCGCCGCTCGAACGTGGGGGACTGGCAGATCGTCGACCTCAACTCGACCAATGGGGTCAAGGTCAACGGCCGCCGGGTGGCGAACGCCCGACTCTCTCCGGGCGACGAGATCACTCTCGGAACCAAGGTCTTCGCTTTCGACATCGAGCAGTGAATAGCGATCTCGAGCCGCTTGCGGTTGCGCTCAAGTTCGGTTTCCTTGCCGTGCTCTTCCTCTTCCTGCTCTGGGTCACCCGCAGCTCCCTGAGGGACCTCCGCGGAACGGCCACGCCCGGGTTCGAGACGGGCTACCACGAGGTCGCGGGCGGAGTCGAGCCGGCGGGGACGGATGCATTCCTGGTGGTGGAGGAGGGCGGCGGCCTCAACAAGGGAGAGCACTTCGACCTGTTCGGCGGCGTCTCGCTCGGGCGGTCGGCCGACGCGGACATCCGCCTCGACGACCGCTATGCCTCCGGGGTCCACGCACGCGTCTTCAACCGTTCCGGGGCATATTTCGTCGAGGACATGAACTCGACCAACGGCACGCTCCTCAACTCGCGAGAGCTCCACGGCGAGGCCGAGCTCACGCCCGGCGACCTGATCCGGATCGGGGACACGGAGTTCCGCTTCGAGGTGTCCTGATGCTGAGAGTCGCCGAGGAGGCACACAAGACTGACACCGGGCGCCAGCGGCAGGCCAACGAGGATTCCTATTACGCGAAGGCGCCGCTCTTCGCCGTGGCCGACGGGATGGGTGGCGCGCAGGCCGGCGAGGTGGCGTCACGGATCGCGGCCGGCGCCTTCGAGAGGAGACCGCGGAACGACGACGCCTCCGCCGAGGGACAGCTCGAGGAGATCGCCCAGCAGGCAAACCGAAGGATCCACAGGCTCGCCCAGGAGGACTCCTCCCGCGCCGGGATGGGGACCACGCTGACCGCAGCGATGGTCAGGAACGACGAGGTGGCGTTCGGCCATGTCGGCGACAGCCGGGCCTACCTCCTGCGCGACGGCCAGCTCAAGCGCCTGACGAAGGACCACTCGCTCGTCGAGGAGCTCCGCCGCCAGGGCAGGCTCACCGAGGAACAGGCGGAGGAGCATCCGCAGCGCTCGATCATCACGCGCGCCCTGGGGCCGGAGCCGAGCGTGAACGTCGACACCATGACCTTCCCGGCGCGCGACGGCGACGTCTTCCTGCTCTGCAGCGACGGTCTCACCACGATGGTCCCGGATGACCAGATCCGGGACATCCTCGTCAACGCGAGGAGCCTGAGAAGCGCCGTCAACCGGCTCGTCGACGCGGCGAACCACGGGGGCGGCCGGGACAACATCACCGCGGTGGCCTTCCGGCTGGCCGATGCCGACGCCAGGGAGACCGAGGAGGGGGCGACGCTGATCTCACGCACCGCGGAGCAGGCGGGGCTCACCGGCGAGCGCATGCGCGCGGCGACCGACCGGCTCCGCGGCCAGGGCACGATGCCGACTCCGTCGCGGCGCCGGCGCGCGCTCAAGTGGGCCGCCGGGCTGGTGGTGATCGCGGCTGTCGTCCTCGGAGCGGTGCTCTTCGCCCGCTCGATCTACTTCCTCGGCACCGACGATCAGGGCAACGTGGCCGTCTACAGGGGCCTGCCCTACGAGCTGCCACTCGGCGTCAGCCTCTATTCCAAGCAGTACGCGATCCCGGTCCAGGAGGGGACGCTGTCCGAGGAGCGCCAGAAGGCGGTCACCGGCCACGAGCTGCGGAGCAAGGACGACGCGACGAGCTTCATCAACGACATCAATCAGAGGGAGGGTGCGGCTCAGCGCGCGGCTGCAGCCCAGGCCGCGCAGCGGGCGGCCAAGCAGCAGGCACAGCAGCAGAAGAAGAAGAAGACCGGGGCCTCCGAGGGCAAGCAGGCCCGTTGAGCACGCGCACCCGCGAGCTCTTCGCCCTGGTCCCGGTCGCCCTGCTGGTCACGGCCGGGTTCACGGCCGTGCTGATCACCAACTCGGATCAGCTCGGCAACCTGAGCGTCCTCTACGGCGGCTATTTCCTCGCGCTCTGCGTCGCCGTCCACATCGTCGTCCGGATCAGGCTTCCCGACGCCGACCCCTACCTCTTCCCCCTCGTCGCGCTGCTCGCCGCCTTCGGGATGGTGATGCTGTTTCGCCTCGACGAGGGCCTGGCGCGCGACCAGGCCAACTGGTTCGTCCTCGGGCTGATCCTCTTCTCGGCGACGATCATCTTCCTGCGCGAGTACGACGCGCTCGAGCGCTATCGGTACCTGATCGCGCTCGCTGGGATCGTGCTGCTGATCATGCCCCGTTTCCTGGGGCACGCGACCAACGACGCGTTCCTGGCCGTCGATCTCGGGCCGATCACCTTCCAGCCGACGGAGCTGGCCAAGATCTGCATCGTCGTCTTCCTGGCGAGCTACCTGAACGAGCATCGGGAGGTTCTGGTCGTGGGCGCTCGCAACGTCTTCGGGCTCGTCCTGCCACCGCTCAAGCACCTCGGGCCGCTGCTGGTCGTCTGGGGCGCGGCGATGGTCCTGCTCGTCTTCATCCGCGACCTGGGCAGCTCGGTGATGTTCTTCGGCGCCTTCCTCGCGCTCATCTACGTCGCGACGGGGCGGCTCTCGTTCGTGATCATCGGCCTGCTGATGTTCGCGGTCGGAGCCTGGTTCTTCGCCCAGACCGCGGCGCACATCCAGGACCGCTTCGACATCTGGCTCGACCCCTTCCACGATGCAGGCGGGTCCGGCTATCAGCTCTCGCAATCGATCTTCGCCCAGGCGGACGGAGGGCTGTTCGGCAGGGGGCTGGGTGAGTCCCTCGTCCAGCTGCCCGGCTGCAACCACGGGTTCCCGGACCGCTGCGCGATCCTGCCCGCGCCGCACACGGACTTCATCTACGCAGTGATCGTCAATGAGCTCGGCCTCTTCGGGGGTGCCGCGGTGGTCCTGATCTACGCGCTGATCGCCGAGCGCGGCTTCAAGACGGCGATCCTGGCCGAGGACGGATTCTCGAAGCTGCTCGCCACGGGGCTGACCGCGATCTTCGCCCTGCAGGCGTTCGTGATCATCGGCGGCGTCACCCGGGTGATCCCGCTGACGGGGGTGACCCTGCCGTTCATCAGCTACGGGGGAAGCTCCATCGTCGCCAATTTCATCCTGCTGGCCCTGCTGCTGATGATCTCCGACAAGGCGCGAAGGCGGGTGCGCCTCCAGAACGAGACGAGGCTGGGCTGATGAACCGGCAGATCATCAAGCTCTTCGGCTTCCTGCTGATCCTCTACGCCCTTCTCTTCGGGTTCACCTCCTACTGGTCGATCTTCGACGCGAACTCGCTGAAGGCGAATCAGGCGAACCGCCGCCCGCTGCTCGAGGAGCAGAAGATCAAGCGCGGCAGCATCCTCGCCTCCGATGGGACGGTGATCGCCAAGTCGATCGCGCAGGGCAGTGGCAACAACAAGGTCTACGTCCGCCGGTACCCACGGGGCGCGCTCTTCGGCAATCCGATCGGCTACAGCTTCGTCACGCAGGGCCGCGTCGGCTTCGAGCTCTCCCACAACGATGAGCTGGTCGGCAACAAGACCGAGTTCCTGTCGGTGCTCGACCAGCTCCAGGGACATTCCCAGGTCGGGGACAACGTGCAGTCCGCGCTCGACCCGGCGGCGCAGGAGGCGGCGGTGAACGGGCTGGCCGGCCGCCGCGGCTCCGTGGTCGCCCTCGACCCTTCGACGGGGGAGGTCAGGGCGATGGTGAGCATCCCCGAGTACGACCCGAACCAGATCCCGAAGCACTTCGCCCAGCTCAATCGCGACCAGAGCGCGCCGCTCTTCAATCGAGCGACGCAGGCGGGCTACCCGCCCGGATCGACGATGAAGGTGGTGACCGCGACGGCCGCGCTGGACAGCGGCGAGTTCACGCCCAGCTCGACCCTCAGCGGCCGCTCCCCGATCGAGATCGAGGGGGTGCCCCTGTCGAACTCGGGCGGCGAGCAGTTCGGCACGATCGACATGACCACGGCGCTCACCAACTCGGTCAACACCTGGTGGGCGCAGGCCGGGGAGAAGCTCGGCAAGGACACGATGTTCAAGTACATGGACCGCTACGGCTTCGACGCGAAGCCGCGTCTCGACTACCCGGGCTTCCAGCTCGCGGCGAGCGGCGTCTACGAGGGCAACCGGCTGCTCGATCCGAGCGATGCCATCGACATCGGGCGCGTTGCGATCGGCCAGGAGCGCCTCCGGGTCACTCCCCTCCAAATGGCGGAGGTCGCCGCGACCGTCGCGAACAAGGGCGAGCTGATGGAACCGCGGCTCTGGTCGAAGGTGATCGATCCCGACGGGCGGGAGACGAAACTCGATCCCGCTCGTCAGAGTCGAGTGATGAGCGAGGACACGGCGTCGGAGCTCAACACGATGATGCAGAGCGTGGTACGCGAGGGAACGGGTACCGCGGCCGCCGTCTCGGGCATCGACGTCGCGGGCAAGACCGGGACGGCGGAGATCTCAGCGGGCGTCAACGACGCCTGGTTCATCGGCTTCGCTCCGGCGAGCGACCCGCAGATCGCGATCGCGTGCGTCGTCGAGCACACCAGCGGCTTCGGCGGGCCGACCTGCGGACCCATCTTCAAGGCCGTGGCCGAGGCGATCCTCCAGGGGAATTCCGGTGGCTGAGCCGCAGACCGGCGAGCTCGTCGACGAGCGCTACCGGCTCGACCGCAAGATCGGCTCCGGCGGGATGGCCGACGTCTGGCTCGCCGAGGACACCGAGCTCGACCGCAAGGTCGCCGTCAAGATCCTGCACGACAACTTCGCGCAGGACTCCGAGTTCGTGCAGCGCTTCCAGCGCGAGGCCCAGGCGGCGGCCGGCCTCCAGCATCCGAACGTGGTCGGCATCTTCGACCGCGGCGCCTTCGACGGCACCTACTTCATCGCCATGGAGTACGTCGACGGCCCCTCCCTGAAGGACCTCGTCAAGGGCGGGATGAGCCCCAAGGACGCGATCGACTTCACCCGCCAGATCCTGAACGCCGCCCGGTTCGCCCATCGCAAGGGGATCGTTCACCGCGACCTGAAGCCTCAGAACGTCCTGATCGACGACGAGGGCCGCGCGCGGGTGGCGGACTTCGGCATCGCGCGGGCGGGCGAGAGCTCGGATATCACGGCCACCGGCTCGGTGATGGGGACGGCGCAGTACATCTCGCCGGAGCAGGCGCAGGGCAGGGAGACCACCCCTCGCTCCGACATCTACTCGATAGGGGTGATCCTCTACGAGGCGCTCACCGGGCGGGTGCCGTTCCAGGGCGACAGCGCCGTCGCCGTGGCGCTCAAGCAGGTCTCCGAGGCGCCCCGCCGGCCCAGCGCGATCAACCCGAACGTCCCGCCGGCTCTCGACGCGGTGGTCATGCGCGCCCTCGCCAAGGATCCCGACGCGCGCTTCAAGGACGCGGACGCGTTCCTCAGGGCGCTCGATGCGGCCGAGAAGGCCCCGGACACGGCCCGTCCGCAGGACACGGCCGCCTACGCGGCTGTCACGCCCGAGGGCGAGACGGAGATGCGCCACGGCGAGGTGGTCGAGGAGGAGTGGGTGGTCGAGCGCCGCAGCCGCCGCTGGCGCTGGATCGTCCTGGCCCTGCTCGCCGCCGGCGTCGCGGCGCTGGTCGCGTTCGCGCTCACGCGCCCATCGCACGTCTCCGTACCGGACGTGATCGGTCAGGACGTCGATGCCGCCACGCAGATCCTCGACGGCAAGGGTTTCGACGTCGCCATCAAGGCCATCCCCAGCGGGGCGCCGCGGAACCAGGTGGTCGAGCAGGACCCGATCCCAACCGACCGGGGCGGCGGCAAGGCCGAGGAGGGCTCCACCGTCACACTCAGCGTCAGCTCGGGCCCGGCAATCGTGGCCGTTCCCGACGTCGCGGGGCTGAGCGTCACCGATGCGACGAATCGCCTGGAAAAGGCCGGATTCAAGGTGACGACCCGCAACCAGTTTTCGAACTCGGTGCCGAAGGGCAGGGCGATCGGCACGGAGCCGGCGGCGGGGACCCAGCTCTCGACCAGCCAGGTGATCACGCTGCTGGTCTCCCGCGGCACCAACCAGGTGGAGGTCCCGAACGTGGTCGGCCTCGACGATCAGGCGGCCCTCGCGGCCCTCCAGGAAGCCGGGCTCTCCGGCGTCCTCGTGCAGCGCGACTCCACCGAGCCGGAGGGCAAGGTGATCAGCCAGAGCCCCGGGGCGGGCAAGCTGGTCGCGCGCGGGTCGCAGGTGACGGTCTTCGCCTCGATCGGTGCGATCACGGTCCCCGATGTGGTCGGACAGAACCGCAAGACCGCCGTGACCGCTCTGAAGAAGGCCGGCTTCACCGTCGCCGTCACCGAGGAGACGACCTCCGACCCCGCCCAGGTCAACCGGGTGATCTCCGAGTTCCCGCCGGGCGGCTCCCGCGGCCGCCGCGGCGACACGGTCACCATCTCCGTGGGAATCTCGGCTCCGACCTCGACCACGACGACGCCATGAGGGTCGCCGTCCTCGGCGGCGGGATCTCGAGCGAGCACCAGGTCTCGCTGCGCTCGGCAGCGTCGGTGGCCGCGGGCTTGCGCGAAGCCGGCCACGAGACGCTCGAGGTGACGATCGGCCGCGACGGCCGCTGGAGCGCCGGCGGCGAGAGGATCGAGTTCGAGCCCGGGGCGGGCCTGCTGGGTTGCGATGCGGTCTTCCCGGTCCTGCACGGCCCAGGCGGGGAGGACGGCAGCGTGCAGGGGCTGCTCGAGGTGCTCGACGTCCCCTACGCCGGCTCCGACGTCGAGTCCTCGGCGATCTGCATTGACAAGCTCGTCTTCAAGGATCTGCTCTCCCAGCACGGCATCCCGCAGGTCGACTACTGCCGCGCGGGGGAGCAGGGCTGGCGGGAGATCGCCGCGGCGTTCGGGCAGCCCCTCTGGGTGAAACCGGCGAGGCTCGGCTCGAGCGTCGGCATCACGCCGGCGTCGGGGGAGGAGGAGCTCGACCGCGCCGTGGAGCAGGCGCGCCGTCACGACCCGAGGGTGATCGTCGAGGCGCCGGCGCCGGGGAGCGAGGTCGAGTGCTCGCTGCTGGGCAACGAGGACCCGATCGCCTCGCAGCCCGGCGAGATCGTCACCAAGGCGTCCGATTGGTACGACTACGAGGCGAAGTACGCGGAGGGCGGCATGGAGCTGCGGGTCCCCGCCGAGATCCCGGAGAGCGCCCGGGAGCGGGTCAGGGAGCTCGCCCGCCGCGTCTTCACCCTCTGCGGCTGCAGCGGGCTCGCCCGCTGCGACTTCTTCGTGGACGGCGATCAGGTCCTCGTCAACGAGCTCAACACGATCCCCGGCTTCACCGAGACGAGCGTCTACGGCAAGCTCTTCGAGGCCGACGGGATCGCGTACCCGGAGCTCTGCGATCGCCTGGTCGAGCTGGCGATCGAGCGCTACGAGCGGGCGAGGAGCTTCGAGCTCTAGGTCTTGAAGAGCTGGACGTCCGAGATCTCCATCTGGTAGCGGCTCGGGTCGTCCTGGGCCTGCGGCGCCTTGGTGATCCAGATCAGGAACGACTTGGCCGGCTTGCCCGGCAGCGCCACCCTCTCCGTCTCGCCCCCGTCCCGAACGTTCGCCACCGGCCGCCCCCAGCCCGGGAGGTCGCTCGGCGGTGAGGTGTTGACCTCATAGATCGCTGCGTCGTAGCCGGGCGTGAGCGCCCGGATCACCAGCTGCTTCGCGGGCACGGAGGACCCCGCGTCGATCGCCAGGCCGACGCCGTCCTTGAGGCCGCCGAAGTCCGGGGTGTCGTAGTGCTCGCTCGACCACGCCGTCCCGGTCGGGTTGCCGTCGATCGCCTGCTCCTCGGTCCCGGTCTCCTGCCCGTCGCCCTCGGGATCGAACTCGCTGGCCGCGGCGTTCGACAGTCTCACCTCCGAGGTCCCGCTCGGGGCGGGGCTGCCGTTGTCACCCAGGTCGAGTCGCGTGGCGAAGATCACCGCGGCCGCGCCCAGGGCGATGATCACGATGGCGAGGGCGATGCCCGGTCCCGATATCCGACGCCGCCGGCCGAGCCGGCGCCGCTCGGCCGGGACCGAGTCCAGCACGCTGGTCGCCTCCCCGCTCGTCCCACCGCGCCGCGCCGCCTCGACCTCGAGGGTCTGCTCGAGGTCCCGCACCATCTCCGCGACGGTGGCGTAGCGGTCACGTGGGTCCTTGGTAGTCGAGCGGTCCACGACCGCCGCAACGGCGGCCGAGACCTCGGGTCGCTTGGCCTGGACGTCGGGCATGGGCTCGTTGACGTGCTTCATCGCCACGCCGACCTGGGTCTCCGCCCTGAAGGGAACGTCGCCGGTGAGCATCTCGTAGAGGACCACCCCGAGCGAATAGACGTCCGAGCGCTCGTCGACGTCCTCGCCCATGGCCTGCTCGGGTGAGACGTAGTCGGTGGTCCCGAGCACCCTGCCTGTCGCCGTCATCCCCTGCTGCTCGAGCGAGCGGGCGATGCCGAAATCGGTCACCTTCGCCCGGCCGTCGGGGTCGATGAGGACGTTCTGCGGCTTCACGTCGCGATGGACGAGCTTGCGGGCATGCGCGGCGGTGAGCCCGCGACCGATCTCGATCGCGTAGGCCACGGCCTCGTCCACCGGCAGCCGGCCCTCCTCCTGTATGCGCCGCTTCAGCGTGCGGCCCTCGATGTACTCGAAGACGATGTAGGGGCGGCCGTCGTCCTCGCCGGCGTCGATCACACCCACCAGGTTCGGATGGGAGAGCCGCGCCGCCGCCCTCGCCTCGCGCCGGAAGCGCTCGAGTTGATCGGCCTCCTCGGAGATCTCGCGATGCAGCAGCTTGACTGCGACCGGCCGATCGAGGACCTCGTCCATGGCGAGGTAGACGGTCGACATCCCGCCTGAGCCCAGCTTCGACTCGAGCCGGTAGCGGCCCGAGAGCACTGTTGAGCTCAAGCGTTCCAAAGCTTTGATGAGTCCATCGGCTGTATTTTCGCCCGGGACCGGGCCCCCGCTGCGAGCGCCCTACCGGAATGATGACTGTCCAGCTCCGCTTCTACACCGATCCCGCCTGTCCCTGGTCCTGGGCGGCCGAGCCCGCGATCAGGCGGCTCATGTGGGAGTTTGAGGGAGAGCTCGGTTTCGCCTGGGTGATGGGCGGCCTGACTCGGAGTTACGAGAATGCGGATCTCCTCGATGTCGTCTCTCAATGGCTCGAGGACGCGGCGGAGGGCGGCATGCCGTGCGACCCGCGGATCTGGACGCAGAATCCCCTCGCCTCGACCTACCCGGCCTGCCAGGCCGTCAAGGCTGCCGAGGAGCAGGGGTGGCAGGCCGGCTACCGGTATCTGCGGACACTGCGCGAGGGGATCATGTTCGAGCGGCGGAAGCTCGACCACGCCGATGCGCTGATCGACGCCGCCGGCCGCGCCGGGATCGACCGCTCGCGGTTCGAGGTCGACCTGCGCTCCCATGCGATCACCGAGGCCTTCGGGGCCGATCTGGAGGAGGTCCGCGACCCGCCTCAGGAGGCGCGGGAGGCTGATGCGATCCACCGCAGCAGCAAGGGCAGGGAGAGGATCAGTTTCCCCTCCGCGCTGATCCTCTCCGCGGGCGGATCCCGCCACGGCGTCTGGGGCTCCGACTCCCTGGATCCCGAGAAGCTGCGCGCCGCGGCCCTGGCGGCCGGAGCGAAGCCGGCCAACGAGGGCCCGCTCGAGCCACTGGAGGCCATCGCGCGCTTTCGACGCTGCGCCAGCAGGGAGCTCGAGGTGCTCGCCCAGAGGCCGGCGCCGGTGATCGAGGCGGAGCTCTGGGCGCTGGCGCGGGACTGGAAGCTGAAGCCGGTGCCGGCGCTCACCGGCACCGTCTGGGAGCGGGCCTGATCCGCGGCTAGAGCCGGTTGACGGCCCGAGGGCCCTCCACGGCGCGGCCGATGCGCTTCGCGCTCGGATAGCGGGCGCGGAGCTCCTCCAGCGCAGGCCGCTCGTCGGAGGCGGCCACGACGACGCAGAACCCGCATCCCATGTTGAAGACCTCGTGCATCTCCTCCTCCGGGACGTCCGCCAGCTCCTGGATCAGGGTGAAGATCTCCGGGATCGGCAGTGGATCGCCGATCTCGTAGCCGATGTCGGCCTCGAGCCGCAGGAGGTTGTTGAGGCCCCCCGAGGTGATGTGGGCGAGGCCGCGGACGTCGACCTCCGAGCGGAGCAGTCCGAGGATCGGCTTGACGTAGATCTCGGTCGGCTCGAGCAGGACGTCGCCAAGCGGCCGGCCGAGGCGCTCGTCATCCATCGGGATGCCTTCGAGCGCCGACCGCGCCAGCGTGTAGCCGTTGGAATGGAGCCCGGAGGACGGCAGGCCGATCACGGGGTCACCGGGCTCGATCGAGTCACCGGTCACCAGGGAGTCCAGCGCCACGACGCCGATGCAGGCACCCGCCAGGTCCAGGCCATTGACGATCTCTCCGAGCTGGGCGAGCTCGCCGCCGACGATCTCGATCCCCGCTAGCTCGGCGCCTTGGCCGAGGCCGGTGCCGATCGCCTCGGCGACCTCCGGGACGGCTCGCTCCACGGCCAGGTAGTCGACCATCGCGAGCGGCTCGGCGCCGACGCAGACGACGTCGTTGACGTTCATCGCCACGCAGTCGATGCCGACGGTGTCCCAGCGGCCCAGCTGCTCGGCCACGACGAGCTTCGTGCCGACACCATCGGTGCTGAGCGCGATTCCGGTCCGCTCGTCGAGGCGGATCACGTTCGCGTAGTGGCCACTCGCGAGCACCTGGCGGCTCCCGGAGGTCGCCGCCGAGGAGAGGGCCGAGACGAGGGACGCGACGGCAGCGTCGGCGTCTCCCTGGCTGACGCCGGCCCGCGCGTACGCGTCATCGGTCACGGGGACTCCCCACGGGAGGCTGAGGCCGTGCCCGAGCCGGGGGACCGCGTCGGGGCGCTGTTCCGAGCGGCTGGACGGCCGTTGCCCTCGACGAAGCTCACCGGCTGCCCGAACCTCCGCAGCTCGGCCTTCCTCTTCCGAGAACGTCGCCAGAGCCTGCCCAGGACCACCCCGGCGAGGCCGGCCCGGTAGGCGGCGTAGGGCCAGAGCGCGCTGTCGCGCTCGATCACCCGGATCAGCGCCTGGGAGGCCAGGGTCGAGGCGAATGAGGCGGCGGTCCCGGCGGCGAACGCCGAGCCCTGTCCGGGCGGCAGCCCGCGCCGTCGCAGCCGCGCGCCCTTGAGCAGGCCCGCGCCGACGATCACAGGCAGGGCGACGGTACGGGAGAGCATGTTGGCGTGCTGGCGCGTGAAGCCGCGCCAGCGTGCGACGCTGAGCGTGGCGCCGTTGCGGGAGATGCCCGGGGCGAGTGCGGCCGCCTGAGCAAAGCCGAGCGCGAGGCCGTCGGCGGGGGTCGCCTGACCGCGGTCCCGCTCCTGCGGTGTGCGGTCGGCGGCGACCATCGCCCCGGCTCCCACCAGCAGGCCCGCCGCCGTTGGGACGGGCCCGCCCAGACGGCGCTCGATCAGCCGCTCGAATAGGACCCCGAACAGGGCCGGCGGCAGGAAGGAGAGGCCGAGCACGGCGGCCCTGCGGGTGTCGAAGGAGCGCAGCTCCTCGAAGATCACCTGGCGCTGGCTCACGAGCAGGGCGGCCGCGGCGCCGGCGTGCAGGGCCACGCCGAAGGTCTTCTCGATCTCGGCGTCGCCGTCCTCACGGCGCCAGCCGAGAAACCAGGGGATGAGGGTGAGGTGGGCGGAGCTCGAGACCGGGAGGAGCTCGGTCGGTCCCTGGACCGCGCCGAGGACGATCGCCCTCGACGGTCTCACGAAGCCGGCTGCTCCTCGGCGTCCGTCGCGGGACGCGCACGGTCCCGCCTGCGCTTCCAGATCGCGTAGGCGATCAGCGCCACGATTGCTGCGAGGACCACGTAGTCGAGGTAGTGCAGCCTGTCCTTCCAGTCATCCCATTTGCTCCCGGCGAGCTTGCCGAGGAACCCGAGCGCGAAGACCCAGGGGATGCAGCCCAGCAGGGTCAGGACGCTGAATCGCCAGAACGGCATTCTCGCCACCCCGGCGGGAAGCGAGATGAAGGTCCGGATCACCGGCAGCATGCGCGAGAAGAAGACCGTGGCGTCGCCGTGGCGGTTGAACCAGTCGTCCGCCCAGTCGAGGTAGCGACGGTTCGCGTGGAAGATCCGGTGCCGTTCGACCAGCTCCAGACGGCCGTAGTAGCCGATCGCGTACGCGATCCATGATCCCACGAGGTTGCCAAGCACACCGGCGGCGACGATTCCGAACAGGGTGAAGGTGCCGTCGTCCACCTTGAAGCCGGCGAACAGCATCGTCGCCTCGCTCGGGATCGGGATCAGCGCGCTCTCGAGCGTCATCAGCACGAAGACGCCGGCGTAGCCCAAATCGCCGATGACGTTCGTGGCGAAGTCGACAAGCTTGTCGGTCACCGCCGCGGTCACGAAGGGGAGTTCGAGGCTCGTCACAGGGGCGGCATGGTAGGGGCTGTCACCCACGCAAGGGGCCCCTGACCAAAGAAACACTGAACGGTGGGCTGCCCAATCTCCCGGGAGGGGGGACTAGACTCGCCTCGGCGTGGACCGGCTCAAGCACCCCGTCTGGCGTCACAGACTGATCCAGATCGCCGCCGATGCAGTCCTCGTGGCGGTCGCCTACTACCTGGCCTTCAGGTTGCGGTTCCTCGATGCCTCGGGCGGGATCCCGGAGCGCTACGACCACATGCTGGCCAACTCGATCGGCTTCGTGGTCCTCGGTCAGCTGATCGTCTTCTACGTCTCCGGCCTCTATGAGAAGTGGTGGCGCTACTTCCGCCTGCCGGACATGGTGTCCGTTCTCCGCGCCTGCGCGATCTCGACGGCGATCCTGGCGATCACCTTCCTGCTGCTGAAGCCGTTCGACGACCAGATCCCGCGCTCGGTCGTCGTCTCCGACTTCCTGCTCACGGTCTTCCTGGTCGGGGGCGCCAGGCTGCTCGCGCGGATGATCCTGGTCGAGCGCGTCGCCCGCCGCGATGTTCGCGGCGCCCGGCGGGTGCTCGTGGTAGGTGCCGGGTCGGGCGGGCAGATGGTGGCGCGCGAGCTGCAGCTCAACCCGAACTTGGGCTCCAAGGCGATCGGCTTCCTCGACGACGACCCGCGGAAGCGGGGCATGCGGCTGCACGGCATCAACGTCGTCGGGACCACCGAGGAGGTCGGGGACATCCTCGACGAGTTCCACCCCGACGAGGTGATCATCGCGATCCCGTCCGCTCCCGGCGAGCTGCGCGGCCGCGTCGTCACCGCGTGCCGGGAGCGGGACGTCCCGGTGCGGACCCTGCCGACCGTCTTCGAGCTCCTCCGAGGTGGAGTGCAGCTGACCAGGCAGCTTCGCGAGGTCCAGGTCGAGGACGTGCTCGGCCGCGAGCCGGTGAAGATGGAGCTCGACCGGGTCGGCGCCTACATGCAGGACAAGGTCGTGCTGGTCACGGGCGCGGGGGGCTCGATCGGCTCGGAGCTGGTCCGCCAGATCGCACGGGTGCGGCCGAGGCTGCTCGTCGTCCTCGACCACGCCGAGGACAACCTCTTCCGGATCGACCGGGAGATGATCGAGGAGCGCCACTTCACGCGGATCGAGTCCGTGCTCGCCGACTGCAAGGAGCCCGAGCGGATGCTCGAGGTGATGCAGCGCTTCCGGCCCGACGTCGTCTTCCACGCCGCCGCCTACAAGCACGTCCCGTTGATGGAGGCCAACCCACTGGAGGCGATCCGCAACAACGCGATCGCCACGCGCGTCACGGCCGAGACGGCGGTGGCTTCGGGCTGCCAGCGGTTCGTGCTCGTCTCGACGGACAAGTCCGTCAACCCGCGGACCGTCATGGGCGCCTCCAAGGCGATGGCGGAGTGGATCGTCGAGGCGGCCGGCCGCAAGCACCCGCAGACGCGTTTCGTGACGGTTCGCTTCGGAAACGTCCTCGCCTCGTCGGGCAGCGTCGTGCCGATCTTCCGGAGCCAGATCGAGCGCGGCGGCCCCGTCACCGTCACCGACCCGGAGATGACGCGCTACTTCATGACCATTCCCGAGGCCGTCCAGCTGGTGATCCGCTCCGGTGATCTCGGCGGCGCGAGCGGCGAGGTCTTCGTGCTCGAGATGGGGGAGCCCGTGAAGATCGTCGATCTCGCCCACAACATGATCCGTCTCGCCGGCTACGAGCCGGAGGTCGACATCGCGATCGAGTACGTCGGCGCGCGGCCGGGCGAGAAGCTTCACGAGGAGCTCTTCAACTCGGACGAGCGTCCGCAGCCCACCGCCGCGGACCGCATCGTCCGGGCCGTTCGCAACGCCCCCCTCGATCCGGAATGGGTCAACGGCACGCTCAGCAGGCTCGAGAACCTGGTCAGCTCCGGAGACGAGGCGCAGCTCGCCGCACAGACCGTCGAGCTGGTGACGCAGCGCCGAGCCGCCGCGTTGCCGGTTGACGAGCTGTCGACGTAGGACCCGGCTTCGCCCAGATCGCGGCCGCGAGCGGCCGCTCCTCATAACCGCTCGTGGCTGCGTCCCTCGCTCGTGATGGAGCGGCCTGGCGGCCGCTTGGCCCGTAACATCCCGCGCTCCCCCGGCCATGAGCAGCCTTCTCAAGGACGTCGGCGCCGTCGCGGGCCTCGCCTCATTCCTGGGGCTGGCCCTTGTCGCGCTGCTCTACTTCGCCCAGGCGCGCGACATCCGCCGCCTGCGTGAGAACGCCAGCTTCCTGGTCGAGGGCGGCTCGGAGGATGGCGAGACCGTCACCCCCGCCGAGCGAACGGCGACCGCTGTTGCGGCCAGGAAGCCCGAGGAGGCGGCTGCGGCTGCGGCGGCGACCGCTCCGAACGAGACGGAGGCTTTCCGCAGGGCCGAGCTGGCCCGCCAGGCCGCCGAGCGGCGCAAGCGCTTCGAGCAGCGACGCAGCCGTCCGTCCAATGGGCGCGAGCGACCGGCCTGGCTCAGCGACTGGAAGTCGATCGCCGCGCTCGCCGCGATCGGGCTGATCGTGCTGGCGGGCGTCGCGTTCGGCATCACCCGGATCGTCGGAGGAGGCTCCGAGTCGAGCGCGCCCTCGGCCGGCAAGAACAAGGGCCCCTGTCCGCCCGGCCAGACCAAGGTCGCGGTGCTCAACGGGACGCCGACTCCCGGCCTGGCGGCCACCTTCGCGGGACCGCTGAAGCAGCAGGGCTACAAGACGACCCCGGTCGGCAACACCGACTCGCCGTTCACGACCAGCGTGGTCATGTTCGATCCGCAGCAGGGCAAGGAGTGCGCGGGGGTGATCTCGCGAATCGTCGGCATCCCGAAGCAGCAGCCGATGGACAACGAGGTCCGGGTCGCCGCGGAGGGAGATCCGGTCGCCGTAGTCCTCGGAGACGACAAGGCCGGCTCGAGTGGGGCCAGCACGACCGGCTCGGGAATCTGAGCAAGCGCACTCGACCGGTCGCCCTGATCTCCGCAGTGACGGTGGCCCTCCTGCTCGCCGGCACCGCTGCGGCGATGGTGCTGACCCAGCATCTGAGGCACGACGGCCCCGTCGCCAGCTCGATCCACTGGAAGACTCGCCCCGGCCCGCGCTACCGGGTCTGCTTCCGGCTCACCCGCGACGACACGGTGAAGGTCGCCGTCGTCGACTCGGCCGATCACCTCGTCCGGGTGCTCGCCTCCGATCAGCCCCTTACCGGCAGCGACACCGCCCATTGCTTTGCCTGGAACGGCCGCGACGCCGCCGGAAACCCGGTGCCCCCGGGCAGCTATCACCTTCAGCTGACCCTCCAGGACGCCGACCGCACGGCCGTCTCGGGTGAGCGTCTCGACATACCGGCCGCGGGGGGGTCGCCGTGAGCGGGGCGCTCGAGATCGCCGGCTGCCTGGCTGCGGCGGCGTCGGTCTCGGCGGCCCTGCTGGTTCCCGACTCCCGCCTGCGCGCCGCGGCGCTCCTGGCCGCGATGGGGATCGCGACCGCGCTGGTGGCCGGCCAGGGCTGGGACGAGCTCGCCAGCCTGCGAGGCCACCATCTGGAGTTCGCCGGGACCGTTCTCGGCGCCGTCGCCGTCCTCTGTGCGCTCGCGGCGGCGATGGTGCGCTGGCCCGTCCTCCTGCCGCTGCTCGTGGTCGCAACGCTTCCCTTTCGCATCCGGTTCCATGTGGCGGGCGGACAGGCGGTCAACCTGCTGATCCCGCTGTACGCGGTGATCGGGGCCGGCGTCCTGGCGACCGCCGTCGACGCCCTGCGGGGCCGAGCCCGGATGCGCGCTCTCCCACGGCCCCTGGTGCTCGCCGTCGTCCTGGTCATCTGTCTCTACGCGCTGCAGGCGACGTACTCGGCCGATCTCGACTTCGCGGCCCGGAACATCGGGTTCTTCCTGACGCCGTTCGCGGTGCTCTTCTGCCTGCTGGCGATGGCGGAATGGGACCGGCGGCTGCTTCGCCTCGCCTTCGCCCTGCTCCTGCTCGAGGCCCTGCTCTTCGCGGGCATCGGTATCGGCCAGTACGCCACCGAGCACATCTTCTGGAACGGCAAGCTCGAGGCGTCGAACGACTTCCACTTCTACTTCCGGGTCAACTCGCTCTTCTGGGACCCGAACATCTACGGCCGCTATCTGATGGTGGCCATCCTGCTCGCCTGCGCGGTCCTGCTCTGGACCTCCGATCGGCGCGTCGCGTTCGTCCTGGTCGGCGCCCTCGCGATCACCTTCGCAGGGCTCGTCTTCTCGTTCTCGCAGACGACCTTCGCCAGCCTCTTCGCGGGGCTCGCGGTCCTCGCCGCGCTGCGCTGGAGCGTCGGCAGGGTGGCGGCCGGTGCCGCGGTCGGGCTGGCGGCGACCATCCTCGCGGTGTTCTTCCTCGCGGGGGGATCCAACGAGAGCTCCCGCGACATCAGCGAGGGACACAGCAGCCTGATCAGCGGCGGCGCGAAGCTCGCCTGGCACCGGCCGGTCTACGGCTACGGCTCGGCCTCGTTCTCCAAGGAGTTCGCGAAGGCCGAGGACGTTCCGCCGGGCGACACCACGATCTCTCACACCGAGCCGATCACGGTCGCCGCCGAGCAGGGCGTGATCGGGATCGCCGCTTACCTGGCCCTCCTGGCGGCCGCCCTCTGGACCCTTTTCTCGGGGATGAGACCGATCGCTCCCGGGCTCCGCGGCGACTTCCGGTCGCTCGAGGAGGGGGACCGGGTGGAGCTCACCCCGGCCAGGATCGGCCTGGCGGCCGCCTTCATCGCGCTGCTCGCCCACACCATCGGCTACGCGGCCTACCTCACCGATCCGCTCACCTGGGCGCTGCTCGCCCTCGGCGGGGTGCTGGCGGCCGAGATGGGTGCGGGGGGATGGCCGCGGCGTGTCGGCGAGGCGGCCGAGGCGGAGTCCGCCCCCGCTCCTACAGTCGCCTAGTCCCATGACCGGCTACCTCCGCCGCCTGGCGACGACGGGCGCCGCGTACACGGCCTCGAGCGTGATCTCGAAGCTGATCGCAGTCGCCCTGCTGCCGCTTTACACGCGGTACCTGACGCCCGCGGACTACGGCGCCGCCGAGGTGCTGGTGACGGGCGTGATCGCCGCCAGCATCGTCATCCGGCTGGGGATCATCGAGGCGCTCCTGCGCTTCTACTACCAGGCCGGCGAGGAGCCGGCCCAGGTGGTGAAGACGGCCTTCGCCTCGCTGCTCTGGACCACGACGATCGGGATGGTCATCGCCATGCCCCTGGCGGAGCCGCTCTCGCGGTTGCTGCTCGATCACTCCGACGCGGGGCTCATGCGGATCGCGGTCTTCGGCCTCTGGGTCTTCACGATGTTCGAGTTCCTCACCGCGCTCTTCCGGATCGACGAGCGGGCCAAGGCGTACTTCGCCTTCACGGTCGCGAACGTCCTGGTCACGATCCCGGTGACGGTCTGGCTGGTCGTGGGGGAGGGCAAAGGCGCGAGCGGCCTGCTCTGGGGCCAGTACGGCACCGGCGGGCTGTTCCTGGCCGGGCTGGTCTTCGCGCAGCGGCACAGGCTCGCGCTGGTGCCCGACGCCGCCCTTTGGCGGCGGATGCTGCGCTGGGGGCTTCCGACGATGCCGGCCGAGCTCTCCCTCTACTCGCTGAACTTCATCGACCGGGTGCTGATCGTCCGGCTGGTCGGCCTCGGCGACGCCGGCCTCTACAGCCTCTCGGTGAAGTTCGCGCAGGCGGTGAACGTGCTCGTCAAGGGATTCCAGCTCGCCTGGCCTCCGCTCGCGTACTCGATCCAGGACGACGACGAGGCGCGGCGCGCCTACGCGGTGATCGTCACCTGGTTCGTCTCGGTGACGACCTTCGTCGTCGCCGGGATGTGGCTGCTATCCCGCTGGATCGTTCGCGCGCTCGCGGCGCCCGAGTTCTTCGACTCCTACAAGACGATCGGCCTCGTCTCGACCGGGGTCATGCTCTACGCGCTCTATCTCGTCCTGGTGATCGTCCTGGGCCGCACGGGCCGGACCGAGTTCAACTTCCCGGCCACCGGGGCGGGGACGCTGGTCAACATCGGCCTCAACTTCGCCTTGCTCCCGTCGCTCGGGATCGTGGGCGCCGGTATCTCGCTGGTGGCGTCCTACGCCGTGGTGCTGGTGCTGATGTACCTCTTCACCCAGCGGCTCTTCCACGTCCCGTACGAATGGCTGCGCCTCGCCCAGGCGACCGGCCTGGCCGTCCTGCTGGTGGCCGCTGGGGAGCTGCTGCTGCCGACCTCCGGTGTCGGCGGGCTCGCCGGGCGTACGTCGCTCTGGCTCGCCTATCCCCTGCTGCTCTGGGCGACGGGCTTCCTGAACGAGGAGGAGCGCCAGGCCGCCGGGCGCGTGCTCAGCCCCTCCTATGTCAGCGCCGCGCTGAGCCGGCTGCGGGAGGCTCCGCCGCCCGAGCCGGAGATCGAGCCCGCGGGGCAGGCGAAGCGCGGCGACGGCCGCCGCCCGCGCCTGACCCGGGAGACCCTCGAGGCCGAGCAGCGGGACGAGGACGCGATCCGCTAGCGCTTGAGCAGCCCGATGTCCTGCAGGTCGACCTGACGCATCTAGAGTGGCGGCCCCGATGGATCTGACGCTGCTGATCTGCACTCGCAACAACGCCCACCTGCTCGACCGGGCACTGGAGAGCGTCGCCCGTCAGGTGCTGCCGTCTGATGCCGGCGTCGAGGTGCTGGTGGTCGCCAACCGCTGCACCGATGCGACGGCGGAGGTCGCCAGGCGCTGGGGAGAGAGCGGACGGATTCCGCGGCTTCGCTACGTCAGTGAGCGACGGTCGGGGATCGCGCCGGCCCGTAGACGCGGTCTGAGGGAAAGCCACGGTCGCCTGATCGGATTCGTCGACGACGACTGCCTTCTGGCACCCGACTGGGTCACCCGGGCGCTCACGTTCGCGGAGGAGAACCCTCGAGCCGGGGCCTTCGGCGGGCGAAACGACCTGCTCTGGGCGCAGCCGCCGACCCCCCTGGCGGACCTCTACGGCGAGAGCCTGGCCCGGCAGGACTTGGGAGCCGAGGCGCGCCGCATGCCGATCCGCGGGTGGCGGATGCCGGTGGGAGCGGGGCTGGTGGTGCGGCGCGAGGCCGTCGTCGACAGCGGCTGGATCGAACGGGGCGTGCTCCGCGGACGCCGCTCCAGAACCCTGTCGGCGGGTGAGGATGCCGAGATCTCATTGCGGATCCTGCGAGCGGGATGGGAGGTCTGGTACTCCCCCGACCTCCAGCTCCGCCACCTGATTCCCGCCGATCGGATGGGCCTGGCCTACCTGCGCCGGCTCCACAGGGGGTTCGGGAGGGCGGAGGCCCTTCTGAGAGCCCTCGCGCTGTCCCCACAGCCCCGTCCCCGGCTGGACGCCCTCGCCTGGTCGCTGCGCGAGGTCATGGAGGTCCTGCAGCGATATCCGGAGGGATACGTCCGCTTCGTCACCGAGCGTCCGACCTGGCTGATCCGGCTGAGCTATGCGAGGGGCTGCGTCGAGGGGGCCGTCCGCCTGTCGTGGAGAGGGCCGGTTCCCTGATCGCGCTCGAGCTCCGGAAAGAGCCGCCGGACCTCCGGATGGAGGCGGGCGAGGAGCTCCGGGTCGAGGTTGTACTCGGCGCTGCCGTAGTCGTAGTCGTAGCCGCGGCCCAGGTAGCAGACCGTCAGCATCGAGCGAGGTCGGCGTGTGCGGTTGGGGGTTCCGCGATGGAGCATCCCCGGATTGCGGATCAGCAGGCTTCCGGGCTCGAGCAGGAGGCGCTCCGACGGCAGTCGCCGGGCAAGCGCCTCGATCGACCCGTTGGACCCGTCCTGAACGTCGTCGGTCACCCCGTGGCGGTCCAGCACCTCCGTGCTCCAGAGATGGCTCGCAGTCGGCCAGACCTCGATCGGCCCGTTTCGCCGGGTGCACCGTGCGAGGGGCACGTTGACGACGTAGGCGCGGGGCTCTCGCGCACCGCCTGCCCCAAGCTCCCGGTGAGGCGCCTGCGTCGCCGATCCCCTGAGGCAGGTGTCGCTGGAGACGAACTTGCAGCGGAAGCCGGGGCCGAGCGATTCCTCGAGCAGCGAGATCACCAGCGGGTTCGCGAGCAGCCGTGGATCGCTGAGCGGCGGACTCAGCTTGGGGAAGATGCGCCAGCGAGCGCCTCGCTCCCAGAAGACCGCCTGCCGCCGCTCGGACACCTGGTACCAGCCCTCCCCCTGCCTGCTCGCCATGCAGTCCCGGAGGATCTCGTCGAATGCATCGCGAACGTCGGCGACCAGGTCGCGGGGGAGGGCATCCCGCAGCACGACATAACCCGCGGTGTGAAGCAGGAGGGAGGCGGCTCGGAAGCTCTCGGGCCCGAGCCGGCCGGCTGCACGCTCCTCCCCGGTGACCTCGATCCCGAGCATCTGAGAGAGCGAGCGTATACGGATGGCTCGTAGCGCCCCGGAGATCTCCGTTGTGCTCACGCTGTTCGATCACGATGGGCACGCCCCCGAGTGCGTCCAGAGCTGGGCGCGCGGGCAGGGTCTCCCGCGCGACCGATATGAGGTGATCGCCGTTGCGAGCGGGAACGAGCCCGAGGTCGAGAAGCAGGTCGAGCCGCTCCTCACATCCCACGACCGGCTGCTCAGCTTCTCCTCGAACCAGGAGCTGGAGCTGCACGATCGCGGCGCACGGGCGGCGCGGGGGCGATGGCTGCTCTTCACGGAGGCGCACACGGTCGCCGAGCCGGACTGCCTCTCCTCCCTGCTCGCGTATCTGTCGGAGAACGAGTCGCGTTATGCCGGTGCCTGCATCCGCTCGCTCAGCGATGGCAGCCCCGACCCGGTGGCCAGTTGCGAACGGCGCTGGTACGCGGACGGCTTCGAGGAGTGGAGCCGTGAGGGCGACTGGCGGAAGGTCACGATCAGGGGGTTCGCGGTTCGTCTCGATGCCTACCTCGATGCGGGCGGCTTCGAGCATCGCTTCGGTTGCTTTGCCGAGACCGCGCTGGCGGCGGCGCTGGCGGACCGCGGCTATCGGTTCGGGTACGCGCCGAGGGCCGCTGTGAAGCACTACGACACGACCGAGCTGAGCGGCCTGCTGCGCTACGTCCGTGAGTACCGGGAGGGGGAGCTTGCCTATCGGCCGACGCGCTCCCCGGAGTACTGCCGGCGCTATTTCGGCGTACTTCCGCCTCGTCTCGATCGCAGGGGCCGGATCAAGTCGTGGATCCGCTTCATCCGTGCGAAGCGGCGCTTTCGGGCTCCCTGGCTGGACGGCGACGAGCGCTACGCCAGGTTCCAGCAGCTCTGGAAGGCGGCGAGCGACTGGGAGCAGCAGCGGGCGATGAGCCGCGCCGGCTAGGAGGCCGCCCGCTCGAGCACCTCGGCCATCCGCGCCGCCTGCCTCTTCACGTCGTGCTCTGCCGCGGCCTCGCGGGCTGCCCCGTTCGGCGTGGGCTTGCTCGCCGCCAGCTCCATCGCGCGGGGGAGAGCGGCGGGATCCTGCGGGTCGACCAGCACGCCCGCCTCGGGCGTGACGAACTCCGGCGGCCCACCCACACTGGTCGCGACGACGCTGCGCTCCATCGCCATCGCCTCGAGGGTCGCTTGGCCGAACGGCTCGATCAGCGAGGGCTGGCAGAGGACGTCGCACGCTGCGATCCACCGAGGCACCTCCGATTGCGGGATCCGGCCCGTGAGGGCCACCTTCGCCCGACCCTCGAGCTGCGGCCTCAGCGGGCCGTCGCCGACGAATGCGAGACGCCCCCTTCTCAGCGAGCCGAAGGCGTCGGCGAGCGCGACGACGTTCTTGCGCTCGATCAGCGACCCGACGCACAGGAACGACGGTCCCTCGCCATCCCAGCCGAGCTCGCGGCGAGCCTCGGCGGCCGCCCGTGGCGCGAAGGTCTCCAAGTCGACCCCCAGGTCCGCGACCTCGATCTTCGGCTCGGCCGACGCGATCTTGTCCGTCAGACGACCCGCCAGCCAGCGCGAGTTCGCGATCACCGCGGCTGAGCGGCCGACCACCCAGCGGGTCGCCGCTCTGACGCCCGGGACTCGCCCGAGATTCGCGACGTCCTGGCCGTGGGCCATGACGACGAGCGGCACCCCTGCCCTGCGCGCGGCCAGCGCGCCGGCGGCGCCTGCGGGAAAGAGGAAGTGGGCGAAGACGACGTCGGGCTTGAAGCTGCCGGCCGCGGCGCGGGCCTTGCGCGCCAGGGTCAGGTACTCCGTCGGCGATCCGCCCCGGCGGCTGATGGAGGAGACCTCGACCTCGTGGCCGAGCGCTCTCAGCTCCCGGGTCAGGGGGACCAGAAAGCTGCCCAGATCCGGGTGCTCCTCACTCGGCCACATCTGAGTCACCTCGAGGATCCTCATGGCCGGTCAGCCTGATGGAGACGCCGGTTGTAAGCCTCGGCGGCCTCGCGAATGCCCTGGCCCCGCCCAGGCGTCAGCGCCTGGCGGGCGTGCAGCCAGTAGCGACGGGGGGAGTGTCCCGGCAGGACGAGGGCCCCCAGCGCGCGGAGCAGATAGGGCCAGGCGAGCAGCGGCCGAAGCAGCGCGGCCCGGGCCGGCCCGAGGTGCTTGCGCAGGTACCGATCCCTGCCGCGGTGATACTCGACGATGCGGCGCTCGGCCCCGGCCGCGTCCTGGGCCATCTGGTCGTGGTGGATCGCCCGCGCGGCGGGGACGTAGAGGATCCGCCAGCCCGCATCCGTGAGGCGCTTGCAGAAATCGGTCTCGTCCGAGTAGACGAAGAAATCGGGGTCGAAGCCCCCAATTCGAAGGGCCGCCTCCCGGCGCACGAGCATGGCGCTCGACTGCACCCAGCCGACGGGGCGGGTTCCCCCGTCGCCGCTCTCAACCGTGAAACGGCGGTGGAGGAAAAGCGCCCCCGCCAGGGCGGTCTTGACGCCCGGCAGCCGCCAGGCGCAGGGCACCGGACGGCGATCGGGGCAGAGCAGCTGGGCGCCGGCCAGGGCGGCCCGCCGGTCCGACCGCAGCGCTCCGATCAGGGCGGGCACCGCCCCCGGCTCGAGCTCCGAGTCCTCATTGAGCAGCAGGCAGAACTCCCCCTTCGCCTCACGGAGCAGACGGTCGTCGTTCGCCGCCTTGCCCTCGCGCCGGTCGAGTGCGACCAGGCGGATCTCCCGGTCGAGAGCCCTGACCGCGTCCGCGGATCCGTCGTCCGAGGCGTTGTCGAGCACCAGAATCTCGTGGTCGAGATCCGGCGGCGCGGTGCGCTCGATTGCCTCCAGACAGGCGAGCAGGAACTCCCGGCCATTCGTGTTGACCACGCAGTAAGAGAGCAGCACGGCGAGAATGCTCGCCCATGCGAGTCCAGATCGTCGATCCGGCGGCCTACACGCCCCCGTACGACCACGCCCTCGCGGGGGCCCTCGCACGGGGGGGCGCGGAGGTCGAGCTCGTCACCTCGCACTTTTCGTATGGGCCCGTCCCCGCTGGGGAGGGATATGGGGTGAGCGAGTTCTTCTATCGACGCTCCTCGCGAGAGGGCGTCGGGCTTCGACGACGGCGGGTCCTTCGTGCGGCCGAGCACCTGTCCGACATGCTGCGCTACCGCCGCGTCGCGGAGGGCGCCGACGTCGTCCACTACATGTGGCTGCCGATCCCCGCGCTCGACCGCCACCTGCTGCCGGCCGATCGCCCGCGCCTCTACACGATGCACTGGCGGCTACCCGATGCCGGAACGCGCATCGGGCGCACCCTGACGCGGCTGCTCGGGGAGATGGATGCGGTGGTGGTGCACAGCGAGCACGGGGCCCGCCGGCTGGAGGCGGACTTCGGCGTTCCGCGGGAGAGTCTCCGCGTGATCCCGCACGGCGCCTTCGACTACCTGACGCGCCAGGAGGACGAGGTGCTTCTGCCCGAGGAGCTGCGTGAGGTCACCGGGCCGGTGATCCTGGCCTTCGGGCTCGTGCGCCCGTACAAGGGGACCGACGTCCTGCTCGAGGCCTTTCGGCAGGTCGAGGGAGCGGAGCTCTGGGTGGTCGGCATGCCACGGATGCCGATGGACGAGCTTCGAGCGCTGGCCCGGCGAGCACCGGGCACGGTGCGGTTCGTGGACCGTTTCGTGACGGACCCGGAGATCCCGGCGTTCATGCGGCGGGCGGACCTGGTCGTCCTGCCCTACCGGAACATCGAGCAGTCGGGTGTCCTCTACACGGGGCTTGCCTTCGGCCGGCCGCTGGTGCTCAGCTCGGTCGGCGGTTTCCCTGAGATCGCCGCGCAGGGAGCGGCGCGCCTGGTTCCTCCCGGGGACCCGGACGCCCTGGCCCTGACGCTGAACGAGCTGCTCGCCGACCGCTCCGCCCGGGATGCGCTGGCCGATGCCGCGACGAGGGCGGCCGCCACGACGTACTCGTGGGAGCGGATCGGGGACCAGACGATGGGGCTGTACCGCGATCTTCTCGGCCCGCGGCGATGACGGCGGTCCGCCGATAATCCTCCGCCATGGCGCTCGAAATCGTCTTCTGGGTGGCCGTCGGGCTGATCCTCTACGCGCATCTTGGCTACCCGCTCCTGCTTCGTCTCCTGGTCGCGCTGTTCGGTGAACGCGATGATGCGAGGGCGCGCGCCAGCGCGACGCGTGAGATGGCGAAGCCGGGCGACCTTCTCCCCCGGGTCAGCCTGATCATCCCGGCGCACGACGAGGAGCAGGTCATCGAGCGCAAGGTCGCCAACGCGCGCGCCCTGGACTACCCGGCGGAGCGGCTCGAGGTGATCGTCGCCTCGGACGGTTCGTCCGACCGGACCGTCGAGCTGGCCGATTCGGCGGGGGCTAACCGGGTGCTGGACCTCCCCCGCGGCGGCAAGGTCTCCTCGCTCAACGCGGCCGTCCGAACCGCGACGGGCGAGGTCCTCGCCTTCTCCGACGCCAACAGCCGCTGGCGCCCGGACGCCCTCCGCCGCCTTACCGCTCGCTTCGCCGACGAGCGCGTTGGATACGCCTGCGGCCAGGTTCGCTTCGAGGGTGGCGAGGGCGGCAACCAGGAGGGCCTGTACTGGCGGTACGAGATGACGGTGCGCGCGATGGAGACGCGGCTGGCCGGGATCACCGCGGGAAACGGAGGGATCTACGCGGTTCGCCGCGAGGCCTACATCGAGCTGGACCCGAGCCGCGGCCAGGACATCGGCTTTCCGTTCGAGCTCACGAAGCGCGGCTGGCGGGCGGTCTACGAGCCGGCGGCGGTCGCTGAGGAGAAGATGGCGCCGACCGTCGAGGGGGAGTTCCGACGCAAGCGCCGCATGATGTGGGGGCTCTGGGACGTGATGCTCAAATGGGGCATGCTCGATCCCCGGGGCTACGGGCCCGCCTACGCGCTCGAGATCTATTCGCACCGCCTGTTGCGCTACCTGACCCCCTGGCTTCACCTGATCGCGCTTGCGGTCAACATCCCGCTGCTCTCGCACGGCTGGGTCTACGTCGTGACGATGGCTCTGCAGGTCGGCCTGCTGGCCGCCGCGGCCCTCGGGCGATTCGTCCCCGTCCTGCCACTCCGGATCGCCTACTACTACGTGACCGTGACCGCCTCGATCGCAGTCGGGCTCTGGGACCGGATCCGCGCCGGCGCCGTTCCCATCGGATGGGAGAAGGTGGAGGGAACGCGGTGAGTGAGCGCGACGGCAGGATCCCGAGCGCCGCCCAGCAGCGCCTGAACGTCCCGGAGCCGCCGGTCCGGCCTCGCAAGGGCCTGCCGAGGGCGGCGGACCTGGGCATCGCCGCTTTAGGGCTCCTCCTGGTCTCACCGCTGCTGCTCGCGGCGGCGATTGCGATCAAGCTCGAGTCTCGCGGCCCCGTGCTCTACCGCCAGCGCCGCGTGGGCAAGGACGGCCTGATCTTCGAGCTCTACAAGCTCCGCACCATGCGCCAGGGAGCCGATCCGGTGGGCGTGGGCACCGCTGTCACGACGGATGATCCCCGCGTAACGCGGGTCGGCACCTTCCTGCGCCGCTACTCGCTCGACGAGCTCCCCAACCTGATCAACGTGCTGCGAGGGGAGATGCGGATCGTGGGCCCGCGGGCCACCCTCCCGGCTCAGGTCGAGCTGTATACGCCGCGCCAGCTGCGGCGCCTTGACCTGCGGCCCGGGGTGACCGGCTGGGCCCAGATCCACGGCCGTGCCGGGATCCCCTGGGAGGAGCGGATCGAGCTCGACGTCTGGTACGTCGAGCACCGCTCCCTCTCGCTCGACCTGAAGATCCTGGCCAAGACGCCCGCCGCGCTCCTCGGGGGCGCCGGGAACATTGCGCCTGATCCCTACGCCGGCTCGTCGCCCGACTCCCCACTACGGCAGGCCGCTGAGCGCGAGCGAGCGAGCGAGCGAGCGAGCGAGCGCTGATGGCGCGCGGGATCTCCCTGCGGGACTTCCGGCCCGAGGACGCGGAGGCGGTCCACCGCTGGTTCAACTCGCCCGCCGCCACCGCCAACCTGCTGGAGCGCCGCGAGGAGTTCACGGAGGAGGACGCGCGCCGCTGGGTCGACCGGGCGATCGAGCAGGCGAAGGACCCCGACTCGGAGGACCGGAAGTGGGCGGTCGAGGTCGAGGGGATCGAGGGACCGGTCGGATACACGGCGCTCTACGGACTGCATCGCCAGACCGCCCCGGAGCTGGGGGCGATCATGGGGGACGACCGTGTTCGCGGCAAGGGGGTCGGCCGCGAGGCCGAGCGGCTCACCAACCTGAAGGCGTTCGAGGAGTTCGGCGCTCACAAGGTCTACGGGCGGATCCCGGCCACCAACGAGGCCGCGAAGAAGGCCGTGATCTACAACGGCTGGAAACAGGAGGGGGTGCTGCGCCGGCACGTGCGCCACGACGGTGAGCTGATCGACGTCGAGCTCTGGGGCGGCTTCCGGGGGGACCTGCCCGAGCCGCCCGAAGAGTGACCGGGTGAAGGCGCGGCTGATCGAGGACGAGGGCGCGGCCGCCTCGGACGCCGAGCAGTTCTTCCGCTCCGGACCATTCCTCGAGGCGGAGGCGGTGACGCACACGCTCGCGATCGAAGGGGAGGCAGAGCTCCACCTGCCGGTGATCGTTCGCCCGATCGACGGCACCGAGAGGATCGACGCGATCTCTCCCTACGGCTACCCCGGCGCGGACCACTCCTCGGAGGATCCGCCGGATCCGGCCTCGATCGACTGGTCAGAGACCGGCCTGGTCAGCATCTTCGTTCGGGACCGAATCGGCGATCGGCCCTGCTTCGCCGGCGGGACGGTGCGGTCGCGCGTCCACGTCGCCGACGGCGAGAGCGGCGTCCGCAAGCGCCTGCGCGAGCAGACCCGCCGCAACGAGCGGCGCGGCTGGGAGACGCGGGTCGTTCCCGGCCGCGAGGTGGAGATGGGCCAGCTCCGCGGCTTCGAGCGGGCCTACGCCGAGACGATGGCTCGCACGGGGGCGGCGCAGCGCTACCTCTACCCGACCAGCTACCTGGCGCGCCTGCTCTTGAGCGAGCGGAGCTGGCTGATTCTCGCCGAGCGGGAGGGGGTGGCCCTCGCCGGCGCCATCGCCGGCGCCAGCGACGGCTACCTGCATTACTACCTCGGAGGGACCGCGGACGAGGCCTTGGGGGACTCGCCGATGAAGAACCTCTTCCGGGCGATGATCGCCCACGGGAGCGGGCTCGGCCTGCCGGTCAACCTCGGAGGCGGCGTGACGACGGGGGACTCGCTCGACGACTTCAAGCGGGGCTTCGCCAACGCCGAGGCGCCCTGGCACACGCACGAGGTGACCTGCGACCGCGACGCCTACGAGGAGCTCTCGGCGGCCGCCGGCGAGTCGCCGGAAGGCTTCTTCCCCGACTACCGAGCCTGAGGACTCCTCACGCGCCCGTCCCGCCGCTCGGGCCCCCGGGCGCACGCTTGCGCCGCTTGCAGGAGCGCTTCCCGCCTCGGCCCTTGCCCTTTCGGCACCGGGCCTTTGCGAAGCGCTTGACCCGCTTCTGCACGGCCGCCTGGATCTGCGGGATCAGGGGGATCATCGCCCCGCCCGGGCAGGCCGTCAGGCCGAGAGTGGTGTGTCCGAGGACGCGGGAGACCGTGACTACGGTGCCCTTCGGGTAGCGGCTCTCGGAGCCGCCGCCGGAGGTGAGCGCGACCGTGCCCGTCACCGGAAAGGCGCGGTTGACGGCCATCTTCCAGGCCAGGAACCGGACGATCGAGCGCTGGGCCTCGGGAGTGGGAGTCTCGGTGGTGTGATCGCCGATCGAGGCGATGGAGGTGGTCTCGGAGTTGAAGCCCTGAGCCTGCGCACCCACCACCGGGCGCTTCAGGCCCCCGGCGCGGCCCTCGTAGAGCGTGCCGTAGCGGTCGACGAGCGCGTTGTAGCCGATGTCGTTCCAGCCGTTGCCGTAGACGTGGAACCGGCAGATCCCGAGGACGATCGAGGGCGCCTCCTCGGGCGTGTAGTCGTTGGCGTTCACCGTGTGGTGGATCACGGCCGCCTGAACCGTCCCGTACTCGGCCGGCCCGCGCGCTGGGCAGCCCCCGCTGGCAAGGTCGGCCCCCCAGCCCGCCCGGCTGACGATCTCCGGCTTCGGCGCCAGCGCCTGGGCGACGGGTGTCGAGGCGACGGAGATGAAGGCGGTGTTGATCGCCCTGCGCGCCGAATTCAGGAGGTTGCCGGCGAAGCCTCCCGCGGTTCCCGAGACGTTGACGAAATGCAGGCGGCCGCGCGGCCTGAATGCCGCCCGGACCTGAGCCTGATCGGACCCTCCCGTGTAGATCGGCGTGCCGTCATCCTGATCGACCCAATTCGTCCACCTGCCCGCGTCGTTGCGGACGCGGATCTGCACCGTGCGCATCTCGCGGGCCACGCCCACTAGGTCGAAGGGATGGGGGGCCTCGATGGGGGGCGAGATCCAGCGGGGCGCCTGATGATGCGGATGCGCGGCGCGGGCTGCCGCTACGGCCCGGGCCGAGATCCGCTTCGCCTTCGGGATGCCCTGCTCGAAGTCCACACCGCCCGGCTCGTACGGGTGCAGCGAGAGCGCGGGCGCGGCCACCCAGGCGAAGCCGCCGGAGAGCGCAACGGACACCCCAACCAGGACCTTCTTGCGCATCCGACGATTGGAACACATCGGCTTCGCCATCAGATCGCGGCTGCAAGCGCCTGCCCAACACAACCGCTCGGGGCTGCCGCCCCTCGCTCAAGGTGGGGCGGCCTGGCAGCCGCTTATGGCAGATCGATCGGGATGCCCTGCTCGGGACCGTTGCCACGGTAGGTGTCGCGGAAGTTCCGGATCACGTCGAGAACGGCCTCGTTGTAGTGCGGGCACACCGCCATGTTGGTCCAGGCGGTGACCGCCACGTCGTAGGGCATGTTCGGGTCGGGATAGAGCAGCATCCCGTTCGGATCGGCATCGAACACGCCCTTCAGCGCGAGCTGTTGGGCCTCGGGAAGGCTCGGCTTGTAGTGGATCTCGATCCGCCCGTGCTCCATCGCGTGTACCTCGTTGCGGATGTTGGTCGGCTTGCTGGTGTCGTTCGTGATCGGGGTGATGTAGGCGCCGTCGTCGATCGGGACCGGGTTGTGGTTGCCCGACGTCGGGGGCACGGTCTTGTACTCCACGGGCGTCGAGTTCGGCACGTGCGTGTTGCCCTCGTTCGCGAGGTTCAGTCGAAGCTGGCAGCCGGCCTTCTGGGCTGAGATCTGGAGATCGGCGACCTGGATCGGAGGCGGTGGGGTTCCCTCGCGACAGTCGGGCTCGAGGTCCCGGAAGGTGCCGCCGGAGTTCTTGATGTGGGCGCTGTCGCAAGTGCTCGCTTCGGCGCTGCTGCCCCCTCCGCTGACGATCACGACCACCAGCCCGGCGATCACCGCGAGCGCGAGCAACCCGGCGGCGATGTAGCCGAGGATCAGGCGCCGCTGACCCGTCGAGGCGGCGGCCCGCTCGGCGGCGAGCCGCTGCGCGCGCAGGCGCTCCTTCTCTTCCTTGCGACTGGCCATCAGGGAGCGGAGAGGCTAGCGGGTGGGATTCAAGCTTCGGTTAGGACGGGCTCGCCCACGGGCCGCTCCTGCCAGACGTCGTCCAGGAAGCGCGCGAGCTCCGCGTCGAGCCGTTTCGGGGTGAGTCGCCATTCGAGGATCGAGTTCGCCTCGATCAGCCGGGCGTTGGACAGCTCCTCGGCGAGCATGCCCGCGTCGGAGAACGGGTGGAGCGGATCGGCACGATGGCCGATCACCAGAGCGGGCTGCTCCATCTGGAGGCGGAACTGGCGGTGGGGCGCGGAGGACCCCAGGAAGAGGCCCTCGAGCACGGCCTCCGAGGGAGCCGGGTCCTGCCTGATCCAGTCGAGCCCCATGTCGAGCAGCGGGTTGCTTCGCGGGATCCTTCTGGCGCCCGCGGCGACCAGCTTCAGGATCGGCTCGCCGAAGCGCAGCGTGATCATCATCGGCGTGAAGATCACGGCCGCCGCGAGCAGCGCGTTGTCGAGGACGGGCATCTCGACCATCATCGCCTTCACCCTCTGCGGCCCCAGATAGGCGAGTTCGAGCGTGACGTTGGCGCCGAGAGAGGTCCCGCCGATCACCGCGTTGTCGAGGTCGAGGTGGTCGAGCAGCGCCTCCACCTGGCGCGCGAAGAAGGTCATCGAGTACTGGGACATGTCCGCCGGGCGGTCCGAGCGGCCGTGGCCGAGCAGATCGACGGTGATCACGCGGTTGCCGCGCTCTGCCATGACGGGGCCCAGGCGGTCGAACATCCGGCGGTTCATCAGCAGGCCGTGAATGAGGATCAGCGGGCGCTCGCCGATGCCGTACTCGTCGTAGGAGATTCGGAACCCGTTGTAGTCGAACTCGGGCATCTGAAGGACGAGTCTAGGCGGAGCTCAGGTCGCCCGAACCGCCGCCGGCTCCTCAAAAGGGCCCGTCTCCCAGGGTTTGGCGGCCTTCAGCGCCGCGAGGATCGCCCGCGTGGCCGGCCAGCGATTGAGCGCGTAGAAGTGGATTCCCGGTGCACCCTCCCGGAGCAGCTCGGCGCACTGCTGGGCCGCATAGGCGACTCCGATCCCGAACTCGGCCTGCTCATTCCCGTCGGCGGCCTCCATGGCATCCGAGAGCGGGTCCGGAATCCTCGCCTCGCAGAGCTCCGCGATCCGCGCGATCTGCCTGTAGCGGGTCATCGGCATGACGCCCGGGATGATCGGCACCTCGATGCCGGCCGCGCGCGCCGCCGGCACGAAGTCGAAGTACGAGCGGTTGTCGTAGAAGAGCTGAGTGATCAGGAAGCTGGCGCCGTTGTCCACCTTGGTCTTCAGGTAGGCGATGTCCGCCTGCATGTTGTCCGCTTCCGGGTGCACCTCCGGGAAGCAGGCGCCCCCGATGGCGAGCTCGGGATGCGTCTCGCTGATCAGGGCCGTGAGGTCGGCCGCGCTGCCGAGTCCTCCCTCGGGCTGCTCGAAGTCGGCCTGGCCGCGAGGAGGGTCCCCGCGCAGCGCCAGGATGTTCTCGATTCCGGCCGCGGCGATCCGGTCGACGATCTCACGCAGGCTTTCCCGGGTCTCGCCCACGCAGCTCAGATGGGCCATGGCCTCCACACCGTGTTCGTCGCGGATCTCGCGGGTGATGTCGACGGTTCCCTCGCGCGTCGCTCCGCCCGCCCCGTAGGTGACCGAGAAGAAGCTCGGGCCGAGCTCGCGCAGCACGTCGACCGTCTCGAACAGCGTCGCGCGGCCCTCCTCCGTCTTGGGGGGGAAGAACTCGACCGAGAAGACCGGCCGCGATGAGGCGAGGATCTCGTCGATTCTCATTGCAGGGAAGGGTATTGACCGTCGCACCCCGCCGAGCCAGCCGGCGTTCAGGCGAATCGGCCCCCCGGAACGCACGAGGGCCGGGCGCGTGGCCCGGCCCTCGTGACTCCAGACAGCCCGCGTCAGGCGGGAATTTCCTCTTCCTGGTGCGCTTGCAGCACCTCCTCTCCCTCCTCGCCGGTGCGGATGCGTATCGCCTCCTCCACCGGCAGGACGAAGATCTTCCCGTCCCCGACGTCGCCCGTCCGGGCGTGCTTGAGGATCGTCTCGACGACCAGGCCCTTGTCCTTGTCCTCAACCACGACCTCCACCTTGAGCTTCGGTCGCACGTTGACGGTCAGACTCGAGCCGCGATAGGTCTCGACGACACCCTTCTGGCGCCCGGACCCCTTCACCTCGCCGATCGACAGGGAGGGGAATCCCTTGTCGAGCAGCTCGGTCCGGATCGGCTCGAACGCCTCGTGGCGGATGAATGCTTCGATCTTCTTCATGTTCACCTCCTCACTTGGCGTTGGCGTCCGCGGTCATCGCCGTGGTGCCGAGAGCGGGCTGGCCAACGGGCAGAGGCCCGCTCGCCGCACCCGGGTACTCGGGTTGCGGGATGAACTGCTCGGGGTAGCCGTACATGCCGTGCTCGGAGATGTCGAGCCCGGCGTCCTCTTCCTCGGGCGTGACGCGGAGACCGATCGTGTGCTTGATCGCGAAGAACACCGCGTATGAGACCACGAACACCGAGACGAACGCGACCGCGATCCCCAGCGCCTGAATGCCCAGCTGGTGGAAGCTGCCGCTGTACCAGAGACCCGGATCGCCGACGCCGTTGAGCTCCGCCAGCCGCGGGGAGGTGAAGATCCCGCAGCAGAGCGTGCCCACGATGCCCGCCAGGCCGTGAGCGGAGAGCGCGCCAACCGGGTCGTCGAGGTACTTGTCGATGGTCAGGACGCCGAGGACCACGACCACACCCGCGATCGCGCCGATGATCGGGGCGGCCCAGAACTCGACGTATCCGGACGGGGCCGTGATCGCGACCAGACCAGCGATGGCGCCGTTGCCGGCCATCCCGATGTCGATGGTCTTTCGCATCAAGTACATCGTCGCCACCGCGGTGATCACGCCGGCGGCGGCCGCCAGGTTGGTCACCAGGGCGACCTCGGCGAACCGGTTTCCCAGGGCCCCCAGGGTCGAGCCCGGGTTGAACCCGAACCAGCCGAGCCAGAGGATCAGAATGCCGAGACCCACCAACGGCATGGAATGGCCCGGGATCGCTCGCGGCCTGCCGTCAGGCCCGAACTTGCCGCGACGCGCGCCGAGCAGCAGCAGGGCCGCGAACGCTCCGGTCGCGCCGATCAGGTGGACCACCGTCGATCCGGCGAAGTCCTGCATACCGAGGTTCGCCTGCAGCCAGCCACCACCGAAGATCCAGTGGCTGATGATCGGATAGATCAGCGCGCTGAAGATGATCGCGTAGATCACATAGGCGGCGAACTTGATCCGCTCCAGCGTCGTTCCCCAGATGATCGCCAGGGAGACGGCGCAGAAGACGAACTGGAAGAACAGCAGGGCCGCCGGGCTGATGTTGGCGACGCCCAGCAGCGGAATCTGCGATGCCGCCTGAGCCGGATCCCCGCTCACGTTGAGGAAGAACCCGTGCGTGCCGGCGATCGCTCCGGCGCCGCCGAAGGCGAGCGCGAACCCAACCGCCCAGTAGGCGATGGAGGCGATCGAGTAGTTGACCAGGATCTTGGCGATCCCCGCTCCCGCGTTCTTCATTCGCGAGAACCCGATTTCCAGCAGGGCGAACCCCGCCTGCATGAACATCACGAGCACGCCGGCGACGATGACCCACATCGTGTTGAGCGATGAGATCGTGTCGTCCAGCGTCGGGTCCTGGGCGAACGCCGCGGTCGGCAGCGCGAGCACCAGAACCCCTGCGAGGGCCAGAGCCCAGAGCAACTTTCGACTCATTTCCGTTCCTTTCCATGCCCGCCGAGGCAGCCTCGGGCGGTCGCGGTTTGCGTCGGTTAGCACGGTATGAACGGCCCGGCGGCGATTCTTTGGACCACTGTCGGAAAACGGGTGGGACGATTTCGCCGGACGGTCGAAACGCCTGCAGATCACGCATAACCCGAGAGTCCGCAAGCCCCCGCTCAACGGCCCAATAGCCTGCGCGCATGGCCGCGGGGCGGACACTCACCCAGGGAGAGCTCAATCGCGCCCTCCTGGCACGGCAGCTGCTGCTCGAGCGCAGCGCGGCGGCGATCCCCAAGGTCCTCGATCGCATGGGCGGCCTGCAGGCCCAGTACGCGCCCTCTATGTACATCGGCCTCTGGTCGCGTCTGGAGGGTTTCGAGCGCGCTCAGCTGGATCGTGCCCTGGAGCGCCGCGGAGTCGTCCAGGCGACGCTGATGCGGGCGACCATCCATCTGGTCTCCAGGTCCGATTACTGGCCGATGGGGATCGGGATCAGGAGATCTCGGCGTGAGGCCTGGGTCGATGGCAGGGCGCGACTTGGCTACAGCGCCAAGCAGGTCTCCACCGCGGCGCGCAAGCTTCGGGGCCGCCTCGGCGACGGGACGATGAGCCGCAAGGAGATCCACGAGCTGCTCGGCTCGGACAGCGTGATCACCAACGGCGTGAACATGTGGCTCGACCTGGTCAGGGTGCCGCCCTCCGGCACCTGGGAGCGCCGCCGCGCGGACCTCTACGCCGCGGCCGAGCACTGGCTCGGTCCGCCTCCCGCGAAGCTCGGAGAGGAGGACGGGATAGAGCTGCTCGTCAAGCGATACCTGGGCGGCTTCGGTCCCTCGACGCTCGAGGAGATCACCAACTGGGCGGGCCTGCCGCCGAAGCGAGTCGCCCCGGTGCTGGAGCGGATCGGACTGCGCCGCTTCGAGGCCGAGGACGGGGCCGAGCTGCTCGACCTTCCCCGGCTGCCGCTCCCCGACCCGGAGACGCCGGCGCCCGTCCGCTTCCTGCCGACCTGGGACGCGAGCCTTCTGGTTCACGCCCGCCGCACGGGGATCCTGCCCGAGCAGCACCGGCCCAAGGTCTTCAACTCCAGGACGCCGCAGTCGGTCGCGACCTTCCTCGTCGATGGACGGGTGGCGGGAACCTGGCGCTACGAGAGGGGAAGGGTCAGGACGAAGCCCTTCGGCAAGCTCGACGCCGCTGCGAAGCGAGACCTGCGCGAGGAGGGCGAGCGATTGGCCGAGCTCCACGCCTGAGCGGGAGCTGGGCAGGTGCGGAGTGATTTAGTTCGGTGCTGATGCGCCGCCGCATGACCGGATGCCTGATCCTCGGCGCTGTGACCTGGGCGCTGGGACTCGTGGCGACCGCGCCGGCCACTCCCCCGAGGAAGGGGATCAAGTCGGTCCATCTGGCCAACTCCTGCTTCGCGCTGCGCTCCTCCGAGACGGGCCGCTTCGTCGGCGTGACCGGCGATACCTATCGGGTTGACCAGCCGAGCAAGTCGACGGCCGCCGCGTTCTTCTGGAAGCCCGTGACGCTGGGGTCCTTTCTGCCTCAGGACCAGGGTGGCCGGCTGCTCGCCGTCAACCCCGACGGCTCGGTCGGGCGCGCAGAGACCCCCGGTCCGGCAGCACAGTGGTCCGTGGCTTACCTCTCGAGGCGGAGGGCGGCCCTGTTCTCCGTTGCCGCCGGGCGCCAGCTTGGCATCTCCCGCTCCGGCGAGCTCGCCCTGATCTCTCCCCGAGCAGGCGGCCCCGTCGCGCCGTTTCGACTCAGCCGCACGCGGGGCTGCAACCCCTTCCCCGAGGCCGACGTGGGCGCAACGGGGAGACCGTTCCGCGGCACCGACCGCAAGGGAAACGTCCGCGGCTTCGCTGACCTCCACGTGCACATCACCGCGAACCAGCGGGCCGGCGGCGCCGTGATCTACGGCGAGCCCTTCGATCGGTACGGGATCAGCGAGGCGCTCGGCCACGATGCCGGCGTTCACGGCGCGGACGGGAGCGAGGACATCACCGGCAACCTGCTCCGCACCGGCCTTCCCTTCGGCACGCACGACACCCACGGCTGGCCGACGTTCGCCGGCTGGCCGGTCAGCGACACGATCACCCATCAGCAGACCTACTACGTCTGGCTGAAGCGGGCCTGGATGGCGGGCGAGCGCCTGGTGGTCGCCCAGACCGTCGAGGACCAGCCGATCTGCGAGATCGAGCCGCGCAAGGTGCACCCCTGTGATGAGACGGAGGCCGTTCGCCAGCAGATCCAGACGCTTCGTGGCCTGCAGGGCTACGTCGACGCGCAGGCGGGCGGCAAGGGAAAGGGCTGGTTCCGGCTCGTCTACACGCCCAGGCAGGCCCGCAGCGCGATCGAGCGGGGCAGGCTGGCCGTGGTGATCGGGATCGAGTCATCGAATCTGTTCGGCTGCAGCGAGCGCAACGGCGTGCCCCAGTGCGGCCGGAAGGACATCGACCGCGGGATCCGCAACGCCCGCCGGCTTGGGGTGAGGGGCGTGTTCCCGATGCACTGGACCGACAACGCGTTCGGCGGCTCGGCGCTCGAGGGGGGCGACAAGGGCACGTTCATCAATCTCCTCGAGGCGTTCCAGACCGGCCACTACTTCCGCACGGGGCCGTGCCCGGAGCCCGGCCAGGGCGAGGAGCTTCGGACCCTCGGTCCGCTCGAGCTCGGGGTGCTCGCCTCTCTCTTCCCCGCCGCGGCGCCGCTCGCGCAGGCTGGGATGCCGACCTATCCCCCCGGCCCCCAGTGCAACACGAACGGTCTCACGCCGCTCGGCAAGTACCTGATCAAGCGGCTGATCGCCAACCACATGCTGATCGAGGTGGATCACATGAGCGAGTGGGCACGGGAGGCGGTGCTGCGGATCGCTAAGCGGCGCCGGTACCCGCTGGTCTCGAGCCATACGGGGACGGGGGGAGCCTGGACCCCCGGACAGCTCAAGCTGCTCTACAAGCTCGGCGGAATCGCTGCGGCGACGCCCGACACGGCGACCGGCCTCGCGGCGAAGATCGAGGCGTTCAAGCCTGATCGAGCGAAGGGCCGCTACTTCGGGGTCGGTCTCGGGACCGACACCGGCGGGTTCGCGTCGCTGCCGGGCCCGCGCGGGGACGCGGCGCAGGCGCCGCTCGTCTACCCGTTCCCCTCCTTCCTCGGCAAGGTGACCTTCCGGCGCGAGCGGAGCGGCAGCCGGACCTTCGACCTGAACACGGACGGCGTCGCGCACTACGGCCTGATCGCGGATCTGCTGGCCGACATGGACCAGCACGGCGGCCGGCCGGCCCTGCGCTCCCTCTTCCGGTCGGCCGAGGCCTACCTGCGGACGTGGGAGCTCGCTCGCGCCCGGTAGCCGTGTGGCTCCGGGCCTGCACTGCGCTCGCGATCCTGAGCGTCTGCCTGACCGCCTGCGGTGATCATTCCGATCGCCCGATCCCACCGGGTCCGCTCGCGGCCACGCTGGCCGAGATCGGCGGCGGCGGCGAGCACGGGTCGCTCGGGGTCGGCTGGACGGAGCCGCGGCTGGCCAGGCAGGCGGGCCTCGATCCCGAGCTGATGGCGCGAGCGCTGGGGCCCAACGCTCAGAGCGTGGTGGAGGCGGCTCCAACGCTGCGCCGCCGGTTCGGTGTGGACCCGCTCGCCGCCCGCAGGCTCGTCTCGGTCGGTGGCTCCTACGCCTTCGGGCTGCGAATCGATGGAACGGGCGCTCCAGGGCTGCGAGCGGCGCTCGCCGGCGTCGGCCGCCGCAAACCCGGGGATGGGGTCGTTCTCGTCGATGTCGGCGGTTATGCACAGGTGCCCGATCCGCTGCTGAGCTCGGGGGTGCTCGGCCTGGGCGCGCGAGACGCGTTCGGGCCCGATTTCGCGGTGCTCGCGATCTCCGAGAACTCGCGTGCCGCCCTGCTCGGGCGCAACGGGCGGCTGATCGATCAGCGGATCTACCGCGCCGCGGCCGACTGTCTCGGCGATGTCGTCGCGGCTCGGATGATCCCGGACAAGCTCCTGCTCTCGGTCGAGACGGGCATCGAGCTCGTCGCCGTGGGCCTGAAGCGCGACCGCGAGGTCCTCTGCGCGCTCGGCGGCACGGCAGAGCGCGCGGGGCAGGTCGAGGCGGGGTTGAGGGCCTCGCTCGCTCCGGGAGCGCGGGATCCACGCACCGGAGAGCCGATGTCCCGCATGGTGAGCGGGGTGCAGGTCCGGAGCACCTCCTACGAGGGGGTCGAGGTGGTCCGGGTCGAGCTCAGTCCTGTCGGAGGGGCGGGGTTCTTCTTCGGGACGATCGCCCGAGGGAGCCTGGTTCAGCTGCTCAACGGGAGATAGGGAGGGAGGCGAGCCAGGCCGCGACGGCCTCGCCCACCGCCTCCTTGTCCGCCTTCAGACCGTGATCGCCCCGGACCTTGACGACCCTCCTGCCGGGGCCCTCGGGGGGCATTCCGAAGCGGTCGCTCTCGCCCTGCACGACGAGGACGGGGACGTTGACGGTCTCGAGCTCGGGGAGGCGGCTCTGCGGAGGCTTGTCTCCGCGGCGCGGAGGGACGAGTGGAAAGGCTAGGCAGAGGATCGCCTTCGCTCCGGTCCGATCGAGCGTCCGACAGGCGACGCGAGCACCCAGTGATCGTCCGCCGACGACCAGGGGCAGATCCTGGAAGGCGTCGGCCCGGAGATGCTCGATGACGGCGACCCATGCTTCGTCGAGCCTCTTGGCCGGAGCCGGCGAGCGCCTGCCCGCGACGCGATAGGGCTGCTCGATGAGCGCGACCGCGAACCCCGCCCCGACCGCCGCGTCCCTCGCCGCGACCAGATCGGGCGCCTCGACGCCTCCGCCCGCTCCGTGGCCGAGGACGACCGCACCGCCGACGTCTCCGGTCGCGGTGAGGTGCGCCCTGGCGGGACCGGAGGGAGTGTCGATCTCGACGGGCAGTGGAGCTAGCCGGACTCGAACCGGCGACCTCCTGGGTGCGATCCAGGCGCTCTCCCAACTGAGCTATAGCCCCGCGGTGGTGGGAAATATGTTCGACCGGTCGCTGCACCTGGCAGGGACCGGCAGGGAGGTCAAGGATACGCTGTCGCGAGGGTGAGTTTCGGACGGCGCCTGGCGCTCTTCTTGGTTCTGATTGCGGTCGTGCCCACGCTGGCACTGATCGGAATTCTGCTGTTCGTCAGCGAGGATTCGCAGCGGGGCAAGGCGGACGCGCGGCTCGCCGCGGGCCTGCGCACGGCGACCGCGGTCTACCGCTCGCAGACCGCGGCGGCGGCATCGAAGGCGCAGAGCCTCGCCGGCACTCCCGATCTGGCCACCGCCCTGCGGGCGCACGACCGGACGGCCGAGCAGGCCTTCGTGCAGCGGGCCGCCGCTCAGCCGCCGGCCGGACGTGTCCTCCTCTACGACAACGTCGGCAACGAGATCGCCGCCGCCGGCCCGCCCGGTTCCGTCGCCTTTTCGCGGGTCGGACTGACCGAGACGGCGCAGCCGGTGGGCAGCCTCTTGGCATCGGTGACCACCGCGGACCAATACGCCAGCCAGGTCAAGTCGCTGACCGATCTGGAGGTCGTCGTCACCCGAGGTGCGCAGACCCTCGGTGGGACGGTGCAGCCGCCCTCGCAGAGGCTCCAGCCCGACCAGACGGCTGACCTCACCGCGGGGGGCAAGAAATACCGGGGCCACGCGCTCACCCTGAACCCGAGCGACCAGGAGGGTCTCTTGCTTCTGGGGCCTCCGAAGGGCGGAGGGGTGCTCGGCGTCGGCAAGGGCGCGCTGGCGGTGATGATCTGGTTCCTGGTCGCCGCGGTGATCCTGGCCTGGGGCCTGGCGCGCACGCTGACACGGCGGCACGAGCGGATCGCGCAAGAAGCGCTGACGGACCCGCTGACAGGGCTCTGGAACCGCCGGCACATGGCTGAGACGCTCGATCGCGAGGTCTCGCGCGCGCTCCGCTTCGGGCATGAGATCTCGCTGATCATCCTCGACGTCGATGACTTCAAGCGCATCAACGACCGGCTCGGACACCTCCAGGGCGACCTCGTGCTGGAAACCGTCTCGAATCTGGTCAGGGACGCCACGCGGGACATCGACGTGGCGGCGCGCTACGGCGGGGACGAGCTCGCGCTGATCCTGGTCGAGACCGAGGGCGAGGGCGCGACGATCCTGGCCGAGCGCCTGCGCGAGCGGGTCCGCGACACCGAGGTCCCGCTGCGTGACGGCGGGACGATGGGCGTCACGATCAGCGTCGGAGTCGCGACGATCCCGGACTCCGCCGAGGATCTGGAATCGCTCGTCGATGGCGCGGATCGGGCCCTGCTGCGTGCGAAGAGGGCCGGGAAGAACCAGATCCGCACGGCGCCGGCGAGCAGGCGCTCGGTGCACGGGGGCCGCCTGCACCGACGCCCGGAGGGACGGGCCGCGACCGAGGGCCCCTAGCCGGCCAGGGACGCCTGATAACCCGCCGGAAATTGGTCGGTCAGATGCAGGGCCTTACGGGGTGTCCAGCTATCACATGAGTGGCGCAGCGCCTAAGCTGTGACCCTTCGAGCCCGGGCAAAACCCGCGCGACATGGGCATTCTCGACGACGCGATTCGCGAACACCTCGATCTGAAGCGCAAGCACGGAGCCCGCGAGACGGAGCTGCGGGAGATCGAGGACGAGGCGTTCGGCTCGGGCGAGCAGCCCGACGCCTTCGTCGGGGGCGAGCTCTACACCGAGGTCGGCTCGACCGAGATGGATGCCGGAAACGAGGAGCCCACGCGCCTGGTCGACGCCGAGGCGCTGCGGCCCACGGAGCAGCCGGAGGAGCCGGTGGACGTAGAGCCCTCGTCGGAGTCCGACGCCCTTACCGTCGAGCCGCCATCCGAGCCCGAGGCGCTTCGGACGACGGAGCCGCCGTCCGAGCCGCAGGCGCTTCGCCCGACGGAGCCCGAGCCTGAGACTTCCGATCAATCCGTCGACCTCGAGGCGCCGAGCCAGATCCCCGGGCAGGCGGAGCTGCCCGGCCAGGACGAGATCCCGGGGCAGGAGCGGCTCGACTCCGAGCCGGAGGAACCCGCCCCGTCCGAGTCGCTCGAGGAGCTGATCGCCGAGGAGGAGCCGTTTCCGGAGGACACCGCAGCGCCGCCGCCCGCGGCCGAGCCCGAGCCGGCCGAGGCCGAGTCGCCGGGTGAGGCGCGACCGCTGGAGCCTCAACCCGACGCCCAGGCGCCCGCCGGGCCGGAGAGCCACGTTCCCGATCCGCCGCCTCCGCCGCCGACGCCCGGCGCCGAGCCGCCCGGCAGGGCCCGGGGCCGTATCGACGTGCCCACACAGGAGCATCCGCCTCCGGGCGACACCGGTGATCTGCCCTCACTGCCCGACGACGAGGCCGAGCTCGGCCGGCCGGACACCACCTACGAGCCTCCGCCGATGGACCTCCCGGACGAGGAGCCGATCTCGGACGAGGAGCCTCTTCCGGCCGAGGACTCCTCGGAGACCGCGGACGGTCCGCAGCTCTACGACTTCGAGACCGACGAGGACCCGGTTCCGCCGGCGTCAGCGCCGCCCTCGGTGGACGACGACTTCGAGGCGCTCGGGCCGGCAGAGGAGGAGGCGCCGTACCTCCATGAGGAGGAGTCCTATTCGGAGGAGCCCGCGTCTGAAGTCGACTCCGATCGGGGTACCTATGAGGAGCCCGGAACCGAGGTGAGGCCCGCCATCGAGGACGAGGAGTCTCCCGAACGGCGACCGTCCGACACGGAGGAGCGCTCGTTCGAGCTCGAGGAGGAAGAGGGGGAGGAGGACCTCTGGTTCGAGAAGGGCCCGCCCAAGGACTTCGACTTCGATGATGATTGATCGGGTCGCGCTGGTCGCGCGCCCTCACACATAGCCGCGCGTGCGGCTCGCCTCGACCACCCTCTCGATCCCGACCAGGTAGGCCGCCTCGCGCAGTGAGATGCGCTCCTCCCTAGCGCGTGCGCCGACGTCGCGATAGGCCCTCCTCATGATTCCGCCGAGCTTGTCGTTGACCTCCCGCTCGGACCACCGGAAGTGCTGGAGGTTCTGGACCCACTCGAAATAGGAGCAGACCACGCCGCCGGCGTTCGCCATCACGTCGGGGATGACGTGGACACCCTTCTCCTCGAGGATCTCATCGGCGGCCGGCGTGGTCGGGCTGTTGGCGCCCTCGATGATCATCCGCGCGCTGATCCGGTCCGCGTTGCTCTCGTGGATCATGCCGCCGAGAGCCGCGGGTATCAGCACGTCGCACTCGATCGCGAGCAGGTCGTCGGGGCTGATCACCTCGGTCCCGGGGAACTCGGTCAGCTTGGCGCCGTCTCGCAGATGCTTGGCGAGATCGTCCGCGTCGATGCCGGCGTCGCTGCGGATCGCGCCGGTCGCGTCGGATGCGCCGATCATCTTCGACCCGAGCTGCTGGAGGATGCGGGCGGCCCAGGACCCGACGTTGCCGTACCCCTGCACGACGAAGGTGCTGTCGGCCGGCGTCAGGCCGATCTGCGGAGCGGCCTCGCGGAACATGTAGACGCAGCCGCGGCCGGTCGCCTGCTCGCGCCCGTATGAGCCCTCCAGCGCGATCGGCTTGCCCGTGCAGATCGCCGGGGTGTGGCCGTGGAGCTTGCCGTACTCGTCCATCAGCCAGGCCATGACCTGGGCGTTGGTGTTGACGTCCGGAGCCGGGATGTCACGGGTCGGTCCCAGAACCTTCTCGATCTTGTCCATGAACGAGCGGGTGATCTTCTGGACCTCGTCGCGCTCGAGCTGATCGGCCGGGCAGTTGATGCCTCCCTTGGCGCCGCCGAACGGGATGTTCGCGACCGCCGTCTTCCAGGTCATCAGCGAGGCCAGTGCGCGGACCTCATCGACGTCGACCTCGGGGTGGTAGCGGATGCCGCCCTTGTAGGGCCCGCGGGCGCCGTTGTGCTGAATCCGGTAGCCGGAGAAGGTATGGACCTCGCCGTCCGAGAGCTTCACAGGGATCTGGACGGTGACCTCGCGGTACGGAGTCCAGAAGACGGTGCGGATGTCGTCCGGGAGCCGGAGGCGCTCGACGGCGCGATCGAAGTAGTGGCGGACGATGTCGAGGTTCGAGATCTCAGCTCGCTGCCCCGGCTTCGGCTGCCCCTCCGCGGCCGCCCGCTCTTTCGTCTCGTCGACGGCCGTCGGCGACTTGTCAGTCGCCTTGCCGTCCCCCCCGGATTGATCCTGCTTGGCCCTGGTGGCCATCACCTCTCCTGGGATGTGAGGACGCGCCGCCGGGCACGCCCCGTTTGTTGAGGCCAGCGTGGCCAGTCTCTCACAGCCCGATATTCCCGGGAATGTGTGTACCCGGCCTACAATCGGCCACCCACGGGGCCATAGCTCAGTTGGGAGAGCGCGGCGTTTGCAACGCCGAGGTCGCGGGTTCGAGCCCCGCTGGCTCCATCGCCCCGGGCGTGAGAAGGCGCTGTGAAGCGCCGGAGAGCGCCGCTGCCCGGTGGGTCAACTTTCAAGCTTGACGCCGCCTTGACCGACCCAATCGGGGTGGGATCGATCCGCTTCCTGGGCAGCGGCGCGGCCGGCGTGCTGCTGGCCACGGCCGTCGCCTGCGCCGCTCCAGCATCGGCGAGTGCCAAGCATCCCGCCTGCAGCGGCAACCTGAACCCGACCCTGAACATCGTGCAGCCGCGGGCGGAGTTCGTCATCTCGGGCGCCATCTGCTCGCCGGGCAGGGTCCGGGTCCAGCAGCGGAAGAAGGGATCCTGGCGCCGGATCGGGGGGACCCGCGCCGACCGGGGCGGCGGGTTCTCCGCCTGCGTGCGACTGCTCTCCACGGGCCGGCGAAAGGTGAGGCTGAGGGCGGTCGGGAGACACGGGAAGCGCGTCCGCGCCACGGTGCGAATCTCGGCGCAGGGTGGCAGCGGCTGCGGGCTCCACCTCCTCAAGGAGGATCTGGCCACCGATCACGATCCGATCCCGCTCTGGGGAGACATCGACGCCGTTTCGCCGACCCGTCATCAGTGGTTCGCGGCGGGCGGACCCGACGGCGGCCCGTTCCGGCGAATGACCGCGATGAACGGCGACCTCTACCACGGCAACAGCGAGCGGGCCGAGCTCGGCAACAGCGACTATCTCTTCGAGGACGGAAAGTCGGACACCTTCTACCTCTACCGCGCGGGCATGCGCCGGGTGACCTCCTACTGGATGCGTCTGCCGAGCGACTTCCCTCTCTACGACATGGACCACTGGCAGGTCGTGATGCAGATGAAGCAGTCGGAGCCGGCGACCAACGCCGACGGCACCCCGGTCGTCTCCCTCCAGGCGATCGAGGGCAACTGGATCCTGAAGCAGTCGAGCTCGTCGGGCCTGTCGGAGACCACGCGCTACATCTGGACGACGCCGGCGGGCAACGCGCTCGGGAACTGGACCCACATCGTCGTCGACGCCACCTACTCGACCGACCCCACCAAGGGTCTCTTCCAGATCACCATCGGAGGCGTGGCGAGCCCCGTCTTCCACATGTACAACCTGAAGAAGGAGATCAGCCCGGCTGGGCCGGGTCTCTCGGTCGGCTCGTCGATCCCCTCACACCTGCGGCTCGGCATCTACCACGATCCGGTGATGCCCGGCACCCACGTCGACATCGCCGACGTCCAGGTCTTCGGCTGAGCGATTCCGCCACCGGGCGGATCAGTAGAAGGCACACGTGCTGGCGAGCACGAAGAGCACCGCGACCGGGCAGATCACCAGGCCGGCCAGGGCGACCACCCACCTCCGCAGGACGAGAGCGCCCACGGCGGCCGCCATCGCTCCGATCGCCGTCACCGCCGCGACTGAGTCGACCGGATTGGTCCAGTCGGGCGGGCTCGCGCTCGCGTCGCAACCCGGCTGAGCCAGCACGAAGACGAGCGCGAAGAGGCAGGTGAGCGCTGTCAGCGACCTCGTGGCGAGCGACAGCCACTCGGCCAGCTCCTCCATCCGGGAGCGACGCACCTGACCGGCCGTCCCGACGTCGATCGCGAACCTGCCGGCCTGCATCAACATCTCCCTGACCCCATTCGCCTGACCCTGCTCGGCCCAGCCCTCCGACCGGCCCATCAGGGTGCCCGCCGCCGCCGCGACCAGCAGGATCACCGGGATCATCAACAGCGGCGCGGGCGGGGGCGACACCGAGCTTCCGTCAGTCGCCAGGAGCAGCACGACGGCGCCGATTCCCAGCCAGACGCCTGCCACCCCGAGGTTGGTGAAGATCCGAAGCCATTGACGGCGAGAGGTGGTGCGCAGCCTGTACGCCACGGTGAGCGCTGCGATCGCCAGAATCCCGAAGGCGTAGAGCCAGGCGCGGGTGTCGTACCTCTCCTGGAGCGGCTCGGCGGCGCGGTCGCGCGCAAGCTGCTCGCTGAGCTCGGTGTTGCGGCAGGCGGTATCACTCTCCCGGCAGCTCGCACCGGCGTCCGGAAGCCGGGACTCGGTGTGAATCAGGTCGGCGGCGGCGAATGCGAGGATCGCCGCGCACAGCGCGACGCCGATCAGGGTTTGACCAGAGGGCGCGCGCCAGCGCGACCCGTTTGGCGTTGGCATGCGCCCCCGCACCTGGCGTGGTCTACCCGGTGGGCGGGACCACAGGTGGCGCCGGCGCCGTCGGCGCGATCGCCCCGACCTCGACGAATCCCGCCCGCAGCAGTGCGGGCACCTGGGTCAGCGGGCTGGGCGAGTGCAGGAGCACGAGGCCGAGATGGTGGCTGCCGAGCCGCGCCGTCGTGACGTAGCAGCTGCCCGCTGCGTCGGTGAACCCCGTCTTCACCCCGGTCACCTCGGCCCCCGGCACGCCAATGCCGTGCTGCAGGAAGTAGTGGTTGTTCGTCAGGTAGAGCCGCTTGCCCTTGATCGGGAAGCGCGGCTTGGCCGACCGGGTCTGCACGATCCCGGCGATCCGCTTGTTGGCGAGGTCGGCGCGCGCCAGGGCGGCCAGGTCGCGTGGACAGGAGTAGTTGCCACGGTCGCGCAGGCCGTTGGGGGTCGTGAAATGCGTGCAGGTGAGGCCCATCGCCCGCGCTGTCGCGTTCATCTCCTTGATGAAGTGGGGGACGCTGCCGCCGTCGTGTTCGGCGAGCGCCACGGCGGCGTCGTTCGCGGAGATCAGGATCAGGGCCTCGAGCAACGCCTCGAGCGGGACCTTGCGGCCCCGCGGCAGCAGCCCGGTGGCAGAGCCCTGAGTATGCGCCGCGTTCCGGCTCACCCTGACCCGCTCGTCCGGCGAATCGGTTCGCGCGACCATCAGCGCGGTCATCATCTTCGTCAGGCTCGCGATCGGCCGCTTCAGCCTCGGGTTCCGCTGCCAGAGGATCTGGCCGCTCTTCAGGTCGAAGAGAACGCCCGCGATCGGCGGGTGCTTGAATCGGTAGCGGACGGGCAGGGGTCCCGCCACGGGCTGGAGCGCGAAGCGGGCGTCGCCGGGGCGCTCAGCCGTGCTCAATTTGGCCGCGAAGGTCCCGATCGATTGCCTGGAGCGCGTGCCAGGGTCGCCCGCGATCCCGTTCGCCGCTTCGCCTCCCGCCGCGGAGAGCGCCCGGTGTGGGCCCCTCGACTGGGTGTCACTGTTCCCGGCGCTCTCCGGCCAGATCGCGATGGCGATGATCGCGGCGGCGAAGGCGAACAGGAGCGCCCCGATCGCCGCCACGCGCCTAATCATCGGGCGGGTTTCGAAGAGCACCGATCAGGCCCGCCGCGATCATCCCGATGATCAGCAGCGAGATGCCGTAGAGGATGATCGCGCCGATGTCTCCGTAGGTCCGCAGGCGCAGTCCGGTGTCGACGATCACGTAGAGCGTGACGACCGCGAAGAAGCCGCAGAACAGCAGGCCGAGCAGCAGCAGCGCGTTCCTGAGATCTGGATCCAATTTCGCTCAGTAGACCGGTAATCGAGGCGGCTCTTCCCTGTCTCCGCGGCCGGTGATCGAAAGGATGACCGCAGCCACGGCCAGTCCGAAGACGAAGCCGCCCACGTGGGCGAAATAGGCGACCCCCTGGCCACCCCCCGTCTCCACCGCGACCTGTCCCAAGGCGGGGACGAATTGCAGGATGAACCAGATGGCGAGCAGGATCAGGGCCGGGATCTCGACGAGCGTGACGAAGAAGATGATGAAGATCAGGGTCAGGACCCGGGCGTGGGGGTAGAGCAGCGCGTAGGCCCCGAGCACCCCCGCTATCGCGCCGCTCGCTCCGATCGTCGGGGCGGTGGATGCGGGGTCGATCAGCGCCTGCGTGTACACCGCGATCAGCCCGGCGAGCACATAGAAGATCAGGAACTTGACCCGCCCCAGCCGGTCCTCGATGTTGTTGCCGAAGACCCAGAGGAAGAGCATGTTGCCCGCGATGTGCAGGAAGCCTCCGTGCATGAACATCGAGGTGAACAGCGTCTCCCACCACGGGGCCTGATTGATCGGAATCGGCGTGGCCTGCGGGTCCTCCCGCCCGATCGCCACGGCCCGGTCGTAGTCCTTCGTTCCCGGGCAGACCACGCCCGCCTCCAGCTGCCCCTGCGAGTTGGGCACACCTCCCACCACGCAGTTCCGGTCCTCCGCATGCGTGATCCGGTACGGGATGGCCCCGTACTCCAGCGAGCTCTGGTCGATCGAGCCGAAGCCGACCTGGTCGAGCTTCTGGTCGGTCGGGAAGTTGAGCTGCCAGATGAAGATCGCGACGTTGATCACGATCAGCGCGACGGTCATGACCGGGAACCGCGAGGTCGGGTTGTTGTCCTTCAGCGGCAGCACCGGCCGGGCCGAACACTAGCCGCGCAACCTGGAACGCCGTGCAGCTACCGCGCGCGTTTCGACGCGGGCGGGATCTCGTCTCGCACAGCCGGCAGCTTCGCCGAGCGCGGTGCCGGCAGGGTCAGGCGTCCGCCGGTCCGCGCCGCCACCGCGCCGGCCTTCGTCCAGGTGACGGGCATCGCCTTGCTCTGGATCAGCACGCTCCAGGTCGGGACGTCGAGGTTGCCGGTCTGGGTGAGGCCGTTGGCGGCCTGGAACGTGTACACGGCGGCCTGCGTCGAGCCCTGGTAATAGCCGGTGACCGGCACCGAACACCCGGCTCCCTCGAGCAGCTGCTGGGCCCAGGCCACGAAGTCGCCCTTCGAGCCGAGGCGCAGGAAGGGATAGCTGGGATAGGGCGGGGTGCTCGCCGGCGCCACCGGAGTGCGAAGGGCCTTCCACTGCCGCTTGCGGGCGGACTGCCAGGACCACCAGCTCACCCCCTCGAAACCGTGCGACATGGCGAGCGCCCGGAAGCGCTTGATCTGGCCGGCCTTCGGGTTGTTGTAGACCTGGCCGAGCGGGAGGATCGGTCGCTGGTAGATCCGGTTCCATACCCAGGTGTGGATGAACCCGGTGTCGACCGTGGTACCGATGTCCTTCCAATAGAGCTGCGGGACGTTGTACTGCGCCCCGCCCGGACCGAGAAAGACCGAGAACGGGAGCGCCGGGTGGTAATCGACGTAGGGGAAGCTCGCCAGGGCCACCGGATAGTCCTGGCCGATCCGCGATCGGAGGCTCGACATGAAGAACGACGCCTGCGGGTACTTCCCCTCGTACTGACCCTCGACGTCGAGCACCAGGCAGTCCGCGCCGTTCGCGACGGCCGCGGCCCCGACCCGCGCCTCCTTGCCCGGCTTGCGGCCGTAGATGAACTGCCAGGCGCAGACCCGGAGTCCGCGGGCATGAAGCCCGGCGACCACGGACGGGGAGAACTGGCTCCAGTAGCCGGTCCCGTCCCCGGACTTGATCAGGACGGTCTCGATCCCGTTGGCGCGAGCCTTCTTCGCGATCGCTCCGAGCTTGCCGTGCGAGGAGCGGCTCAGGTACCAGACCCACATCCCGTCGCCGGCCAGCGGGTTCTTCGCCTTCGGCGTGTCGTCAGTCGTCTGGGAGACCGCCCCACTGCTCAGCGGGCCGGCCGCGAGGACCGCGAGCAGGCCGCTCGCAACCAGGAGTGAGAGGTGTCTGCGTCGGTGCAAACGCATGGCGCGAGGCTACGAACCTCCCAAACACGCCTTTGCAGGGAAAGCTGCGCCGGGTTATAGCGCCGAGGCAGCGGGCAGCTGCTCATCGGCGTGGTAGGAGCTGCGCACCAGCGGACCGGAGGCGACCGACTCGAAGCCGATCTCGTACGCGGCCTTCTCCAGGGCCGCGAACTCGTCCGGATGCCAGTAGCGATCGACGGGCAGATGCTTCTCGGTCGGCCGCAGGTACTGCCCGACAGTCAGGACCTGGACGCCGTGCCCACGAAGGATCCCGAAGGTCTCGACCATCTCTTCGAACTCCTCCCCGAGCCCGACCATCAGTCCTGACTTTGTGACCACCTCGCCGGCGGCCATCTCCTTCGCCATCCGCAGGACCCGCGCCGAGCGCGTGAAGTCGGAACCCCGCCGGGCGATGGGGTAGAGCCGCGGCACCGTCTCGACGTTGTGGTTGAAGACGTCGGGCCGCTCGGCGATCACCTTGGCGAGCGGCATCTCCTGGCCCCGGAAGTCCGGCGTCAGGACCTCGACCTTGCAACCCGGCGCCATCCGCCGGATCGAGCGGATCACGCCGACGAAGGCGCCCGCGCCGTAGTCGGGCAGGTCGTCGCGGTCGACCGAGGTGATCACCGCGTGCCGGAGGCCCATCCGCTTCACCTGGTTGGCGACGCGGAGCGGCTCGAGCGGGTCGTGCCAGGTCGGCTTGCCCGTCTGCACGTTGCAGAACCCGCAGCGCCGCGTGCAGACGTCCCCGAGGATCATGAAGGTCGCCGTCCCGCGCTCCCAGCACTCGCCGACGTTCGGGCAGTTCGCCTCCTGGCAGACGGTGTGGAGGTTGTCCCCTTCGATCGCCTTCTTCAGGCGGCGGTACGTCGGGCCGCCGGGCGCCGGCACCTTGAGCCAAGGCGGCTTCCGAGAGCGGAAGGCGACCTTGCCCTCCTCGTCCTGCGCCTTCCCGCCCGGGTTGGAGCGCGAACGGGTCACGTGGAGCCTCTCCGCGTCGATGCGCGCGTCACGCTGACCCGTTTCGTGCTGGGTGGCCATCGGCCCTACCGTACCGGGGCCGGCAGGCCGGCCAGCCGAGCCAACTCCGCCTCGGCCTCCGCCGGGTCGCGCTCGAAGATCCGGCCGAAGAGCTCGGAGACCAGGTCCATGTAGGCGCTCATGTCCTGCTCGGCGCGGAGCTCGCGGGTCAGCGATGTCATCCGGCAGCCGTCGATGCCGCAGGGAACGATCCACTCGAAGGGCTGGAGGTCGTTGTTGACGTTGACGGCGAAGCCGTGGGTGGTGACGCCCCGGTTGACGTGAACCCCGATCGAGCCGATCTTCCGCCCCTCGGGGGGCCGGCCCCCCACCCAGACACCGGTCAGCCCGTCGATCACCTCCGCCTCGACACCGTAGGCGGCCAGTGACTCGATCATCAATCGCTCCAGCCCGCGGACGTACCCATGCACGTTGTCCCCGTAGGGCTTCAACGAGACGATTGGGTAGCCGACCAGCTGGCCCGGGCCGTGGTAGGTGACGCGGCCGCCGCGATCCGCCTCGCAGATCTCGATTCCCTGCATCCGGTACCAGTCCTCGCCCATTCCGAGCTCGCCCGGCTCTGCCCGGCGGCCCTTGGTGTAGACGGGAGGGTGCTCGATGAGCAGCAGCACGTCCGGGACCTCGCCGGCGAGGCGCGCCGCCTCGATGCGCTTCTGCGCCCGCCTGGCTTCCTCGTAGGGAACCAGTCCAGGGCGCATGACCAGCACCTGGTCCATGTCAACAGTCTCGCGCATCAGTCAGCTCCGGCAGCCGGGGCTCCTTCCTGACCCGGTGGCCAGAACGGCCATTCCTCGAACCGGAAGCAGCGCCCGGAGTGGTCCAGGCGGATGATCCAGAGGTCGCGGTACTCGCTCCCCTTCGGGGCCCCGTAGCGGACCGCGATCCTGGCAACGCCGGTATCGCCCTCCACCGCGACGATCTCGCTCGAGATCTCGAACGCCTCGTCGGGGCCGAGCCGCTCGGCATCCCACATCCGGGCGATCGCGTCGAGGCCCCGATGCGGCCGCTCGTACGGCCCGGTGGAGTAGGTCGCGTCGTCCGAGAACAACTCAGCCAGGGAGTCGTTCCCGGGCGAGCGCCAGGCACGCTCATACCCCTCGAGCCACTCCGTCAGTTGCGCGCGGTCCATCGAGCCGCGCGAGCCTAGCCACCGGCGTGCGCGAGCGCCGGCACGTGCCGAGCGGCGTCCAGGCGCTCCTCCGCGAGCGCCCTGGCTGCGGCCGCCGGGGTCACCGAGCGATGCTCTGCGGCCTTCAGGACCCGCCGAAGGGCCGCGCCGATCCCGTCCACGAGCGAGTCGAGGCGCTCCCGGTCGAGTGAGTGGAGCTCGCCGTAGACGTTGATCAGGCCGCCGGCGTTGGCGATGAAGTCGGGGGCGTAGAGAATCCCCCGCTCGGCCAGGCGGTCCGCCAGCGAGCGGTTCGCGAGCACGTTGTTGGCCGCTCCGCAGACGATCTCGCAACAGAGCCGCTCGACGTTGTCGCCGTCGATCGCACCACCCAGGGCGCAGGGAGCGAGCACGTCGCACTCGGCCGTGATCGCGTCCTCCGGCTCGAGCCAGCGCGCACCGAGCCGCTCGGCGAGCTCCCGCTTGGCCGGCTCGATGTCCGAGACGCCGAGCTCCGCCCCGTCTGACGCGAGGCGCTCCGCCAGGCGTGCACCGACATGGCCCAGCCCGACCACGGACACGCGGCGACCCGCCAGGTCGCCGCTGCCGTAGCGATGCTCACAACTCGCACGGATCGCGGACTCAACGCCGCGTGCCGTGATCGGACTTGGATCCCCGGACCCGCCGGAGTGGATTGGAAGGCCGACGACGTGCTCTGTGCGCTCCCGGATGAGCGCCATGTCCTCCGTGCCGGTGCCGACGTCCTCGGCGGTCACGTAGCGCCCCTCGACGGAGTCCACGAGGTCCCCGACGTCGAGCATCAGCTCGCGCCGTTCGCCGGCGGACAGGTCGCGGTCGGGCGGCACGCAGATCACCGCCTTGCCGCCGCCGAGGTCCAGCCCCGCCGCGGCGGCCTTGTAGGTCATCGCCTCGGAGAGCCGAAGGCCATCTGCGATCGCGTCGCCGAGGGCGCCGTAGCGCCACATGCGCAGGCCGCCCAGGGCCGGACCGAGCGCGGTCGAGTGGATCGAGACGACGACGTAGATCCCGCTGCGCCGTCCGCGCCGGACGACGACCTCCTCGTGCGCCAGGAGGTTCATCGCTCCCACCCCTCCAGTCGGGTCTTGACGTCCGAGAGGAAACGAGCCGCCTCCGCTCCATCGAGTGCCCGGTGATCCCAGGACATGCAGAGGTTGGTCATCGGGCGGACCGCGACCGCCTCGGATTCGTCATCGATCACGACGGGCCGCTTGACCACCGCCTCCAGGTCGAGGATCGCGACCTGCGGCTGGTTGATGATCGGCGTCGCCAGGACGGCGCCGAACTGCCCCGGGTTCGTGATCGTGAACGTGCCGCCGGCGACGTCGTCCGGGTCCAGCTTCCCGGTGCGCGCCCGCTGCGCAAGACGCGCGATCTCACCGGCCAGGCCCTCCAGGCTGAGCCGCTGGGCGTGCCGGATCACCGGAACGATCAGCCCGGACTCCAGCGCCACCGCGATCCCGAGGTTGACGTCCTCGTGGTAGACGAGCTCGCCGCCCTCGATCGAGGCGTTCAGGATCGGGTGTCGATCCAGCTCCGCCACCGCCGCGCTCGCGACGAACGCGAGGTAGGTGAGCGGCACGTCGCGCCGGGCCATTCCCTCCTTCAGCTCGCGGCGGGTTGCCACGACGCGGTCGAGGTCGACCTCGACGATCGTCGTGCAGTGGGCCGAGGTGCGGCGGCTCTGGAGCATGTGCTCGGCGATCCGCCGGCGCATCGGCGACATCGGCTCGCGGCGCTCGCCGGGGAGGACGTCCGCGGCAGGCGCCGCGCCGTTTCCGTCGCCCGCCTGCGCGGGGGCCTCCGCCGGTGCAGCGGCCGGCGCCTCGGGACGGTAGGGCGACTCGCTGTGCAGCGGGGGCTCCTCGACAGGCTCCTCGGCCGCCTCTGCCTTCTCCGGCACGGACCCCGACTCGATCAGCGCGACGAGGTCGCGCTTGCGGATCCGCCCGCCGATGCCGGTCCCCTGGACCTGCGAGAGGTCGATGTCGTGCTCGTCCGCCATTCGCCGGACGATCGGCGAGTGGAAGCCGGAGCGATCGGTCTCGTCCTCGGCGCTCGCGGGCTCTCGACCGGTCTCCGCTTCCGCCCGTCCGGGCTCAGGCTCCTCGTGGTGCTCCTCGGGATGAGCCTCGCCGGGTCGCGCGCCTGCGTCGAGCTCGGCGAGCGGGGTGCCAACGTCGACGGTGTCGCCCGGTTCGACCAGGATCGCCGCGAGTCTTCCGGCCGCCGGCGAGGGGATCTCGACGTCGATCTTGTCGGTGGTCACCAGACAGACCGTCTCGTCGCGCTCGACCCAGTCGCCGGGCCGCTTCGACCACTCGACGATGGTGCCCTCCGCGACCGAGACGCCCATCTGGGGCATGACGATCTGCGTCAGTTGCGCGTCAGTAGGCGATGAGCTCACGGCAGGCCTCCTTCATGTCTTCGAGCTGCGGCAGCACCGACTGCTCGAGCGGGGGGCTGAAGGGGATCGGCACGTCGGGCGCCGTCAGTCGGCGTACCGGAGCGTCGAGCGACTCGAAGGCGCGCTCCGAGATCAGGCTCGCGACCTCGGCGCCCACACCGCAGGAACGGGTCGCCTCGTGAGCGACCAGGACCTTTCCGGTCTTCTCGGCGCTTCGGAGGATCGAGTACTCGTCAAGCGGGTTGAGCGTCCGCAGATCGATGACCTCGATGTCCTCGTCGAGCTCCTCCGCCGCTTGCAGGGCGAGCGGCACGGAGGAGCCGTACGCGATCACGGTCAGCTCGCCGCCCTCCCTCGCCACCCGTGCCTCGCCGAGGGGAACGGCGTGCTCGCCCTCCGGCACCTCGCCCTTGACGTGGCGGTAGAGGCCCTTGTGCTCGAGATAGCAGACCGGATTGGGGTCGCGGATCGCGCTGATCAGCAGCCCCTTCGCGTCCTCGGCCGTGGCGGGCGCCACGACCTTGAGCCCGGGGGACTGCATGAACCAGGCCTCGGGGTTCTGCGAGTGAAAAGGACCGCCCGAGAACCCGCCGCCCGATGGCAGCCGGACGACCATCGGGACCGACACGCCCTGCCGGTAGTGCAGCTTCCCGGCGACGTTCACCAGCTGGTCGAACCCGCAGGAGATGAAGTCGGCGAACTGCATCTCGGCAACCGGCCTCATGCCCTCGATCGCGGCGCCGATCGAGGCGCCGATGATCATGTTCTCGGCCAGCGGCGTGTCCAGGACGCGGCCGGCCCCGAATTCCTCGATGAAGCCGTCCGTGACCTTGAAGGCGCCGCCGAAGGCGCCGATGTCCTCGCCGAGGCAGAACACGGCCTCATCGCGGCGCATCTCCTCGCGCAGACCGTCGCTGATCGCCTGCAGGTAGCTCATCTCTGCCATCAGGCGGCCCTCCCGTGTTCGAGCAGCGCACCGCGGTGCCCGTTGCTCGCGTGGCGGCCGTTGCCATTCGTTCCCCCCTGGCCCTCGGTCGCGCTCCAGCGCGACCAGGGCGCCTCGCCGTCGCCGAGCGGCTTCCAGCTCTCGGCGAACACTCCGTCGGCGGCCACGGTCGGATCGGGCATCGGCGACGCGACCGCCCGGTCAGCGCACTCGTCCACGTAGGCGGCCGCCGACTCGCGAATCCGATCCACCTGCTCAGGCTCGAAGCCGTGCTCGTCCACGAGCCGCCGCGTGTACTGCTCGATCGGGTCGCGACGCGACCATTCCTCGAGCAGCTCCTTCGGCACGTAGCTCATGTCGTCGTGGGCGCCGTGGCCGTGCATGCGCATCGTGTGGCACTCGATCAGGGTCGGGCCGTCACCCTCACGGGCGCGCTCGGTGGCGACCCGGGCAACCTCGAAGACCGCCTCGACGTCGTTTCCGTCGACGCTGACGCCCGGGAAGCCGTAGCCCTTGGCGCGCTGAACCGGGTCGACCGCGAACTCGAGGTCGGTCGGGGTCGAATAGGCGAACTGGTTGTTCTCGAGCACGAAGACCACAGGCAGGCGGTGAACGCCGGCGAAGTTCATCGCCTCGTGCCACTGGCCGTTGGCCGTCGATCCCTCGCCGAAGAAGGTCATCGCAACCCGCGGCTCGGAGCGCATCTTGAACGTGAGGGCCATGCCTGCGGCCACCTGGGCCATGTCGGGAAGCATGCTCACCATGCCGACGCAGCCGAGCTCGGGGTCGCCGAAGTGCATGTTCCCGTCCTTGCCGCCGGTGACGCCGCCCTCCCGACCCATGTAGTTCGCCAGGTAGCGGTCGGGAGTCACCCCACGAACGAAATGAGCCCCGAGGTCGCGATGCAGGATGCACGTCCGATCCCGGGGCCCGAGGGTGAAGGCGGCGCCCACGCAGATCGCCTCCTGGCCTCGCCCGTCGTAGAAGGAGCCGGGCACCTTGCCCTGCTTGTAGAGGGTCAGGGCTCGCTCCTCGGAGAGCCGCATGAGCAGCATGTAGCGGAGGAGCAGGGCCCGGTCGTCCCGCGTCAGGGCATCCGTACCCTCGCGTTCAGCCGAGCGACTCGGGCTCGCGGCTTCGAGCTTCATATCGGTCCGCCTTTCCTCTCACCCGCCCTCGGGATCGCCTCCGGCGAGCTAGTCGATGCGGCTCCGGGATCAACCGGGGTGCCGCCTTCACGGACAACGGGCGGAGAGGGATCACCTCTCCTCCCTATGTGACGAACGGATCATACCCCCGCCCCTGTCGAGAAAACAGGGCGTGGGAGGAACTGCCCGCTCGTTAGGGTCTTTCCGATGACCGACCCGCGAAGCGTGGACTTCTCCGGCTCGGAACCGGTCTCACACGACCCGGGGGTGACCGACCGCGAGGTGGATGTGGACGGCACACGCTGGGCCCTGGTCGAGTACACGCCGGGCGCCGGCCGGGAGGGATGGTGCGACGTTCCCCACTCGGGCTACGTCGTGAGCGGCCGGATCACCTACAGCTTCGAGGACGACAGCGACCCTCTGGAGGTCGGCGCCGGGGAGGCCTTCGTCCTGCCGACGGCTCCTCGCCACCGCGGTCGCAGCGAGGGCGACGAGCCCGCTCGACTGTTCCTGATCGACGCGCTTCCGGGCGCCTGACGATCGGTCAGAGCGCGAGCCCCAGCGGCTCCTCGAGCAGCTCTCTGACCCGTGCCAGGAACTCGGCGCCGTCCGCGCCGTAGAGGATGCGGTGGTCGCAGGCGAGTGTCACTCCCATCAGCTGGCGTGGCGCGATCTCGCCGGAATCCGTCACCAGCGGCCTGGCCCTCACCTCGCCGACGGCGAGGATGCCGGCCTGCGGCGTGTTGATCACGGCACCGAAGTTGGAGATCCCGTACATGCCGAGGTTCGAGACCGTGAAAGTGCCCCCGGAGAGCTCGGGAGGCGTGATCGAGCCGTCCCGGACCCGCGCGGCGAGCGCACGCGCCTCGGTAGCGATCCGGCGCAGCCCCTTCTGGTCGGCGTCGAAGACGGTCGGCACCACGAGGGCGTCCTGGGCGGCGACCGCGACGCCGACGTTGACCCGCGAGTAGAGCTCGATCTTGCCGTCGCGGTAGGCGCCGTTGGCGCGCGGGTGCTCGCGCAGGGCCAGGGCGCAGGCCTTGACCACCATGTCGTTGAAGGTGGGCACGACCTCGCCCTCCCTGGCGGAGGCCTTCAGCTTGGCGCGGCCCTGGACGGCGGAGGTCATGTCGATCTCGGCCTGGAGGTAGAAGTGGGGTGCGGTGGCCTTCGACTCGGCCATCCGGCGCGCGACCGTCTGCTGGAGCTTGGTCAGCTCGACGACCTCGACCTGGCCCTTTGCCGTCTCGGGCCTCTCGCGGACGCCGGGTGTCGGGCCTGCCGGTGTCGGCGGAGCCACCGGGGCCTCCGCGGGCGGCTGCGGCGTCACCTGCGTCGCGGCTGCCGCACCTGCGCCCGATGCGAGCGCGCGTTCCACGTCCGCCTTGACGATCCGCCCACCCGGTCCGGAGCCCTGCAGCCCCTGTAGGTCGAGCCCGCGATCTGCTGCGATGCGCCGGGCGATGGGAGACGCCCTCACGCGCCCGTCACCGCCAGCGCCGGCTGGGGAGGGAGTGGGACCGGCTGCCGGGGGTGCCGTTGCGGGCCCCGGCGTCGCAGCAGCGGCCGTCGGGGCGGGGGCGATGTCGGGGCCCGGGACCTTTTCGCCACCCCCGTTGTAGCCCTGCTCTCCTGTCGATGGCGGGCGGTCCCGGGCAACGGCATCGGCCCCGCGCCCGTCGACCACCTGCGAAGCATCACCAACCCGCGCGATCGGATCGCCGACGGGCAGCGTGTCCCCCTCCTGCGCCAGGATCTCGACCAGGGTCCCGTCGAGGTCCGACTCGTAGACCATGTTCGCCTTGTCGGTCTCGATCTCGACCAGCTCGTCGCCGACCGCCACCTCATCCCCGGCCGACTTCAGCCAACGCAACACTGTGCCCTCCTCCATGGAGTCGGAGAGGCGGGGCATCACGATCTCGGCCATCAGCGGCTCCCCTCGAGGGTCTGGAGCGCGGCGCTGACGACGTGCTCGGCGTGCGGGATCGCCGCCTGCTCCATCCGCTTCGAGTACGGCATGTGGACGTCCGCTCCGGTCACCCGCTCGACGGGCGCGTCGAGGTAGTCGAACGCCTGGCCCTGGATCAGCGCCGCGAGGTTCGCGCCGACCCCCCCGTGCGGCCAGCCCTCCTCGACGATCACGACTCGGTTCGTCTTCTGGACGGACTTGACGATCGTGTCGAGGTCGAGCGGGCGCAGGGTCCGGGGGTCGATCACCTCCGCCTCCACACCATGCTCCTCGGAGAGCGTGCGCGCCGCCTGCTGAGCGACCTCGACCATCCGCAGGATGCCGACGATCGTCACGTCCGAGCCCTCGCGGCGGATCGCCGCCTCTCCGAAGTCGACGACGCCGTCCCCGTTCTCGGGGACCTCGCCGCGGATGCCGTAGAGCGTCTCGTGCTCGATGAAGATCACCGGGTTGTCGTCGCGGATTGCGGCCTTGAGCAGGCCCTTGCCGTCCCCTGGGGTGGAGGGACAGGCGACGAGCAGGCCCGGGATCTGCAGGAAGAGCGCCTCGAAGCTGTGTGAGTGGGTGGGACCGAGCTGGTGTCCGCCGCCGCCGGGCATGCGGATCACCAGCGGCACCCGCACCTGGCCGCCGAACATGTAGGGGATAGCGGCGGCGTGGTTGACGATCTGGTCCATCGCCAGGAGCGCGAAGTTGACGGTCATGATCTCGACGACCGGCCGCAGTCCCCCCATCGCGGCGCCGACGCCCATCCCGACGATCGAGTTCTCGGAGATCGGCGTGTCGCGGACCCGCTTCTCGCCGAACTCGTCGAGCAGGCCCTCGGTGACCTTGAAGGACCCCTGGAAGACCGCTACGTCCTCGCCCATCACGAAGACGTCCTCGTCGCGGCGCATCTCCTCCGCCATCGCGTCCCTGAGCGCCTCGCGCATTCGCATCGTCGGCATCAGTGCACGTCCTCCGGCCGGGTATCCGGCTGGTCGCCCTCGGCCTCCCGCAGCTCCTCGTCCTCCGCGTACTCGGCGCCGCGCTCGGCGAGCTGCCGGGCACGCTCAGTCGCGGCCCGCTCCTCCTCCGCCGCGTGCGAGTCCGGCGAGCGCTCGTCCACGCCGTACCAGCCGGGCACCTGGTCGCCGAGCACGTAGAGGTGGTCGTAGAGCGAGTCGAGCGGGGGCTCCGGCGAGTCGTCGGCGAACTCGACCGCCTTGGTCACCGTCGTGTCAGCCTCGTCGCGGATCTCCTGGATCTCGTCCTCGGAGAGGACCTTCTCCTCGATCAGGCGCCGGGTGAAGCTCTCGATCGGGTCCTTGCGCTGCCACTCCTCCACCTCCTCCTTCTCGCGGTAAACCTCGGGATCCGCCGCGGAGTGGCCGCGGTAGCGGTAGGTGAAGGCCTCGACCAGGGTCGGCCTGCGGTCCTCCCGAGCCACGCGGATGTGCTCTGACACGACCTCTCTCACGGCGAGCACGTCCATGCCGTCGACGCGCACGCCGGGCACGCCCATGCCCTCGGCCTTGTGCGAGAGGTCGGGCACCGCCGAGTGTCGCTCGAGCGCGGTCCCCATCCCGTAGAGGTTGTTCTCGACAAGGAAGACCACCGGCAGGCTCCAGAGCGCCGCCAGGTTCATGGTCTCGCCGAAGTTGCCGGTGTTGGAGGCGCCGTCGCCGAACATGCAGACGGTCACCTCGTCGGTGCCCTTGTAGTCGGACGAGAGCGCGAGTCCGGCGGCCAGAGGCAGGTTCCCGCCGACGATCCCGTAGCCGCCCATGAAGCGGTGCTCCAGGTCGAAGATGTGCATCGAGCCTCCGCGTCCTCCCGAGGTGCCGTCCACGCGGCCGAAGAGCTCGGCCATCACCCTCCTGGGTTCGGTGCCGCGGGCGATCGCGTGGCCGTGCGTGCGGTAGGTGCCGATCAGGTAGTCCTCCGGCCGCATCACGGAGGTCGTCCCGACGATCGTCGCCTCCTCGCCGATCGCCAGGTGGAGGAAGCCGCCGGCCTTGGCGCGCTGGTACTGGCGGCCCGCCTCCTCCTCGAAGCGGCGGATCAGCGCCATCAGCCTGAGCAGCTCGCGGCAGGTCTCCTTGTCGGGCAGCTCGGTCTTCCTGACGGGCGCCTGGCCGTCGGCCGAGCCGGGGGCTTCGCGACGCGTCCTGGTCTTGCTCTGGGCCACGGGATCAGCCTACTCCCGCCGCGAAAGCCGGTCGGAGAATCAGGAGGCGGCTTCGACCGCCCGCGTCAATCTCCGGACGCGGCTTCGACCGCCCGCATCAATCTCCGGACGCGGCTTGCACCGCGTCCTCGAGGCGATCGTCGCCCCAGAAGAGCTGGTCGCCCACCGCGACGGTCGGGATGCCCTCCACGCCCAGGGCCAGGGCCTCCTCGGTCGCCACCCGCAGGCGCTCCTTGACCGACCGGGTCCGGATCGCCTTCAGGACCGCGTTGGGATGAAGCTCGCAGGCCGCGGCGGCGATCAGGACGTTGTCGACCTCGCTCATGTCCCTGCCGGCCGCGAACACCTGCCTGAAGCAGGCGAGCGAGAAGGAGACCACGCGTCCCGACTCCTTCGCATAGATCGCCGCCCTGACCGGGTTGAGGCTGTAGTTCTCGATCGGCCATCCCTCCGGATAGATCACCTCGGGCAGCCCACGCTCGCGGGCGCGCCGCTGCACCTCCTCGAGCTGATCGGGGGCGGGCCCCTCCGGGGGCAGGGACCAAGGCCGCCGGCCCGTGGTCTTGAGCAGGTGGCCGAAGGAGATCGGCTGCCATTCGGGCTGCTCGACGCCCGCCTCCGCGAACAGCCCGCTGATCCGCTCGGCCGCCAGGTACGAGTAGGGCGAGTTGAAGTCGTAGTAGAAGGTCGCGCGCTCGCTCATCAGCCGGTCTCCGCCCGGTCCGGGCTGCGCATGCCCGCGACCATGTAATAGACGGCGAGCGCCGCGATGATCACGAGCACGACGGCCGGACTGATGAACGAGACGGCGACGGCGACGGCGTAGAAGGGATTGCCGATCTGGAACCCGACCGAGATGCGGCGAACCTCATCGTCGCTGAGCTCGACGCCCAGGGGCCCGCGGTGCCGGGTGATGTACTCCCAGAGGACGCCGAAGGCGATCGCCATCGCCAGGAACGCTCCGCTGTAGACGAGGGCAGCGACTCTCTCGTCGGCGCCGCTCTTCAGGTGCTCCGCCATCAGGGCGGTCGAGAAGGGGATGAAGACGACGGTCATCAGGACCAGCAGGTTCAGGTAGAGCACCGGCCGGTCGGCTCGCTCCAGGTGGTCGAGGACGCCGTGGTGGTTGACCCAGATGATCCCGATCACCCAGAAGCTGACGAAGAACGCCGCGAACGAGGGCCACTCGTCCTTGAGCTGGTGCCAGAGGTTCTCTCCTCCCGGGACATTGATCTCGAGCACCAGCAGGGTGATCGCCACCGCGAAGACCCCATCGGAGAAGGCCTCCAGCCGATTGGTTCTCATTGTCCTAGGCGTGGATCGCCCAGCCGTCGACGGCGCGGGCTCCGTCGAGAACCGCCTCCGACATCGTCGGATGCGGATGGATGATCCGCTCGAGCTCGGGATAGCCGCCCTCGAGCGCCATCACGTTGACGACCTCGCTGATCATGTCGCAGGCGATGTTCCCGACGATGTGCGCGCCGAGGATCTCGCCGTACTCCGGGTCGCCGACGATCTTCACCAGGCCCGCCCGGTCGTCGTAGACGACGGAGGCGCCGGCGCCGCCGAGCTTGAACTTGCCGACCTTGATCTGACGGCCGGTCTCCTTCGCCTGCTCCTCCGTCATGCCGACGCTAGCCACTTGGGGGTGGGTGAAGGTCGCGCCTGGCACCAGGTCGATGTTGACCGCCTCGGTCTCGTGGCCCGCCGCCGTCTCGACGGCCACCACGCCCTCCTCCTCGGCCTTGTGGGCGAGGGCAGGTCCGCGGACGAGGTCGCCGATGGCGAAGACGCCGTCGGCGGAGGTCCGCTGGTAGTCGTCGATCTCGATCTGGCCGCGATCGTTGGTCTTGACCCCGGCGGCGCCGAGGTTGAGTGGATCGGTGTCGGGCTTCCGGCCCCCTGCGATCACCAGGTAGTCCGCCTTGAGCTCCTTGTCCCCTGCCCTGACGGTCACCCCGCTCTTCTGCTCGCTCACCTCCTCGACCTTGGTGCCGGTCAGCACCTCCATGCCGTCCTTCTTGAACTGGCGCTCGACGACCCGGGCCATGTCCTTGTCCTCGAGCGGCAGGATCTGGTCGAGCATCTCGATCAGCGTCACCTCGACGCCCAGGCGGGAGTAGGCGGAGGCGATCTCGGAGCCGGAGGCCCCGGCGCCGGCGATCACCAGCGACTTCGGCATCGACTCGAGGGAGTAGGCCCCCCAGGTGTCGATCACCCGGTCCGAGAAGTCGACGCCGGGGATCGGCAGCGCGACGGATCCCGTGGCGAGAACGATCGCCCTCGCCTGGTGTTCGTCGTCGCCGACCTTGACCTTCCCTCCGCCGGCCAGTGACGCCTCGCCATGGAGGAACTCGGCCTTGTTCTTGTTCCAGAGGAACTGGACGCCGTCCTCGAGCGTCTTCGAGACCTTGGCGCGGCGCTCCTGGAGGGCCTTCCAGTCGATCTTGGTGCCGTTCGCCTCGATGCCCAGATCCGCGCCGTCCTGGGTCACCGTGGAGAAGATCTCGGCCGTGTGCAGCACCGTCTTCGCCGGGATGCAGGCGTAGTTGAGGCAACGGCCACCTGCCTTGTCGCGCTCCACCACGGCCGTCTTCTGCCCGAGTTGTGCGGCGCGAATGGCGGCTACGTAGCCTCCCGGGCCCCCTCCGATCACGATCACGTCGTACTCGGCCATCGGCCTTCGACTCTATAGGAGGGTCCTAGTCCGCTCCGGGCGGACTTGGCATCTGAATGCGCGCCATCGCGCGGATCATGAAGTAGAAGAGGACCCCCGACCCGGCCAGCAGCAGCGTCGTACCAACCGCCTGAAGAACCGAGTTGACGACGACCAGCCCGAAGGCGCTCGCGAGCAGGACGAGGAGCAGCAGGGTCTGGAATCCCAGCACCGCCCAGTACCGAGCTCGCCACATGCCTATGGCCATCGCCCAAAGAACCGCTGAGAAGACGATCAGCGGGAAGGGCTTGATGTCGCGGCCGCCCGCGTCGACTCCCGTGACGGCGAGCACGGCGGAGATGGTGATGATCACGGCGAGGATCCCGGAGACGACCGCGCCGACGGTGACCGCGCCGGGCCGCTCTCCCTTCCCGAGCGGCTCGAGCTTCGCCCGTGCCTCGGCGTTGCGCTCCTCGGAACGCCGCGCCAGCCGCTCCCGAAAGGTCTCCGAGCGAATCGGCTCCCCGTTTGCCTCTCCTGCGTCCGCAGCGGTCGGCGAGGTGGAGGGCGGCGGCGTGCGCTCCGCGGAGCGGCGCTTGCGCTTCTGCCGCTCGGCTCGCTTGCGGTCGCGGGCTCCCGTCACCCGCCCGACTCCTCGCGCTCAGCTGGATCGACCGCGTCGAAGAGAGCGGTCGTCGCGCCACGTGGGTCCTCGGCGTCGCGGATCGCGCGCACCACGCAGAGGCGCTGTGCGCCTGCGGCGACCACCTCGTCGACGTTGCTCGGATCGATCCCGCCGATCGCGAACCAGGGAACCGAAGCGATCTCGGCGGCCGTTCCGATCAGCTCGAGCCCGGTCGCGGGACGCCCCTCCTTCGTCGGCGTCTCCCAGATCGGCCCGACGCTGATGTAGTCGACCGGCTCGCTCCCGGCGGCCTCGATCTGCTCGCCCGAGTGGGTCGAGAGCCCGACGATCCCGTTGGGGCCGAGGATCTGCCGGGCCTCCGACGGATCCATGTCGTCCTGGCCGACGTGGACTCCGTCGGCGCCCAGCTCGATCGCCAGATAAGGGTCGTCGTTGACGATGAAGAGCGCGCTGTAGGTGTTCGCCAGGCGCCGGAAGGTGCGCCCCGACCGTTCGATTACGGACCTGGGCCGCTCGCGGTCCCGCAGTTCGATCATTCCGGTGCCGGCGGCCATCGTGGCGTTCAGCAGCGCCTCGGGGTCGCGGCCGTGCGGCAGGGCGTCAGAGACGAAGTACAGACGCGCCCACCGCAGACGCTGACGCCGCAGCTCCCCGATCGACTCGGGCGGTGCGAGATCCGGCCTGGCGTCGGTCACGGCCGGGCAAGCGTAGATCACGGGGTCGCGCGGGTACCATGACTGCAACGGGAGCCCACCACGGGCTGAGAGGGCGGCTGAAGCCCCGCCGACCGTTTGAACCTGATCCGGGTAATGCCGGCGCAGGGAGGGCGATGAGCAGAGAAGCGGACAATCGATTCGACGCGATCTTCGTCGGAGGCGGCGTGATCGGCCTCGCCGGCGCCTGGCGAGCGGCGGCGCGCGGCGCGAGGGTGTGCGTCCTGGAGCGCGACAAGCCGGCCGCGGGCGCGAGCGGCGTGGCGGCGGGCATGCTCGCGCCCGTGGGCGAGGCGTCGTGGGGAGAGGAGAAGCTCCTCGGTCTCAACTCGGAGTCGCTGCGCCGCTGGCCTGCGTTCGCCGAGCAGCTCGAGGGGGAGGCCGAGCAGGAGACCGGCTTCGCCCGGTGCGGTGCGTTGCATGTGGCTCTTGATCGCGACGAGGCGGAGGACCTGCGCCGCCGC
>DATIDP010000148.1:0-30548 GCA_035456265.1 Solirubrobacterales bacterium | reverse complement strand
CAGACGAGCGCGTACGCGTGCAGGCTCTCGACAGCGCGGCGGACCTCGTCGGAGTCAAGACGCGGCTCGATGCGGATCGCGGGCAGCTCGATCGGCTCCGCGCCGAGCGCATCGAGGCGGCGGGCGAGCTCGCTCGCCTGGGCCCGCGCGCGGGTCACGACCACGCGTTGGCCGTGCAGGGGACGCCGCTCGAGCCAGGCGATCCGCTCTCGGCGGGCCGCGACCGGGCCGACGACGGTCACGGCGGGCGGCTTGAGGCCCGCCTCCTCGGCGGCGGCGGCGATGCCTTCCAGCGTCGAGCTCACCGTGCGCTGGCCGGGAAGCGTGCCGCGCTCCACCACCGCTGCGGGTTCCGATGCCTCACGCCCGGCGGCGATCAGGGCCCGGGCGATCCGTGGCAGGGCCTTGACGCCCATGTAGAAGACGAGGGTTCCCGGGAAGCGAGCCAGCGTCTCGTAATCGAGTGCCGAGTCCTCCTTCTCCGGATCCTCGTGGCCGGTCACGAAGGCGACGGCCGAGGCGTCGTCGCGGTGGGTGACCGGGATGCCGGCGTAGGCGGGAGCCGCCACGCCTGCGGTCACTCCAGGAACCACCTCGAACGGAATGCCCGCCTCGGCCAGCGCCTGGGCCTCCTCGCCGCCGCGCCCGAAAACGAACGGGTCCCCACCCTTCAGCCGGACGACGATCCGGCCGGCGCGGGCGCGGTCGATCAGCAGCTCCTCGATGCTCCCCTGCGGGACGCTCGCGTCGCCCGGCTCCTTGCCGACGTAGAGAATCTCGGCATCGGGACGGGCAGCCACCAGCGCGTCGCCCGGAATCAGGCGGTCATGGACGATCACGTCGGCGGCGACGATCAGGTCGAGGGAGCGGATCGTCATCAGCCCCGGGTCGCCGGGGCCCGCGCCGACCAGGTAGACGATTCCCGGCCCGTCGGTCATGCCCCGACCGCCATCGCCTCGGCCCGCTCGAGGATGTCCGCGGCACCGGCGGACTTCATCCGGTCCGCGAGGGCGACGCCGAGCCCCTCGGGGTCGGAGGCGTCCTCCTCGAGTTCGTCTCGCAGCCATTCACTGCCGTCGGCCAGCCCGCAGAATGCTCGCAGTCGCATCCGGCCGCCTCGCCCGAGCGTCGCGATGGCGCCGACCGGCGTGTTGCAGCTCGCGTCGAGTGCGGCGACCAGCGACCGCTCGGCGCTGAGCGTCCCGAGCGCGCCGCGGTCCGTGATCGATTCGGCCGCGGTGACAGCGCGGTCATCCGAGTGCCGTGCCTCCAGGGCGATCGCTCCCTGTCCAGGGGCGGAGACGCACTCCTCGGGCTCGATGGCGAAGGCGATCTCCTCCGCCCGCCCCAGGCGTCGGAGCCCCGCGGCCGCCAGGACGAGTCCGGCGAAGTCACCCGCCTCGTAGCGCGCCAGCCGGGTGTCGACGTTGCCCCGCAGCTCGACGACCTCGAGGTCGGGCCGCCTGGCGAGGATCTGGGCGCGCCGTCGCAGACTCGAGGTGCCGATCCGCGAGCCTTCCGGCACCTCGCCGAGCGAGTCGACGTGCCCGACGTAGGCGTCGCGCGGGTCCTCCCGCTCGGGGACGCCGGCCAGCTCGAGGCCGTCGGGCAGGTCGGTCGGCAGGTCCTTGGCCGAGTGGACGCCGAGATCCACCTCGCCGTCGAGCAGGGCACGTTCGATCTCCCTGACGAAGCGCGCCTTGTCGTTGATGCGAGGGCGCGCGTCAGCGCGACCCGTTTCACGCCGGGGGTCGTTGTCGGAGGTCTTGATCGGCACGACCTCGGCGCCGCCGATCAGCTTGGCGACCGCATGCGCCTGGGCGAGGGCGAGGGCGCTGCCGCGCGTCCCGAGGCGGAGCGGCGGCTCAGCCACGCTCGCCGCGACGACGCCTCTCGTCGAGGGAGGCGACGTCGGCCCCCTCGCCGCTGACGCGAGGGCGCTCCGCAGCCGGAGCCGAGGAGCGACCCGATTCATGCTGGTCCGTGCCGGCGTCGAGGCCGAAGAGCTCGCGGAGCGCGCTCACCTGCAGGTAGGCGTCCTCGCGGTCGGCCGCCCCCTTCAGCCGCACCGTCGGCTCGTGGAGGAGGCGGTTGGCGATCGCGCGCGCGAGCATCTCGACCCGCTCGCGGTCGGTCGCCGAGAGGCTCTCCCACCGTGTCGCGTTCTCGGCGAGCACCTGGGTGACGATCGCGTCGGCCCGCTCCCGCAGGCCCCTCACGGTCGGCATCACCTCCTGCGCACCCACCCAGCGCTCGAACCGGGAGAGCTCCGAATCGATGATCCCGCCGGCGCGGCGCGCCTCGGCCTCGCGACCGGAGGCGTTGCGCTCGACGATCGCCTGCACCTCGTCGACGTCGTAGAGGCTCACCCCCTCGATCTCCCGGCACTCGGGGTCGACGTCGCGCGGCACCGCCAGGTCGATGAGAAGGAGCGGCGCGCTCTCGCGCTGGCCCATGAACACCTCCAGCTCGGAGCGCTCGATCAGGTGATGCGGGGAGTTGGTCGTCGAGACGACGATGTCCGCGCTTGCCAGCTGCGTAGGCAGCTCATCGATGCGGACCGCGTTGCCGCCGAAGCGCTCGGCGAGGGAGATCGCCCGGTTGTAACCGCGGTTCGCGATGAAGACGGCGTCGGAGCCGCGCGCGGCGAGGGCGCGGGCGGTGAGCTCCGAGGTCTCGCCGGCGCCGATCAGCAGGACGCGCCGCGCCGAGAGGTCACCCAGGTTGCGCTGGGCGAGCTCGACGGCCACCGACGGGATCGAGACGCCCTTCTCGCCGACGGCGGTCTCGCTTCGGGCCCGCTTGCCGGCCGCCAGAGCGCCGCGGAACATCCGATTGAGGATCGGCCCGGTCGCGCCCTCGACCAGAGCCAGCTCGTAGGCGCGCTTCACCTGCCCCTGAATCTCGGCCTCGCCGAGGATCATCGAGTCGAGACCGGCGGTCACGCGGTAGAGGTGCCTGGCGGCCTCGGCGCCGCGAAGCGAATAAAGCGGGCCGAGGAGCTCGGTCGGCGGGATGCCCGCCTCACGCGCCAGCACCCCCAGCCCGGCGGTCTCGGCCTCGACGGAGTCGGTCGTCACGAGGTAGAGCTCGGTGCGGTTGCAGGTGGAGAGCGCCGCGCCCTCTGAGATCGGCTCCTCGGAGACCAGCGCGTTCAGCACCCCCGCGGCTCGTCCCTCGGTCAAGGCGAGCTGTTCGCGCAGCGCCAGCGATGCCGTGTGGTGGGAGACGCCGAGGACGAGAAGGCCGCTCATCGCTCCCCCTGGCGAACCGTCTCGATCTCGTGCTCGCGCTCATGGATCTGGCCGACGTCGTGATCGGGCTTGCGGGGCCGGGGCGCCTCCGCAAGCTCGGCGATCGAACCCAGCTCGCGCTGGATGCGACTCAGCTTCGCCGCCATGATCGCGACATAGATCAAGAGGAGCAGCAGGAAGACCAGGTAGGCGCCGCCCACGTAGCGGTCGGAGCTCTCGATCGCGAGCAGAGGGATCACGCCGGGGCCTCCAGCGCCCGGCGGATTCGCTTCAGGTTCGCCGAGGCGGCCTTCGAGTCGAGCTCGAACCAGACCAGGGTGGTCCAGAGCATCGCCATCCCAACCAGGCAGACCAGGAAGGGCCAGAGCATCGAATCGGGCAGGCCCCCGGCGGACGAGAAGGTTCGCGGGTGGATCAGCGGCTCCGCCAGCCTGACGGCGAGGAAGTTGAGCGGCACGAAGGCCCCGGCCGTGATCGCGAACACCGATGCGTAGCGCGCCTGGCGGTCGCGGTCCTCGATCGCGTAGCGCAGGGGGTAGTAGGTCGCGTAGAGCAGGAAGACGATCAGGAAGCTGACGAGCGTCGGCTCCTTCCACTCCCACCAGACGCCCCAGGACCCCTTGGCCCAGATCGCCCCGGTGAGCAGGACGGCCAGCCCGAAGATCACCGAGATGTGGATGGAGACGTAGGAGCGGGCGTCGTGCTTCGCGTCGCCGGTGCGTAGGTGCCGGATCGCGTGGATCGCGGCCACGATCCAGCCGCAGAGCGCCACGGTCGCGAGCGGCACGTGCAGGTAGAAGATCTTCTGGATGAAGCCCTGGTCGGCGTCCTCCGGCGCGGCGAAGAAGGCGAGCGCGTAGCCGGTCCCCATGACGACGACGGTCGCGACCGCGAGGCGGTGCAGGGTTATCGATTTGAGCGCATCAGCCATCCGGTGTCCCTGGCTAGTCGTCCAGCAGGAAGTCGAAGGTCGCGTAGCCGACCAGGAGGAAGATCAAATCGTAGAGGCCGAGCAATCCAAGCCATGTACCGAACCGCCCGTAGTCGGGCCCGCCCTCGGCGAGTAGATGCTCCCCGGCGCCGGCCGCGCCGATCACCAGCGGGACGAGCAGCGGCAGCAGGATGAGCGGCGCGAGCAGATCGCGCGCGCTCGACATCGTCGCGATGGTCGAGATCACTGTCCCGGTCGCGGCCAGGCCGATGTCCGCGAGCAGCAGGACGAGGGCGAAGGGAATCAGCCCCGAGGCCGAGTCGAGGAAGAAGAGCGCGAAGATCGGCACGGCGACGAGCTCCAGGACGACCAGGTAGATCACCAGCGCGCTCGCCTTCGCCGCGAAGAGAACGGTGCGGTCGACCGGGGCCAGCCGGACCAGGTCGAAGCCCCCCTCCTCGCGCTCGGCGACGAAGAGGCGGTTGATGGCGAGCAAGGCCGCGAAGAGCAGGGTCGGGACGAGCACGCCGGCGGCTAGCTCGCCGGACAGCTGCTCCCTGTCGAGCCCGAAGCGGAAGATCACGAAGGCCGTGACGGCGAAGAGCGCCATCGCGGGGATCGAGCGCAGGGTTCGCAGCTCGACACGCAGGTCCTTGCGGAGCAGGGCGCCGAAGGCGGTCATCCCAGCTCCAGGACGAAATCGGAGTCCTCGGTCGCCGCGCCGCGGTCGTGGCTGACCACCAGGCGGCTGCGGCCGTCGCCCACGGCGATCAGCGGGGCGATCTCCCGCCGCGCCTCCGGGTCGAGGTGGGCGTCGGGCTCGTCGAGCAGCAGCAGCTGCGGCTCGTGCAGGACCGCGCGGCAGATGTCGATCCGCTGCTTCATCCCCGCGCTCAGCTCAGCGACCCGGTCGTCAGCCCGGCGACTCATCCCGACGGCGCCCAGGAGGGCGTCGATCCGGGGCCCGGCGTTCCCGGGCGGGAGCCCGTGCAGCGCGGCCGCCAGCTGCAGGTTCTCGCGCGGGCTGAGGTCGCGGTAGAGCACCGGGTCGTGCCCGAGATAGCCGACTCGACCACGGAGGCGGTGAGTCTCCTTGGGAAGGCTGCAGCCGAGCACGGAGACCTGGCCCGAGGTCGGCCGCAGCAGACCGGCGAGGATTCGCAGGAGCGTCGACTTCCCCGACCCGTTCGGGCCCAGGATGGCGACGCTCGCCCCGGTGTCGATGCGCAGGTCGATTCCGTCGAGGGCCGTGCGGTCGCCGAAGTCGCGCCTCAGCCCGACCAGCTCGATCGCGGGCTCGAGCCCCCGGCTCTCCGGCGTTCCCGCAGCCGAGCGACCTTCAACGGCCGTCCGCTCCATCATCGGAGCGAATCTAGCGGTGTATGCGGGAAGGAGCGCCTAGGCGCGAAGGCAGTAGCCGTAGGCGGTCAGGGTGGCCCCGGAGCCCCAGCTGTAACCCGACGCCGACCAGGTGCCGTCCTGATTGATCAGGCCGTTGGTCAGGAAGGTGGTGATGGACCCGTTGCTCGAGAAGCCGCCGGCGGTCATCCGCGTGCCCGGCGGGCACGCGGGGGTGGTCGCGGTGCCGTAGCCCGTCCCGAGCGAGGTCGACTGGGAGACCTCGGAGATCAGCGGGCGCTTGCTCCTCGTGCAGTAGGCGATCGCCGTCAGCTCGCCTCCGAAGTGTCCGAACGCATGGCCGATCACCCGCCAGGACTTGTCGGAGATGGCGCGGGACTCGATCACGTAGTTGCCGCCCTGCGAGATGAAGTCGGTGCGCTGGAAGCCGCCGGAGAAAAGGTGACGCCGTCCTGGACAGGTCGCGACGACAGTCTTGGTCTGGCCTGGCTTCACGTATTTGGTCTTGTGAGGCGGGGTGACATGACCGATGCGGGGACCGCAGGCGACCTGCAGCGTCACGTTTCGCGCCTGGGTGCTGCGGTGATCCGGGTCGTAGAGAACCGCGGTGACGTGCCAGCCGCGCTGGACGCCGAGCCGCTCGTACGAATGGGGGTAGACGCCCTCGCCGCCCGAGGTGGGAGGCGGGGAGCTGGTCATGCCGCCGCCGAGCGGGCGCTGCTTGCCGGGGCAGCCGACCGTCAGGCGCCGCTTCTCATCCGGCCTGGAGAGGGTGAAGCTCTTGCTGCGCAGCGTGACCGAGCCGGCGATCTTCGCCTTCGACGCCTGCGCGCCCCCGGCGAACGCCTGGCCGGCGGTCAGGACGGCGACCAGCAGTGCGAGCAGCAGCCCGGTGGCGATCAGCAGGGGATGAGGGCGTCGGTTGTCGGTCAAGGTCCGGTGATTGCCTACGCGTTTTTCGTTACTCGCAACTGGACAGTTGTCGCATCGCCCCGTCGACGTGCATCGACCATTTGACGGTCATGCATTAGCGACTGTGAGTTGTTTGGCCCTGTAGACGTCCCCGAGCCAGATACTCAAAAAGAACCCGGTTCGGGTACCTAAATCATGCAGACGCCACAGGACGCCCTCAGTCCGTTCGACGCTTGCTCGTCAAACCTTCCTCTTTCGTTGCTTACGGGGTTAGCTGACGGGCTCGCGCTGGAAGATCGCGCTACGCGGCAGACTGCCCGCGATTCGCCCCAACTTGTGGTTCCCCCGATCTCCGGCCTATGTCCTTTTGGCGAAGATTCAGCGGAAGTGCGGGCGGCAGGTTAGCAAGCCGACCGGCGCCTGCCACCCACTTTTCAGCTTGTGTTGTCCGCTGTGTGCGGCAAGAACGGGGCCGGAACCGCCCGTCCTAGCCGCCCTTTCGCATCGTCCGGCGTGTGACTTCCACGAGCGGGCGGATTCCCTCGCGCAGGGCCTGGAGCCGGTTGCCGTTGCGGCTGTAGAGCAAGCGCGTGGAGTAGCGGATCGCGTCGCCGAGCTTGCGGTCGTAGGGCTGCCACCACATGTCGCGCGCCCAGCCCGGCTCCCAGGCGAGCTGCTTGATGTTCACGCACTCGTAGAAGCCGAACTTGGAGTGGGAGCGGCCGAGGCCCGAGTGCTTGACGCCGCCCCAGGCGCAGACACAGGCGCCGTGCGAGAAGGAGTGATCGTTGACCCAGACCATCCCCGACTGGATCTGGTGAGCCATCCGCTCGCCCTTGGCGCGGTCCTTGGTCCACACCGACGCCCCGAGCCCGAACTCCGAGTCGTTCGCCAGCTCGATCGCCTGCTCCTCGGAGTCGACCGTGACCACGGGGAGCACCGGGCCGAAGATCTCCTCCTTCATGATCCGCATCTCGTGGGTGACGCCGGTGAGGACGACCGGCGCGATGAAGCTGCCCTTCATCCCCTCGACCTTGGTCTGGCCGCCGGTGAGCTTGGTGGCGCCGTTCTCGACGGCATCGTCGACCAGCTCGTTGACGATCTTCGCCTGGTCCTCCGAGACCATCGGGCCGATCTCGGTGGTCCAGTCGCGAGGGTCGCCCACGCCGAGCCGCTCGGTCTCGCGCACCAGGCCCTCGAGGTACGCAGCGGCGACGTCCCTGTGCACATAGACGCGCTCGATCCCGGAGCAGGTCTGGCCGGCGTTGGCGAAGCCGCCCCACACGGTCCCCGAGACGGCATTGGCGAGGTCGGCGTCCGGGCAGATGATGGCCGGGTCCTTGCCGCCCAGCTCCAGCACCGAGCCCTTCATGCGCTTGGCGCACTCGACGCCGACCTTCTGGCCGACCTCGACCGAGCCGGTGAAGAAGATCTTCCCGGCGCTCGACTTGACCAGTGCATCGCCGATCCGGCCGCCGCCGTGGACCGTGCGGACCAGGCCCTGGGGCAGCCCGGCCTTCTCGAAGGTCTGGCGGATCCGCTCGCCGATCAGGGGCGTGAGGCTGGCGGGCTTGAGCACCACGCCGTTGCCCGCCATCAGCGCGATCGCGACCTCGCCGAAGGGGATCGACCAGGGGTAGTTCCAGGGGGCGATCACGCCCACGACGCCGATCGGCTCGTAGGTGAACTTGGCGCTCTTCGACTTCAGGAAGACCGGCATCGACTGCTTCTCGTCCGCGAGGATCTCCGGGCCGTTGCCCGCGATCCACTTCAGGGAGTCGACCGTGGGGAGGAGCTCCATCGTGTAGCTCTCGACCCGAGGCTTGCCCTGTTCGTTCGTGAGCAGCTCGGCGAGCTCGTCCATGTCCTCGAGCAGCACGTCACAGGCGCGGCGCATGTAGCGGGCGCGGTCCTCCAGGGTGAGCGCGGCCCAGAAGGGCTGGACCTCGGCGACGTCGTCAACGACCGCCTGGACCTTCGCGGGGGTCAGTATCTCGACGCTTCCGATCAGCTCGCCGGTGGCGGGGTTGAAGGACTCGAGGCCCGCCTTGGAGGCCGAGCGCTTCTGCGACCTGCCTTTCCCCTGCGACTTGGCGGGTGCGGCGCCGTTGCCGCTGCCTTCGGACTTCCGCTCGGTCTTCGCCCTGCTGGAGCTGGCCTCCATCGCTGACTCCCTCTCGTCGCTTGTGCTCGGTCCTCGGCGATTCTACGTGGCCCCGGCCGCTGGCATCCCCGGGCGCTCGCGGGTCAGCGTGCGCACAGCGGCCTCCCGCCGAGGCCGCTGTCTCCCTCCCCCCGATCCGTGTCCGACGAAAAGATGTGGAGGCCGAGAGCAATCCCCGAGCTCCCGGCCTCCGTGTCCACTCCCCGGCTTTTTACGCGCCGGCTCCGGCTGATCCGGCGGCGGTTTTGTGGCCGCCGTTCGCGTTGCTACCGGAGCGTCAGACCTCCCTCAGAACACGCCCCCGTACGAAAGTTGCGCCGCCAACAAAGCGAGCTACGAGCGCTCTTAACGTGGCGCTAACGCTGGTCGCGCGGCTTGCCGAGCCGGCCGCGCAGCCGCTCGAGCCGCTCGCGCAGCTCCGCCTCGAAGCCCCGGTCGGTCGGCTCGTAGAAGCGCTCGTCGCGAAGCGGCTCGGGCGGGAGCGGCTGGTCGGTGACCGCTCCGGGCTCGTCGTGGGGATAGCGGTAGCCCTCGCCCCGCCCCAGCTTGCGCGCCCCCGGGTAGTGGGCGTCCTGGAGGTAGGGAGGCGGCTCGGCGGCGCCGTGCTCGCGGACGTGGGCCGAGGCTCGCGAGATGGCGCGGGTCGAGGCGTTCGACTTGGGCGCCAGTGCGAGGTAGGCCGCTGCCTGGGAGAGGTTGAGCGCGCACTCCGGCAGGCCGACGCGGTCGACGGCCTGGGCCGCGGCGTTGGCGATCAGCAGCGCCTGCGGGTCGGCGTTGCCCACGTCCTCTGACGCGAAGATCACCATCCGCCGCGCTATGAAGCGGGGGTCCTCGCCGCCCTCGAGCATCACCGCCAGGTAGTAGATCGAGGCGTCGACGTCCGAGCCGCGAGTCGCCTTGATCCAGGCCGAGATGTAGTCGTAGTGCTTGTCCCCCTCCCGGTCGTAGAGCAGCGCCTTGCGCTGCAGCGCGTCCTCCACCGCCGCCATCGAGACCTCGGCGTCGCCGGCAACGGAGGTGGTCTCGACGGCGCGCTCCAGCGCCGCGAGGGCGACCCGCGCGTCGCCGCCGGTGCGGGCGGCGAGCATCGCCAGGGCCTCGTCGCGGATCGGGGGCGCATCGACCAGCCCGCGCTCGTCGCTCAGCGCCCGGCCCAGGAGGCCCGCGATCTCCTCGTCGGTGAGCGGGCGGAACTCGTAGATCTGGGCGCGGGAGAGCAGCGCCGAGTTGACCTCGAAGTACGGGTTCTCGGTGGTGGCGCCGATCAGGGTCACCAGGCCCTCCTCGACCGCAGGAAGGAGCGCATCCTGCTGGGCCTTGTTGAAGCGGTGGATCTCATCGAGGAAGAAGATCGTCGGGCGGCCCGACGCCCGGCGCTCCCGGGCCCGTGCGATCACCTCGCGGACCTCGGCGCGCCCCGCGTTGACGGCCGAGAGCTCCTCGAACGCCCCCTCCACCCGCGCGGCGATGATCCGCGCCAGGGTGGTCTTGCCCGTGCCGGGAGGCCCGTAGAAGATCGCCGAGTGGGGCTCGCCCGACTCGATCGCGACGCGGAGCGCGGATCCCTCGCCGAGCAGGTGGGACTGCCCGACGAACTCGTCGAGGTCGCGCGGGCGCATGCGGGTGGCCAGCGGCGCCTCCTGCGGAGGGACGCCGGTGCGCGGGGTCTCGCCCCCGGTCTCGAACAGGCGCTCGGCCATGCCGTTCAGTATGAACACGCCGCATGGCGCCCCTGAGCGTGATCGCGCGAGAGTGGCTGCGGATCGGTCTGATCGAATTCGGCGGTCCGCCCGCGCACGTCAGCCTGCTCCGTGAGCCGGGGTGGCAGATCGCCGAGCCGACCGGCGCCGCCCATCGCTCTGCTGATTCTGAGAACCGGGGTCGTCGACCTGGCGGGAGCGCCGCTCGGTCCGGGACGCTCGAGTCCCTAAGCTGGCCGCATGGAGGAGGGCACCGCCACAAGGGCAGCCCCGCAGGGACTCGGGCCATCCGCGGTCGAGCTGCTCGGCCGCCTGATCCAGACGAACACCGTCAACCCCCCCGGCAATGAGGGCAAGGCCCAGGAGCTCCTGCGCGAACGGCTGACGGCGGCCGGCTTCGACTGTGAGCTGCTCGAGGCCGAGCCCGGCCGACCGAACCTGGTCGCTCGGCTGCGGGGTGAGGAAGACGGTCCGACGCTCGCCCTCCTCGGGCACGTGGACACGGTCAGGGCGGATCCGGACGAATGGAGCTTCGATCCCTGGGCGGGCGACGTGGTCGATGGCTGGGTGCGCGGCCGCGGCGCGCTCGACATGAAGGGGCAGGTCGCCGCTGAGGCCGCGGCGTGCATCGCCTTGGGCGAGAGCGACTGGCGCCCCGTCGGCGAGCTCCTCCTCGTGATCACAGCCGACGAGGAGGTCGGCGGCCGCCTCGGCGCCCACTGGCTGTGTGAGACCCACCCGGACAAGGTGCGGGCGGACTTCGTGGTCAACGAGGGCGGCGGCGAGGTCGTGCAGCTCGGAGACCGCCGGCACTACGTGCTCAGCGTCGGCGAGAAGGGCATCTTCCGGATGAAGCTGCGCGCCCACGGCCGCGCCGGCCATGCCTCGGTGCCACGGATCGGTGAGAACGCGCTGCTCAAGCTGGCCCGCTACATCTCGGCGCTCTCCGAACAGCCCCGGCCCGAGGCGACCCCGGTCGGAGAGGCGCTGCTCGAGGCCTTGCTCGGCGAGTCCTTCACGGGCGAGGAGGGAATCAGGGCCGGCCTCGAGCGCCTGCGCTCCGGGCAGCCGCTGATCGCCGACTTCCTGGTCGAGCCGATGCTCAGCGTGACGCTGACGCCCACCATCGCTCAGGCCGGCAAGAAGGCGAACGTGATCCCCTCGGAGGCCGAGGTGCTGATCGACTGTCGCGTCCCGCCCGGTTACGGCGAGGAGGAGGCGCTGGCGGCGCTCAAGGGCCTGATCGGCGAGGACGACTACACGGTCGAGTTCAGTGAGGCCGTGGTCGGCAACGCTTCGCCGCTCGACTCTCCCCTCGCCGACGCGATCCGCGATTGGCTCGGCGAGGTCGACCCGGGTGCGGGGATCGCCCCGATCGTCATGCCGGGGTTCAGTGACAGCAATCCATTCCGGAGCGCCTTCCCCGACGCCGTGGTCTACGGCTTCTGCCCGCACCGCGAGATCGGGTTGCTCGAGGCGGCGCCGCTGATTCACGCCGCGGATGAGCGGGTCCCCGCCTCGGACGTCGAGCTGTCTGCGAGCTTCTTCTACGAGCTGTCCCGGAGGATGCTCGGGTGAGCGACGTGAGCCAGAACGGGGACCGGGCCTCCGCTCACGAGGACGAGTACGTCCTGCGGCTCGGCGGGATGGCGCTGCGGAACGGGCTGCTGATCCACGGGCCGACCTCCTGGGCGGCCGCCGCGCGCGATCAGAACGGGGAGATCCAGGTCGCCTCTGGCCCGAAGCCGACGCTCGCGCCGGAGCTCGCCGTCCGGGTTCCGCTGCTCCGTGGACCCCTGCGGCTCGCCGAGGCGTTCATCCTGATCCCGATGGTCCGCATGCGCCTGCGGGCGGCCCGGCTGCCATTCGAGGACGTGCGCGTGATCGCGGCGATGCTGATCGCCTCCAGCGCGAGCCGGGCGCTCCGCCGCCGTCGCTCGAGCGCCGCGAACGAGCTGACGCAGGCGGCCCTCGGACTGGCCCCCGCAATGGTGGCACTCAGCGATCGCAACCTCGCGGCCTACCACGGCGTCGAGCACAAGGCCATCGGTGCGTACGAGGCCGGCTCCGACGACCCGGCCTCGGCCACCAAGGAGCACGACCGCTGTGGGTCCAATCTCGTCGTCCCGATGCTCGTGCTCTCCGCCGCGGGCCAGCTGCTGCTGGAGCGGACTCTCGAGCGCCCGGGGCCGGTCGCGCGGGCGGCCGTCGGAGTCGCGAGCGCGTCGCTCGCGGCCGAGATGTTCGCGTGGAGCGACCGCAACCCGGAGACCTCCGCGGCGCGCGCCTTCCACCGCCCGGGCCACGAGATCCAGCGGCTGATCGCGACGAAGGAGCCGACCCCCGAGCAACTCGAGGTCGGGGTGGCGGCATTGCGCGAGATCCTCCGGGTAGAGCAGGAGGCCGACGGCGAGAGCCGGGCGAGCGATCCCCTCCCTGCTACGTAGACTGCACGCCCCATGCTCGGCCGGATCGATCACATCGGAGTCGCCACCGACGACCTCGACGGTGCGATCGCCCTCTACGAGAAGACTCTCGGGATGCCGATCGCCCACCGGGAAACAGTGGAGAGCCAGGGCGTCGAGGCTGTGCTGCTCGACGTCGGCGACGGGCACGTCGAGCTGCTGCGGCCGCTCGGCCCCGACACCCCGGTGGGCAAGTACCTCGAGCGGAAGGGTCCGGGGCTGCACCACGTCGCCTACGCGGTGGAGGACATCGAGGACGTGCTCGGCAAGCTCAGCGACGCCGGTATCGAGCTGATCGACTCCGAGCCGCGCGTCGGGATTCGCGATTCGCGGGTCGCGTTCGTGCATCCCAAGTCGACGGGCGGGGTGCTGACCGAGATCGTCGAACCGGCGGCGGGGCACTGATTTGGCGGCGGGAAGAGTCGAGATCGGCTTCTCCGGCGGCCAGGTCGTCGCGGTGAGGATCAGCGACGAGAAGGTGCAGGACCTTCGCAAGAAGCTCGACAAGGCGGACGGCTGGACCGACATCGAGACCGAGGACGGCACCATTGCCCTCGACCTCCGGCAGGTCGTCTTCCTCCGCGGGGCCCCCGGCGAGCACCGCATCGGCTTCACCGGATGAGGTTTCGCCACCTGGTGATCGGCGGAGCGGCCGCCATCGCCGCGGCGGCGCTCTGGTGGCGTAGGAACCCCTCGGCCTGCCCGTACTCGCAGCGCTTCTGGGTCGAAGCGCCGCACCCGCTGATCACGCGTGCGCGACTCCGCGAGGCTCTGGAGCCGAAGCCCGGTGAACGGATCCTGGAGGTAGGCCCGGGGACCGGCTACTACACGCTCGACGTCGCCAACTGGGTGAAGCCCGACGGCGAGGTGGACATCCTCGACCTCCAGCCGGAGATGCTCGACCACACGATGTGCCGCGCGGGCGAGCACGGCCTCGCGAACCTCACGCCGACCCAGGCCGACGCGATGTCCATGCCCTACGACGACGCCACCTTCGACGCCGCCTACCTGGTCACAGTGTTGGGAGAGATCCCCGATCAGGATGCCGCCATCCGAGAGCTGGCCCGAGTGCTGAAGCCGGACGGCCGACTCGTCGTCGGCGAGCTCCTCGGCGATCCGCACTACGTCCGCCTCGGCCCGATGCGGCTGCGGGCGAGCGGCGCGGGCCTCAACTTCGAGCGCCGGGTGGGCAGCGCCCTCGGCTACTTCGCCTGCTTCGGGAAGCCCTAGGGGCTAGCTCTCCGCCAGGGCGGTCCAGAGCCTCTCCTCGGCATCGAGCACCCGCTGCGCCTCGTCGCCCATCCTCCGCCAGTGCTCGGGATCGGGCTGCTCGGGCTCGCTGGCCGTCCGCGCCGCAATGGCGAGGCGGGTCCAGTCCGCGGCCGCCTCGGCGGCGATCTCCGATTCCTCGTAACCGGCCTCCTCCAGAAATCGCGAGTACATCGTTCGGAAATTGCCGCCTCCGGTCCCGCGGCGCTCGATCACCTGGTAGAGGAAGCGCCCGCACCATTGCCAGTCCTCAGCGGCCTCCGGCCAGTCGCCCACCTCGGCGGCGAAGCGCCGGAGTGCGGGCAGCCCCTCGAACTCGCCCAGCGGCGGCTCGAGCATCTGGCTCGCCGCCCTCCCGACCGCCTGGGGAGCGTGCGCGACCAGGTCGTCGCCGTCGATCTCGCTGCCCTCCGGCACGTCGATCGCGTGTCCCTCCAACGGGAAGACCGGTTGCTGGGAGTGGCGCGCCTCGCGCAGGCCCTCGAGGGAGGTGGTCTGCAGGTCCTCGAAGGCGGTGTCGGAGAGCCAGGCGAGCTGGTCGTCGTAGCCGGCAAGCACCACGGCGTGCCCCGGGAAGTGGGCGGAGCGCCCGTAGTGGTCCAGGTAGTAGAGGTCGGTGAGCAGCAGCACCGGCCTGCCGTCATCGACTGCCTCGCGCGCCATCTCCCAGGAGGCATCCGGATTCGCATCGGTGCGAAGCCGCAGCGGTGCGCCGGTCAGCTCCAGGAAGTTCTCCTCGAGCCTCGCGGCGCGGCCGTTCGTGAACCGCGAGGGCGAGTGCTCCTCGAGGAGGAGGTAGTAGAAGCACGCCCCGGCGCCCAATCCGAAGGCCATCTCCTCGGAGATCTCGACCCCGTGGAAGCCGAGCAGGTTGCGAAGGGCGGTCGAGCCGCAGTGGTTGCCGGGCAGGTGCCGGTAGCCCGGGACCATCACCCTGTTGGCCGTCTCCGCCATGGAGCGATTGTCCCGGATCGGGCTCGTCGGGGCCTGCGCTCCGCTCGCCTAGTTCGCCGCGGCCACGCGGGCGCGCAGCCGCAGGTACTCGGCGCGGTCCTTGAAGCTGCGGCGCATCTCGGAGGTGAGCTCGCCAAGGGCGAGATGTCCTCGCTGAACAGCGGCAGACCCGCGCGTCGAAAGGAGCGCTCGTATAGCTCGAGGCGCTCGGAGTCGGAGGCCATCCGGCGTGATTCTGAACTCGGCTCCGGCGGGGACTTCCCGGGAACGAAGCACCCTTATCCTGCTCCGCCGTGCTCGCCCAGCTCGACAGCCGCCTGCTCTACGCGATGAGAACCCGCTTCCACGGTGCCGCGGCTGAGACGGTGGGCCGCTGGCTGGGGCGGATCGGCTCCTACGGGTCGGTCTGGCTCGTCATCGGGATCGTGCTCGCCTTCGTCGACCCGGACAATGGCGAGGACTGGGTCGTCGCGGGAATCCTCGGCCCGGTCACCATCGGGCTCAATTTCATCGTCAAGGTGATCGTCAGGCGCCCCCGCCCCGTGCTGGAGGGGCTGCCGCCGCTCGGCGGCGCTCCCAGCGCCCTCAGCTTCCCCTCGGCCCACGCCAGCTCGTCGTTCGCCTGCGCGACCGCGATGACCCGGATCGCGCCCGAGGCGGCGATCCTCTTCCTCCTGGCCGCCGCCATCGGCGCCTCCCGGCCCTACCTGGGCATGCACTACCCCTCCGACGTCCTTGCGGGAACGGTGCTGGGCGTCGCCATCGGCCTGATCGCTCCGCTCTGATGAAGATCGGGATCGTCGGCATGCCCAATGCGGGGAAGTCGACCCTGTTCAACGCGCTGACGGCAGCGGGGGCGGAAACGGGCGACTACCCCTTCACCACGGTCGAGCCGAACGTCGCGGTCGTCGGAGTGCCGGACGAGCGGCTCGAGCGGATCGCGGAGACTCTCGGCTCCTCCGAGGTCGTCCACGAGACGATCGACTTCCACGACATCGCGGGCCTGGTCAAGGGCGCCTCGCAGGGCGAGGGCCTCGGGAACCAGTTCCTCGCCTCCATTCGCGAGACCGACGCGATCTGCCACGTGATCCGCGCTCACAGCGCCGGATCGGTTGCGCACCCCGAGGGCAGGGTCGACCCGCTCGCCGACGCGGAGCTGATCGAGACCGAGCTGCTCGCGGCCGACCTCGAGTCCGCGGAACGTCGCCTCGAGCGCGTCACGAAGCAGGCCCGCTCGGGCGAGGTGGAGGCGATCGCCGAGCGCGACTGGCTCGAGGCGGTCGTCGAGGCGCTGTCGGGGGGACGTCCCGCCCGCGACGTCCCGGTCCCGGAGGCCGCACCCGACGCGCTGCGAAAGCTGTCGCCGCTGACCGCGAAGCCCGTCCTCTACGTGGTGAACGTCGACGAGGGCGAGACCGAGGCCCCGCCCGACCTCGTCGCCCACGCCGAGGAGATGCGGGCGAAGGTCGTCGTGATCTCCGCCCGGGTGGAGGCGGAGCTGCGCGAGCTCGACCCGGGCGAGGCGGAGGAGATGCGGCACGAGCTCGGCATCGAGCGGTCCGGTCTCGAGCGCCTGATTCGCGCCGCGTTCGAGCTGCTCGACCTGATCAGCTTCTTCACCGCGGACACCGGGAAGGAGGCGATGGCGCGCACCCTGCCTCGCGGCGGCACGGCCTACGACGCCGCCGGCCGAGTCCACACCGACATCCAGCGCGCCTTCGTCCGGGCCGAGGTGATCGCCTGGGAGGAGCTGGTGGACGCTGGCGGCTACGCCGCCGCCCGCGAGCGCGGCACGCTCCGCATCGAGGGCCGCGACTATGTCGTCAAGGAAGGCGACGTCGTCCACATCAGGACCTAGGACCGCTCCGCCGGGGGCCGGCCCTGGCGGCCCTCGGAGTCGGACTAGAGTCGCCGCCATGGAAGCGCCTCGAGCCAGCGGCGATCGGCTCGCCGTCGTCTACGGCTACAGCCTCCCCGAAGACGCCCACCCGGTGGACGGCGAGCGGGTGAGCGTCGACGCGGGTGGCGAGCGACCGGTTGAGGCGATCGACGCCGGGGAGATCATCGGGCTGCCCCGACACGGCTTCGACAGAGCGATCCCGGCCCAGCTTGTCGACCACCACGCCAACATTCGCGCGCTCTGCGAGCTGGGGTGCGGTCGGGTGCTGGCGCTCGGCTCGGTCGGGAGCTTGCGCCTGGATCTCGGGGTGGGCTCGTTCCTCTGCCCGGACGACTTCTACGCGCCCGAGATCGCGCCGAGCTTCCATGACGACCCGCGCGGCCACTCGGTTTCGGGCTTCGACGCCGATTGGCGCAGGGCGATCCTGGGGGCATGGGCCGAGCGCACCGAGACCGAGCTGATCGACGGCGGCGTCTACGCCCAGACGATCGGACCGCGGTTCGAGACGCCCGCCGAGGTGCGGGCGTTGGCGAAGGTGGCCGACGTGGTCGGCATGACCCTCGCGGCTGAGACGGTGCTGGCTGGCGAGGCCGGCCTTGCACACGCGGCGGTCTGCTCCGTGGACAACCTCGCGAACGGGATCTCGGACGAGCCCCTCACCGTCGACGAGTACCGACGCGGGCGCGACGAGACCGCGGCCATCCTCGAGACGGCGCTCGAGGCGGCTCTGCGGGCGCTCGGCGCGGGGGCGGCCGGATGAGCCTCACCGTCTCCGGCGCCGTGCTCGACGGACAGGAGGTCGGCCTGCGCGAGGAGGACGGGTTGATCGTCGAGCTCGGCCCGTCGATCGAGCAGAAGGTCGGCGACGAGGTGATCGATGCGGACGGCCTTCTGCTCAGCCCGCCGATGGCCAACGGGCACACGCATGCGGCGATGACGCTCTTCCGCGGCTTCGGCGACGACATGCCCTTGATCGAGTGGCTGCGGAAGAAGATCTGGCCGGCCGAGGCGAAGCTTCATGCGGAGGACGTCTATTGGGGGACCCGGCTGGCCTGCCTGGAGATGATCCGCTCGGGGACGACCCGCTTCTTCGACATGTACTGGCACGGCGCGGAGGCCGCGCGCGCCGTCGTCGACGGAGGGCTCAGGGCGTCAATCAGCTCGGTGATGATCGACCAATTGGATCCCGCCAAGGGCGAGGGGATGCGGGGCGAGGTGATCGAGTCGCTCGACCGCGTCGCGGAGCTTGGCTCACGGGTCTCGCCGAGCCTCGGCCCACATGCGATCTACACCGTCAGCCCGGAGTCCCTCGCCTGGCTGGCGCGGGTCGGCGCCGAGCGGAGGATCTCGGTGCAGATCCACCTCTCCGAGACGGAGAAGGAGGTGAGCGACTGCCTCGACGCGCACGGCAGGCGCCCTGCCGCCTATCTCGACGAGCTCGGCCTCCTCGGACCGAGGACGCTGCTCGCGCACGGCGTCTGGCTGGACGACGCCGAGCTCGAGCTGATCGCGGAGCGCGGCGCGACGGTGGTGACGAATCCCGCCGCGAACATGAAGCTCGCCGTCGGCGGCGTGTTTCCGTACCCGCGTGCGGCGAAGGCCGGAGTCTCGATCGGACTCGGCACCGACGGCGCCTCCTCGAACTCCAACCTCGACATGTTCGAGGAGGTCAAGCTCTTCGGACTGGCCCAGAAGCACGCGAGCGGCGACTCCGCGATGCTGCCGGCCAACGAGGCGCTCTCCATCGCCCGCGGACTGCGCTCGCAGGCGCTCGGCGGTACGCGGCTCGAGCCCGGCCAGCCCGCCGACTTCCTCCTGCTGCGCGGCTCGGATCCCGAGCTCTCCGCCGGGGACCTCGACGCGGACCTGGTCTACGCGGCCGGCGGCGCCGTGGTCGACACCACCGTGGTCGCGGGGCGGGTGCTGATGCGGGATCGGGTCGTTCCGGCCGCGGACGAGCTGGTGGCGGAGGTTCGCGCGCGAGCGGCGCGCCTCACCTCCTGACGACCGATACCGTCCCGCCCGTGCGGACCCAGGCGCGTTTCCCGGAGATCCCGGAGAAGGCCGGGCACTACGAGAGCTTCTACCTGAAGCTCACCCAGGCCGGCGGCGGGCGCGGTGCCTGGATCCGCCACACCGTCCACAAGCGCCCGGGGGAGCCGGCGACATGCGCGCTCTGGTTCGTCCTCTTCGACGCGAGCGCGGCCGGGCCGCGCGCGACCAAGCGCCAGTTCGGCGCCGACGAGCTGGCGGCCGATGCCGAGACCTACATCCGGGTCGCGGATGCGACGCTCACGGACGGGCGGGCGACGGGGCGAATCGAGACGGATGTCCTCGATGCCAGGTGGGACCTGATCTTCGCCGACGATCACGAGCCGTTCCACCATCTGCCGCGCGACTTCCTCTACCGGAGCCGCCTGCCGAAGACGAAGTTCCTGAGCCCCTACCCCGACGCCGTCTTCAACGGACACCTCGAGCTGGACGGCGAGAGGATCGAGGTCGAGAGGTGGAGGGGCATGATGGGCCACAACTGGGGCGCCGAGCACGCCGAGCGCTGGGTCTGGATCCAGGGCTCGGGCTTCGAGGGCCGCTCGGAGGAGGACTACTTCGACATGGCGGTCGGCCGGATCAAGGTGGGCGGGCGGACCACACCGTGGGTCGGCAACGGGATGCTGATGCTCGACGGCCAGGCCCACCGCCTCGGGGGGTTCGGCCATATCCGAAGCACCGAGGTGCGCGAGCTGCCCACCGGGGCGTCGTTCGAGCTCAAGGGGAAGGGGACGAGGGTGACCGGCGCCGTCAGCGCACCCGCCAAGGACTTCGTCGCCTGGATCTACGCCGATCCGGTCGGCCCCGAGCACCACACGCTCAACTGCTCGATCTCCGACCTCGAGCTGCACGTCGAGCTCGACGGCCAGCCGGCCGAGACACTGAGGGTGAGCGGCGCCGCGGCGTACGAGTTCGGCACCCGCGACAAGGACCACGGGATCCCGTTGCAGCCGTACGTGGACGGCTGATTGCTTCGCCATCAAACGGGTCGCGCTTGCGCGCGCCCTCGCATCACTTCTTCTTGAAGAACGCCCAGGTGTCCGGCAGGCCGAGCGCCGTGCGGAGCTGCGGTCCGTTGACCGTCGTCTGGCCGCCGGTGCCCACGAGGCTCGCGCGGACGATCCGCGGCGAGGTGCCGCGCTGCGTCACGAGGACGTTCTTGAGCTTGCCCCGCAGGCCGATCGAGCGCAGCGCCGAGCTGATCCGGCTGACGGAGAACTTCCGCTTCCAGTGCTCGTACGGCGAGCCGGCGTCGCCCTCGTAGGGATCGTCGACGCCCCGCAGATAGGGGATCGCCGGCTGCCCGAAGCCGAGCGAGGAGAACTCGTTGTTCTCCGTGTGGCCGCCCGAGGTCGAGAAGAAGAAGGTCTGGGCGACCTTGCTGCCGTACATCACGACCTGCAGACGGGTGGCGTTGACCGCTTGATCGGTCTTGGCCGTCTCCGCTCCCACGCCGCCGTAGGCCTGACTGCGGGTGTCGTCGTAGAGGTCGAAGGTCCCTCCGCGGATCCCGGTGGAGAGGCCGTAGGAGCGGGCCGCGACGGCCTGTGCCTTGAGGGCCTCGATCGGCCAGGAGGCCGGTGACTCCTCGGCGACCACCCCGCGAACGTAGTCCTCGACGTCGACGACGTTGATGGCCTGCAGCGAGCTGCCCGATGCCCGGACCTCGAGCGAGCCGCGATAGGTGCCCTTGCCCGCGAGCGTGAACGCTGGTGCTCCGGCGGCCGTCATCGCGGCGCCGCAGCGCGCGATCAGCCGCCCCTTCTTGCTGCGGACCACGACGCCTGCGCGCTTGCGCTTGGCGACGTAGCCCTTGCCCGGCTTGAGGGCTGCACCGCACGCCGAGCCCGCGCCGCGGAACGAGAAGCTCCGCGCTCTATCCCGCAGCAGGACTCGCACCGATCGATCGGCGGTCGTGCCGATCGTGGTGCCCGTGTAGTAGTGGGCCAGGATGTCCCCGTAGCCGAAGCCGTGCTTGGCGTAGCCGTAGGCGCCGTACTGGCTCATTCCGACTCCGTGGCCGAAGCCCGCGCCCTTCACCACCCAGGCCTTCGCCTTGACCGCCTTGTGGGCGCCGCCGCTCCGCACCAGGGCGGAGGCAGCCGCCGGCATGGCGAGGGCGAGGATGAGCACCGCCAGCAGGATCGTCCGGGTCCCCCGAGGCATCGACTCTGGATAACGGCTCCGGCGGCGGGAAGTTGCGGCGTACCCGATGGAGCAGGCAGGCGGCCCGTACTGGCCATCCCGGCCCTCTGGCGGCCCGGAGGCGTGAGCTACGGTTGTAAGGGGCAGACGCAAGGAGAGGACGATGGCGACAGAGACCATTCAGGCAACGGATCACAAGCTTTACGTCGCGGGCGAATGGATCGAGACCGGCGACTGGTCGGAGGTGAAGGCGCCCTACGACGGTACCGTGGTCGGACGGGTGCCGAAGGGCGACGCCGCGCTCGTCGAGAAGGCCGTCGAGGCGGCCCGTGGAGCGTTCGCCGCCGGCGGCTTTCCCGCGCACGAGCGGGCCGCCATGCTCGACCGCGCCGCCGAGCTGGTCGGCGAGCGCGAGGACGCCCTGACGATGACGATCGCCGCCGAGGCGGGCAAGCCCGTCAAGACGGCGCGCGTCGAGGCCCAGCGCTGCGTCTCGACGCTGGAGTTCTCGGCCGTCGCCGCCCGCACGCTGACGGGGCACACCGTCCCGATGGAGGCCGGCGCGGCAGGCGAGGGCAAGCTGGGCATCGTGATCCGCGTCCCCTACGGCGTCGTCGGCGCGATCAGCCCCTTCAACTTCCCTCTCAACCTCGTCGCCCACAAGCTCGGCCCCGCGATCGCCGCGGGCAACGCCGTCGTCCTGAAGCCCGCCGGCCAGACCCCGATCTCCTCGATCAAGCTCGCCGAGGTCCTCTACGACGCCGGGCTGCCGGAGAACTGGCTGCAGGTCGTCTGCGGCTCCGGCTCGGAGGTCGGCAACGCGATCGTCGAGGACGAGCGGATCGGGGCGATCACCTTCACCGGCTCCGCCGAGGTCGGCTGGGGCATCCGCTCGAAGGCCCCGCACAAGAAGGTGAACCTCGAGCTCGGCTCCAACGCTCCCCTGATCGTCAACGAGGACGGCGACTGGGAGACGGCCGCCGACAAGGCCCAGCTGCACGCCTTCTCGCACGCCGGCCAGAGCTGCATCTCGGTGCAGAGGATCCTTCTGCACGAATCGATCGCCGACCAGTTCACGGAGCGGTTCGTGAAGAACGTCGAGTCCCTGGTCACCGGCGATCCGATGGACGAGAACACCGATGTCGGGCCGGTCATCTCGCCGGAGGACCGCGACCGGGTCAAGGAGTGGATCGACGAGGCGGCTGCTGCGGGCGGCGAGGTCCTCACGGGCGGCGAGCTCGTCGACGAGGGTCGCTGCATCGCCCCCACCGTCATCAGGGATGAGCCGCACGGGTGCCACACCTGGAAGGACGAGATCTTCGGCCCGGTGGCGACGATCCACACCTTCAAGACCTTCGACGAGGCGCTCGAGATGGCGAACGACTCGCGCTACGGCCTGCAGGCCGGCGTCTTCACCAGGGACGTCGGCAACGCCAAGAAGGCCGGCGAGACGCTCGAGTTCGGCGGCGTGCTGATCAACGAGGTCCCCACCTTCCGCACCGACCAGATGCCCTACGGCGGCGTCAAGGACTCGGGCAACACTCGGGAGGGGCCGAATTACGCGGTCCGCGAGCTCACCGAGGAGCGCCTGGTCACCTTCCAGGGCTAGCCGAAACGGCGGAGCCGCCCGCCGGCGACTCCGCCACCATCCACCAGCCTCGCCTGCGGGCCAATCCCATCGCTCCGCCCGGCGTAGTTCCCCGAAATGATCCGAAGGGGGAGATGCAAAGGCAAGGCGGTACCGACCGCATCGCCGTGATCTGGGCTCGGACCAGACCCCGGCGTCGCCGAACCGGGCGAACCGACTCGCGCGCGAGAGCCGATGCGCTGCCTGCCGAGGAAGACGCACAAGCGCTCCGCCTCGGCGGCCAAGAAGAAGAAGCGGCGCTGAGTCCCTGAGGCTCAGTCGTGCGGGCGAGCCATCTTGCGATGGTCGAGCGCCTGCTCGAGGACGTCCTCCTCGACGCCCATCTCGCGCGCGACCTCGCGCAGCGGCCGCCCGGAGGCGTGCGCCTCCTTGACGATCTCGGTCGCCCGGTCGTAGCCGATGTGCGGATTGAGGGCGGTGGCGGTGGCGAGGGTCGCCTCGGCGTGGCGCTCCAGCATCTCCTCGTTCGGCTCGATCCCGCTGACGCACTTCTCGTCGAGCGTCCGCGAGGCGGCGGCGAGCAGCTTGATCGAGTCGAGCAGATTGCGAGCGATCAGCGGCACCCGCACGTTGAGCTCGAACTGGCCCTGGCTCCCGGCCATGGTGATCGCGGCGTCGTTGCCGATCACCTGATCGGCGACCTGGATCACGACCTCCGGGACGACCGGATTGACCTTGCCGGGCCTGATCGAGGAGCCCTTCTGCAGCTCGGGCAGGACGATCTCGGCCAGGCCGGCTCGGGGGCCGGAGCCCATCAGCGCCAGGTCGTTGGCGATCTTGAGCAGGGAGACGGCGACGGTCTTGAGAGCGCCCGAGAGCTCCACGAGCGCGTCGCGGTTGCCCTGTGCCTCGAAGGGATCGGCGGGCTCCGAGATGTCGAGGCCGGTGTCGGCGCTGAGCTTCTCGCGAACCTTCGCCGCGAACTCGGGATGGGTGTTGAGCCCGGTCCCGGTGGCCGTCCCGCCGAGCGGGATCTGACCGACGCGGCCGAGCGTGGAGCGGACGCGGTCCGCGCCGAGGCGAACCTGGGCTGCGTACCCGGAGAACTCCTGACCCAGGGTCACCGGCACCGCGTCCATCAGGTGGGTTCGGCCGGCCTTGACGAGATCGGCGAACTCGTCGGCCTTTCGCTCGAGCGATGCGCGCAATTCGTCGAGCGCCGGCAGCAGGTCCGAGTGGACCTCGCCCAGCGCGGCGAGGTGGACCGCGGAGGGGAAGACGTCGTTGGAGGACTGGCCCATGTTCACGTGATCGTTGGGATGGGCCTCGTCGCCGGCGAGCTCGGCGATCACCTCGTTCGCGTTCATGTTCGAAGAGGTGCCGGAGCCGGTCTGGAAGACGTCGATGGGGAACTGCTCGTCGTGCTCGCCGTTGGCGACCTCGTCGCCGGCCTTCGCGATCCGCTCGGCGAGGTCCGCGTCGAGATTGTCGAGCTCGGCGTTGGCGCGCGCTGCGGCTGCCTTGATCCGCCCGAGCCAGTGGATCACCGGCGCGGGGATCGGGTGCCCGGAGATCTGAAAGTTCTTAACGGCCTTCGTGGTCTCGCCGCCCCAGAGCTGTTCGGTCGTCCTGGCCTCCATTGTCCCGGAGGCTACCTAGCCGGAGCGCTGGCCGGCCGCGTAGCCCCGACCGAAGGCGCGCTCGAAGCTTGCCGACAGCGTCCCGCCGGACTCGCTGAAGCGGGCGGACGCGTTGAGGCGCCTGACCAGGTCGGTGTGGATCGGGTCGGCGCCCTTGCTGACCGCTCCGATCAGGTAGCCGAGCTGGACCGACGCGGCACCGCCCGGATCCCGGCGGGCCTGCGCGTTGAGCTTGGTCGCCGCGACGATCATTTCCTGGCCGATGCTGGCCAGCTGTCCGGCCTCCTGCTGCGGGACGAGGCAGTCGGAGATCGGGGTGGTGCCTCCAAGCAGGACGGATGCGGGGGCCCGCTGGAGAGCCTTGAGGTAGGCCTCGTTTCCGACCAGGCAGACGGCGGGCGCCTGGTCGTCCTGGCTGTTACCGCAGCCGGCGATCAGGACGATCGCTGCGGTCAGAAGCGCGGCGGCGACTCGCTTGAGCACACCCCGATCGTACGTACGTCCGCCGCGGGCCATAACTTGATCAGCCGTGACCGACGAGGCGACGCCCCTTCGCCCCATCGATCCGCTCGCTCATCGTGCCCTCGAGGCGCTGGTGCGGGCCGAGGCCAACCTGACCCGGCGGCTCGCCGCGGACCTCGAGAGGATCGGCGTCTCTGCGACCGGATTCACGATGCTGGTCCTGCTGACCAGCGCCGGCGGCCGCCTCGAGCTGCGGACCATGCGCCGCCGGCTCGGCGCCTCCAAGGCGACCGCCACCGAGGTTCTGGACACCTTGGAGAACCGCGGCTTCGTCAGCCGCAGCCGTCTGGAGAGCGACCGCCGGGCGGTGGCCGTGGCGTTGACTCAGGCGGGCTACAACCTCGTCACCCACGCCTTCCCGGCGCATGCGGAGCGGGTGCGCGAGGCGTTCGGGGTGCTGGACGAGGCCGAGAAGCGCCAGCTCGCGGACCTCTGCCGCAAGCTCGATCGAGCCGCCTAGTAGCGGGTTCGCCGCCGCACCACCACGTCGTCGTCCTCGCCCAGCGTGGGATCGGGACGGCCACGGACGAACGTGAGGTAGAGGCCGAGGATCAGGCCGAAGGCGCCGACGATCATCAGGATCAGGCCGACCGTCGGGACGTCCACCGCCTTCCACTCGTCCTTGACTGCGTAGCGCAGGATCGCGCCGACGGCGATGAGGAAAAGGGAGGTGCCGATTGTCATACGCGAATGGTGCTCGCCACGTGGGTGTCTGAAACCCGCTTCGGGGGCTCAGTACCGCCGCTGGGCGAAGCCTCCCGGCGTCATCCCGGAGAGCCTCACGCAGTCCCGGGTCAGGTGGGATTGGTCGGCGTAGCCGAGATCGGCGGCGAGGCGGGCCAGATCGACCTCCCCGGAGGCCACCGCCGGTGCCTGCGAGACGAAGCGGCGGAAGCGAAGGACGCGGTCGAGCGTCTTGGGGCCGTACCCCACGGCGCCGTGGAAACGTCGCCGGAGCTGCCGGTCGCTGATCCCGAGGGCGTCGGCGAGCGAGTCCACACGGCTCCCCGCGAAGCCGAGGCGGCGCGTCGCGGCCAGGACCAGCGGGTCGGGCCCGGCGTCCCGGAGGCGCGAGCTCACCAGCCCCTCCAGGTGGCCGAACACCGCCTCCTCACCGTCATCGCTGATTCGCTCCGCCAGCACGGCCGCCACTCGGCCGAGCACGTCCTCGAGTGGGTGGCGCTCGTCGAGCACCTCGCTCGCCGGCAGACCGAGCACCGCGCCTGCCACCCCCGGACGCAGCCGCAGTCCGAGGATCCTCTGACCGGCGCTGAGGCGAGTCGGGTTCGCGCTGCGGTCCGGGCCGGCGATCACCAGCTCGCCGTTCCGCCAGATCAGGTCCACACAGCCGTCCGGTAGCACGAGCGTCGTGGAGGGTGAGCCCTCCGGCACGACTCGCAGCCAACGGCAGGCGGCCAGCCCATGCAGCTCGGGCGATGGAGCGAGCTCGCGATAGAGGCTCACGCTTTGAACCTAGCGAACGTCCGAAATCTTCAAGGCAGGCGGGTGATGGCCGGGTAGCGTCGGCGCGAACCAAGATCGGAAGGGAGCCCGCGAATGGACCTGCGACTCAGCCTCATCACCCTCGGCATCTCGGACCTCGACCGCGCACGACGCTTCTACGAGGCGCTCGGCTGGAAGACCGGCGCCGAGGAAGGCGATGACGTCGCCTTCTTCCAGACGGGCTGCATGGTCGTCGCGCTCTGGGGCCGCGACAAGCTCGCCGAGGACAGCGCCGTCACCGACTCGCCCGGCTGGGGCGGGGTGACCCTCGCCTACAACACCCGTTCGACCGAGGAGGTCGACCAGGTGATCGAGGAGGCGCGCAAGGCTGGCGCGACGATCGGCCGCGAGCCCGCCGAGACCTTCTGGGGCGGCTACTCGGGCGTCTTCATCGACCCCGACGGTCACCCCTGGGAGGTCGCCCACCACCCGCGCTGGACGATCGAGGAGAACGGTGCGCTGACGATCCCCGAGGACTGACTGCCAGAATCCGGCCCCATGGCCGGATTCCGCCCAGTCGACCCGAAGCAGTCGTTCCCCGAGCTCGAGGAGCGGATCCTGGAGCGCTGGCGCGAGCGCGACGTCTTCCGCCGCTCGCTCACGAACCGGGAGTCCGCTCCGCTCTGGGGCTTCTACGACGGCCCGCCCACGGCGAACGGCCGACCCCACGCGGGCCACGTTCTATCCCGCGTCTTCAAGGACATCTACCCGCGCTTCCGGACGATGGCCGGCAACCGGGTCCCGCGCAAGGCCGGCTGGGACTGCCACGGCCTGCCGGTCGAGCTCGAGGTCGAGCGCGAGCTCGGGATCGCCTCGAAGGAGGAGATCGAGGACTACGGAATCGCCGAGTTCAACGAGCGCTGCCGCGAATCCGTCTTCCGCTACGTCGAGGAGTGGACCCGCCTGACCGAGCGGATCGGTCACTGGATCGATCTCGACGACCCCTACGTGACGATGACCAACGAGTACATCGAGTCGGTCTGGTGGGCGCTGCGCCGGATGTGGGACGACGGCCGCCTCTACGAGGCATACAAGGTCGTCCCGTACTGCCCGCGCGACGGTACCGCGCTCTCCTCGCACGAGGTCGCCCTCGGCTACCACGACGTCGAGGACCCGAGCGTGTACGTGAAGCTCCCGATCCGACAGCCCGCTCCGAGCCACCAGATCCCCGAGTCTCCGCTGGAGCCCGGCGACCAGCTCCTCGTCTGGACGACCACCCCCTGGACGCTGATCAGCAACGCCGCGGTCGCCGCCGGCCCCGAGATCGAGTACGCGCGCGCTCGCCTCGGCGACGAGGTCTTCGTCCTGGCCCGGGAGAGGGTCGAGCACGTTCTCGGCGAGGACGCCGAGGTGCTCGCCCACTTCCCTGGCGCGGCCCTGGCCGGAACCGGGTACGAGCCCCCCTTTGACTACATCACCGACTACGGCCCACGGGGGCACACCGTCCTGCTCGCCGACTTCGTCACCACCGACGAGGGAACGGGGCTCGTCCATACCGCGATCGCCTTCGGCGAGGACGACTTCCGGCTCGGCGAGCAGTACGGGATCAAGCTCCAGAATCCCGTCGACGATCGCGGTCGCTTCGACGAGCGGATCACCGACTTCGCCGGCCGCTTCGTCAAGGAGGCCGACCCGGACATCATCAAGGCGCTCGAGGCGAAGGGCAGGCTGCTCCGGGCCGAGACCTACCTGCACGCCTATCCCCACTGCTGGCGCTGCGACACCCCGCTCCTCTACTACGCGAAGGCGAGCTGGTACGTGAAGACCACCGAGGTCCGCGACCAGATGCTGGCCGCCAACGAGGAGATCGGCTGGCATCCGGAGCACATCAAGCACGGTCGCTTCGGCAAGTGGCTCGAGGGCAACGTCGACTGGGCCCTCTCCCGCGACCGCTACTGGGGAACGCCGCTGCCGATCTGGCAGTGCGATGCCGAGGACTGCGGCGAACGCTTCTGCGCCGGCTCGATCGCCGACATCCGCGAGCGCGCCGGCGGGGTTCCGGACGATCTCCATCGCCCCTACATCGACGAAGTCAGCTGGGCCTGCGAGCGGGAAGGCTGCGACGGCACGATGCGTCGCGTCCTCTCGGTGATCGACACCTGGTTCGACTCGGGGTCCATGCCCTGGGCCCAGTACCACTACCCGTTCGAGAACGAGGAGCTGTTCGAGGAGCGCTTCCCCGCCGACTTCATCTGCGAGGCGATCGACCAGACCCGCGGCTGGTTCTACACGCTGCATGCCGAGGCGGTCCTCCTCTTCGGGATCTCGAGCTTTCGCAACGTCGTCTGTCTCGGCCTGATCCTCGACCCGGATGGTCAGAAGATGTCGAAGAGCCGCGGCAACGTCGTCGAGCCCTGGGAGGTGATCGACCGCTTCGGCGCCGATGCGTTCCGCTGGTACTACTTCGCCTCGAAGGAGCCCTGGGAGGGCTATCGGTTCTCGGTGGAGACGGTCGGCGAGGCTGTGCGCCAGTTCCTGCTCACCCTCTGGAATACCTATGCCTTCTGGGTGACCTACGCGAACGCCTCCGGCCTCGAGACCGGCGAGCTCCCGTATGTCCCGAGGTGGGCGAAGGGGGATGCCGCGGAGGTCACCGAGCTCGACCGCTGGGCGGTCTCCCGGCTCCAGCGCACGATCGCCGAGGTGCGCGAGCAGATGGTGGGCTTCGACTGCACCCACGCCGCGCGCGCGATCTCGGAGTACACCGAGGAGCTCTCCAACTGGTACGTGAGGCTCAACCGCCGCCGCTTCTGGGACGGGGACCTCGCGGCCCTCGAGACCCTGCGCTTCTGCCTCGGCGAGACGGCGAAGCTGCTGGCGCCCCTCACGCCCTTCATCGCCGAGGAGGTCTACGCCAACCTGCTCTTCGGCGAGGAGACCGGCCTTGAGAAGCCGGTCGCGGAGTGGACCAACCCGGACCCCGACTCGATCCACCTCTGCGACTACCCCGAGTTCGACGAGGGGCTCGTCGACGCTCAGCTCGAGGCCGGCATGGACGCCGTCAGGCGCACCATCGAGCTCGGCCGCGCCGCCCGCGCGCAGGCGAAGGTGAAGCTCCGCCAACCCCTCCGCAAGGCCGTCGTCGTCGCCTCGAATGCCGAGCGTGAGGCGATCGAGCGGCTCGACGACGTGGTCGCCTCGGAGCTCAACGTCAAGGCGCTGGACTTCGTCCACTCAGAGGCGGAGCTCGTCTCCTACCGGGTGAAGCCGAACTACCGCTCGCTCGGCCCGCGCTTCGGCAAGAACATGCCGCAGGTGGCCGCTGCGGTCGAGGCGCTCGATGCAGGCGGGGTCGCGGAGCAGCTGGAGGCGGGCGCCGAGGTCGGCATCGCGATCGACGGCAAGGAGCACACGCTCACTGCCGACGACATCAACCTCGTCATGGAGCCGCTCGAGGGGTACCAGGTGGAGGCCGAGGCCGGCCACGCCGTCGCCCTCGAGCTCGACCTGGACGACGAGCTTCGCCGCGAGGGGCTGGCGCGCGAGGTCGTCAGGGCGGTTCAGGAGGCCCGCAAGCAGGCCGGCCTCGACGTCTCCGACCGGATCTCGCTCGAGCTCGGCGGCGACGACGAGCTGCTCGACGCGGCGCGCGCACACGAGTCCTACATCGCGGGCGAGACCCTGGCGACCTCCGTCGACTACGGCGCGGACGGCGCGGGCGAGACGGCCACCATCGAGGGCCGCGAGCTGCGGATCGCCGTGACCAAGGCCTGAGTGAGCCCGCTGGACGACGGCATCGACGCGGTCGTCTTCGACCTGGACGGCGTGCTGGTCGACTCGGAAGCCGTCTGGGACGAGGTCCGCCGGCGCTTCACCGAGGAGAACGGCGGGCGGTGGCACGAGGAGGCGCAGCGGGACATGATGGGAATGAGCTCGGTCGAGTGGTCGCGATACGTCCACGACCGGCTGGGTGTCGACATGGAGCCCCAGCGGATCTCCGCCGAGGTCGCCGACCGGGTCGCCGATCTCTACCGCGAGCGCCTGCCGCTGCTGCCCGGAGCGGTCGAGTCCGTCAGGGCCCTGGCCGCCGAGTCGCCGCTCGGTCTCGCCTCATCCTCCAACCGCCACGTCATCGATCTCGTCCTGGACCAGGCCGGAATCGCCGATTGCTTCCGGGTGACGGTCTCCTCGGAGGAGGTCGGTGCCGGCAAGCCCGCGCCCGACGTCTACATCGAGGCGGCGCGCCGCCT